>NZ_CP016615.1:350000-700000 GCF_013377275.1 Vespertiliibacter pulmonis
CAATTTTTGCAGTAAATTTAATGTTTCTCGTACCGCTCCAGCATTTGGATAAGGCCCAAAATATTCACCTGCTAATTTTTTACTGCCACGAAAACTTGCCAAACGAGGATATGAATGTTTTGTTAATAAGATATAGGGATAAGATTTATCATCACGTAATAAAACATTATAACGAGGCTGATTTTCCTTAATATAATTATGCTCAAGAAGTAATGCTTCTGTTTCTGAATGGGTAATCGTAATATCAATATGGGCAATTTGAGCGACCAATGCTTCTGTTTTACGGCTTGATAAATTAGATCGAAAATAGCTAGACAACCGTTTTTTTAGATCCTTCGCTTTACCTACATAAATAATCGTTCCTTTATCATCATACATACGATAAACCCCCGATTGATGGGGGGCTTTAGCAAGAAACTGCTTGGAATCGAATTTAGACATTAGTAAATCTTAATTGTGATCTGACCGCTTATATACAGAAATTAATGCTGTAATAAACTACTTTTAGAGGCTTTGAGATACTGTAACATAGACCAAATCGTTAGTCCTGAAGCCATATACAAGAGGATAATTGCTAACACCTCCATTGTTTGACTTTGTCGCCATAGTAGCCCTCCAAGCGCTAACATTTGTGCCATTGTTTTCACTTTTCCCCAGATAGACACCGCAACATTTGCTCGCTCACCAATTTCAGACATCCATTCACGCAGAGCGGAAATAATAATTTCACGAGCAATCATAATACCTGAAGGAATGCTTATCCACCACGTATGGTAATACTCAACCACCGACACCAATGCAATCGCCACTAAGACTTTATCTGCCACGGGATCTAAAAATGCGCCTAAACGAGTAGTCTGATTCCATTTACGAGCTAAATAACCATCAAATAGATCGGTAATACTCGCAATAAAAAAAACAAATGTTGTGATTTCAGCCGAATAAGGGATAGGTAAATAAAATGCTAAAATAAAAAGCGGAATTAGTCCCACACGGAAAATCGTTAAATAGGTTGGAATATTGAGTTTCATTATTATGTTATCAGTTCTAACTAGGGATATACCATTCTAGTAAACATATGCCAAACTGCAAGATAAACATACCATATTTTACAAAGTTGTTAGAATGGAATTGAGACATAGTAATAATTTATTACTCAAGCGGTCAGTTTTGCAAAATTTTTGCTACTCTAACCGCTTGTAACGAATAATTTCTAACTAAAACTACTCAAAATAGGCTATTTTTTGTGTTTGCTTTTTCCCTTACTTTTAGGAATAGCATTGGTAGCCTTGTCTAACTTATGATCAGTTTCCGCCTGTTCTACACATAAATGTAGCATCTGTTCTGTGCCATTATTTAAATATTCATCATCACGCACTTTATGTTTTTGTAAATCAATCATTGCATCATAAATGCCTTGTGTCATACTTGCTGGCTGGAAAATTTCCCAACATTTCGGGCTAAGCCGTGTTGCATTATGCTGTAATTCAGAAGCATAAAGTACACCACTGTAATAGGCGTAAACATTGTGATCTAACATTCGGTTTAACAGACTAGCTCTAATTTGTTCAATCGGTAAGGTTACTTTTTTGCTATACCAATCGTCTGCTCCTCGCATAAATGATTCAATATCGTAACTTTCATTAACCCTATCTTGATAAGTTTGTGCCGTAGCACTATATGCAACCGCATAAGATTTTTGGTCAATTTCACTATTCGCTAGCCGTTTCCAAGTACTTGTGTTACTAGCACTACAGCCAGCTAACACTGCAACAATGACAGCTAAGCTCAAAGACTTTACAATTGATTTCATATATACTTCCTTTATTCACGAAAATTTGGGTATTATTCTACCCAATCAAAAGTCAAATTACTAATGGAATAACATAATGAAGCAGTATTTAGAATTATGCCAACGAATTGTTGCACAGGGAAAATGGGTCGAAAATGAACGTACGGGCAAGCGGTGTTTAACCGTTATCAATGCCGATCTCACCTATGATGTTGCTAAAGGTGAATTTCCATTAGTTACTACCCGAAAAAGTTTTTGGAAATCAGCTATTGCTGAATTATTAGGCTATATACGAGGCTATCATAATGCAGCAGATTTCCGCAAACTAGGGACAAAATCGTGGGACGCTAATGCTAATCAAAACAATGATTGGTTAGCAAATCCACATCGTAAAGGTGAAGATGATATGGGCTGGGTTTACGGTGCAGTCGGAAGAAATTTTCCGAAAGGTGATGGCTCAGGTAATATTGATCTCTTACGCCAAATCGTTAATGATTTAAAAAATGGTATTGATAATCGTGGTGAAATTTATACTTTTTACCATCCTGGGCTATTTCATTTAGGCTGTTTACGTCCTTGTTTACATAGTCATCATTTTTCATTACTTGACGGTACTTTATATCTTAATAGTACACAACGCTCTGCAGATGTTCCACTTGGTTTAAATTGGAATATGATTCAATGCTACACTTTTTTAGCGCTAATGGCTCAAATTACTGGGCATCAAGCAGGGCAAGCATTTCACAAAATTGTCAATGCTCATATTTATGAAGATCAATTTGAACTAATGCGAGATGTACAATTATCTCGTACTCCTTTTTCGCCGCCTAAACTACATATTAACCCTGATATAAAAACCTTAGATGATCTTGAACGTTGGGTTACACTTGATGATTTTAAAGTTGAAGGTTATGAATACCATCCAAGTATCCAATACCCTTTTTCAGTATAGAAAACAACGACATTCATTGAATGAAATTTTTATTTATATATGCTAAAATCCTACATTACTCGATTTAATTCTTGCTTAAATAAAAAACAGTACTATTCTTCATTCAAAGAAAATCTTACTTTTTATTCTACACTATTGATTGAAAAATCACCTTATGTCTTTAGAATCAAACGGCTATACCTTTAAACCACACGAAATGCCATTTATGGCAGGTTCGCCCGCATCGCCTGATCACCCTGTTAGACGTAGAATTTTTTATTTTCTGATCGGCGTTTTACTTTCAGTTACTGCTGGCTTACAAAATGGAATATTAATGGCAGCAATGCCACAATTACAAGCAAGCCTTGCTTTACAGGTTGATCAAGTTGGTTGGATCCAAGTTAGCTATTATATGACCTACGCTTGTATGAGTATTTTCTTTTTTAAGTTTAGGCAACATTTTGGATTACAGCATTTTGTTCGTACAGTGCTTTTTTTACTGCTCATTGCTAATGTATTACAAGCCTTAAATATCAGTTTTACCGTAGAAATAATTGCAAGGGGAATTTCAGGTATTGCCGCAAGTGGTTTGATGGTACTAGGAATGTTCTATCTGCTACAATCAATGAAAGGGAATGGAAAACTAATTGCCCTCGCTTTAACTACAGGTCTAATGCAATTAGGTACGCCACTTGCACAAATCACCGTTCCTTTTATCGCTGGCGATGGGAATATTCATACTATAACGCTGTTTCAGCTTTCTCTTACTTTACTTTGTATAGGTCTAGTAATTTGGCTCCCAATTCCTCCTGGAGTGCATACTAAAGCCTTAAGTTGGCTAGATCTAATCTGTTTCAGCTTATTTGCCATTGGTATTGCAACACTCTGTGCTTTCTTCACCCAAGGTAGAACTATTTCGTGGGATACACCTTGGATCGGTTATCTACTTATTATCAGCATAATTTGTATTGGTATTGCTATTTTAATTGAATCTCAAAGGAAGTCTCCTATACTTGATTGGCAATGGCTCACAACTAGGCAAATTATTACTTTCGGTTTAATGTCGGCGATTGTGCGAATGCTCATTTCAGAGCAAACCGTTGGTGCAGCAGGCTTAATGAAAAGCTTAGGAATGAATAACGATCAGATGGTTACATTTTATACGGTAACATTTATTGCTTCTATTGTAGGAATTATACTAAGTGTAATTACTTTCAATATTCTAGATATCCGTAAGCCTATTTCCATTGCTTTACTCGGTATTGCTATCGGCTCATTCATTGATATTGGTGTAGGCGTACAAACTCGCCCCGAACAACTTTACATTAGCCAAGCAATCATTGCTTTTTCTGCCCTCTATTTTATGGGACCAATGATGTTAGAAGGGTTAATCAGAGCATTAGCTAAAGGGCCATCTCATATAATGAGTTTCTCAGCCATTTTTGGTCTATCTCAAACCTTAGGGGGATTAGGGGGCGCAGCTCTTTTTAGTCAATTTATAACTTACCGTACCAAAGAACATTTAGCCGATATGACAAGCTATCTCAGCCTAACAAATCCCCAAGTTACCCTTGGGTTAAAACAACTATCCGCTATATTTTCCCCTTTAACGACCGATCCAATTATCTTACAAAGTCAAGCAACAACGTTGCTCATTCGTCAAACAAGTTTAGAAGCTCAAGTGCTAGCATACAATGATCTTTTCATTATCATTGGTGTCGGAGCAAGTATCGCGTTCATTTATAGTATCATTTCTCGAATATATTATCGTTATCATAAAATCAATATCATTGGCAAAGAACTTGCCGTTTTAATGCAATCTATGCCTAAATAATATCTAACTGGAATCAATAAAATGGAACAAAATCAGCCAGCAGAACAACCGAATAAACCAACTAGATGGTCACCTAAGAAACATAGCACCTTTGGACGTTTAGTTTTTATCAGTGCTATTATTGGCGGTGTTATTGCCACTCTTTACGCTTGGCATTTACCTCCCTTTAATACTAATACCGTTTACAGTAATAACGCCTATGTACGTGGGCAAACTACACTAATTAGTGCCAAAGTAAGTGGTTATGTAAAAGAAGTGTTTGTCCAAGACTTTAATCAAATAGGGGAAAATCAAGCTCTAATTCAAATTGATGAAGCTCCTTATCAAGCAAAAGTTGCTCAAGCAAAAGCGAACCTATTAGGACAATCAGCTGCACTAAAACAAATAGCTCAAAGCCGTTTATCTGCTGACGCCAATATTCAAATTAGTAAATCAGCTATTGAAAATGCCAAAGCACAATTACATCGAGCACAACTTGAATTCAACCGTATCAATCAATTAATTAAAACAAATTCAGCCTCTAAACGAGAACAAGATCAAGCAGTAGCAGCATTAACTCAAGCAGAAACAGCATTACAACAAGCCCGCCAGCAATATACTATTGCTGAGCAAAACCGCTTAAACGTCAATGATAATAATGAAAAATTAACTGCCGGAGTAGAAAGTGCAGAAGCAATGTTGAATTTAGCTCAACAAGATTTAGAAAATACCCTAGTCAAAGCACCCGTTGCAGGAACACTGAGCGAAATTTCAGTTAAAAAAGGGCAATTCGTTAGCGTAGGTAGCCAGCTAATGTTTATTGTTCCACCTAAACGCTGGGTCATTGCCAATATCAAAGAAACGGATATGGCAAATGTAAACATTGGGCAAGCCGTAAAATTAAGTGTTGATGCTTTAAACCACCAACAATTTAACGGTAAAGTTGTCGAAATTTCTCCTGCGACGGCCTCTGAATTCAGCATTATCAGGGCGGATAGTGGCACAGGTAATTTTGTGAAAATTGCTCAACGAATTCCTGTTAAAATTGAATTTACCCCTGATCAAGCAGATCTGGATAAAATTCTAGCTGGAATGTCTGTTGAAGTAGAAATTGATACTTCATCAGCTAAAGATCAATCATCACAGTATTGATATTTAAAAAGTTCACTAAACAGTAATTTCAACATATATTTCACGAATAACACTATGGCATTAAATGAAAAACCAATAATTTCTAACCAACATGGTGCATTTGTAATGGCATTTATTCCCTATTTTTATGGAATAAGTGCCAGCCATTGGGTCAATGCACACTATTGGCTAGGGTTATCGTGGCTATTTCTCTATCTTTTTTCTTATCCATTTTTCTCCCTTTTTTATAAAAAAAAGAAAGAAAAATATCAGAAATGGGCGATTATCTACGCAATATTTGCAGGACTAACTATCTTTCCTTTACTTATTATGCAACCTGCTATTTTGCAATTTTTTATCTGGATCTTACCGCTTGTTGGGATACAGATTTATTATGCTAAAAAGCGAGATGAACGGAATTTACTCAATACAATTTCTGCTATTATCAGCTTTGGTATTATCGGAATGGCAAGTTTTTATCTCGCAACCGAGCAGTATAACTTCGCTATTTTATTCCACCCCAGCCTATTTTTTATTGCTACTACCCTGTATATTAAAAGTGTGGCACGAGAGCGTAAAAATCCACGCTATTTAACTGTAAGTATTGCGTTTCACTGGGGAATATTTTTCTTATATCTTACACAAGGGGCATTACTAATCGCTCTCGCCTATTTCTTTGCGAGCTTACGTGCAACAATAATTCCAACAAGAAAATTAACCATTAAACAAATTGGGTTATTAGAATTCCCAATCATTGCCCTTTTCTTTTTCTGCTTAATCTTTTCTTAATTTTAAAATATCTTATACATAATGGGCTATCCTTGATGAAAAAATACATTATTTTATTTTTGTTTCTGTCTTTTATTATTGGTGGAATTTATTTCTATCAACAGAATAAATCAGAAAATATTACCTATTTAACCGAAATAGTAGAACGTGGTAATCTACAAAAAAATGTCGTAGCCACCGGCACAATCCGTGCATTAAAACGAGTTGAAGTTGGGGCTCAAGCCTCAGGAAGAATTGAAAAAATTTGGGTAAGCCTTGGACAACAAGTCAAAGCAGGTGATTTAATTGCCGAGATTGATTCACAAAATCAACGTAATGCTTTAGAAACGGCTCAAGCAAGACTTAGTTCTTACCAAGCACAGCTCAATGCAAAAAATGTAAGTTATGATGTCGCAAAATCTAATTTCCTCCGCATACAAAAATTATATAGCCAAAAATCAACCAGTTTAAATGAACTAGACAATGCAAAAAACAGCTTAGCAAATGCAGAAGCCGCCATTAAAGAAATTACCGCTTCAATTAAACAAGCAGAAATTGAAGTGAAGATTGCTAAAACTAATTTAGGTTATACTAAAATTCACTCACCAATTGATGGTACAGTGATTTCTATCCCTGTGTCAGAAGGACAAACTGTAAACGCTAATCAAATTACCCCAACCATTATTCAAGTTGCCGATCTTTCTAAATTATTAATTCGCTTAGAAATATCTGAAGGTGATATTACTAAAATCCATCCGGGAATGAAGGTAGAATTTTCAACATTATCTGACCCTGATCATAAATTTCATAGCCAAATTAATTCTGTTGATCCTGCTCTTACTACCCTAAGCGATAATGAATATAAAGAATCTGTTGCAACAACTAATGCAGTCTACTTCTACGCTAATAGTATTGTGGATAACCCAACCAATCAGCTTCGTATTGGAATGACTGCTCAAGCACAAATTTCAGTTGCTAACATTAAAAATACGTTACTCATTCGAACGGCAACCATTAAACGAGAAGGCTCCCAAACTTTCGTCAATGTACTTAAAAATGGAGCAATTGAAAAACGTCAGATACAAATTGGGCAAAATGATGAGGCTCGTTCACAAATTCTTTCAGGGCTAGCGGAAGGTGAAAAAGTCGTTTCATCTCAAATAATTGAGGGCGAAAAAATAGGTAATTCTCCTCGCCGTGTCAGAATGTTTTAATCGCAAGCGGTCAGAAATTATGAATATTATAAAAATTCGTGCGTTGAATAAATTTTTTAACCAAGGTGAAAACCATACTCAAATTCTCAAAGATATCAATCTTGATATCAAAAAAGGAGAATTTATTGCGATTATCGGGGCCTCCGGCTCTGGCAAATCAACCCTAATGAATATTATTGGCTGTTTAGATACCGCAAGCACTGGCTCATATAAAATTGCAGATACTGAAGTCAGTCAATTAGATAGCAATGCCTTATCCGATCTCCGTCAAAAAGTTTTTGGTTTTATTTTCCAACGCTATAACTTACTTTCGACCTTAACAGCCTTAGAAAATGTTGCTCTACCTGCAATTTATGCAGGTATTGAACAAAAACATCGCTTAACTCGCGCCAAACACCTATTAGAAAAATTAGGACTAGGCGACCGCTTATCTAATAAACCAAACCAACTCTCTGGAGGACAGCAACAACGTGTGAGTATTGCCCGAGCCTTGATGAACGGCGGGGAAATTATTTTAGCAGATGAACCCACAGGGGCGTTAGATTCAAAAAGTGGCGAAACAGTAATGGCAATTTTACAAGAACTACATCGTGAAGGACATACTATTATTTTAGTTACCCACGATAAACAAGTCGCCGAATTTGCTAATCGCATCATTGAAATCAAAGATGGGCAAATTATTGCTGATCATAAAAAGTCAGAGACCGTGAATAATAAACTCTCTCATTTATCTGAACCCAAAAAATACTTCCAGTTCTATAAAGATCAGCTCATTGAATCCTTCAAAATGTCTGTGAAAGCGATTATTTCCCATAAACTCCGCTCGCTTTTAACAATGCTTGGTATCATTATTGGGATTACTTCTGTCATTTCCGTTATCGCTCTCGGTAACGGCTCACAACAACAAATTTTATCGAATATCAGTTCACTCGGCACAAATACCATAGATATCTATAATGGTACAGGCTTTGGCGATCGGCGTGCGGCAAAAATGCAAAATCTAACGCTGAATGATGCACAAGCACTTACTCAACAGAGCTATATTGAAAGTACTACACCAAATAGTGCCGTAAACGGTACGCTGACCTACGGCAGTAAAGAATATACAGCCCAAGTAAAAGGCGTAAGCGATCAATTTTTTGATGTAAAAGGTATTAAACTACAGCAAGGCTCGCTATTTACCGCCAATGATGTAAAACATAATGAACAAGTTGCAGTAATCGACTTCAATACACAAAAGCAAATTTTTACCGACATCTCACCGCTTGGTAAAATTATTATGATCAATAAAAAGCCATTAAAAATCATTGGAATTGCAAGCAATAATGGTATGAATACAAATACCAGCCTCAATATCTGGATTCCTTACACAACGGCAATGAATAAAATTTCTGGCAATAATAAAATTGATTCAATTACAGTAAAAATCAAAGATGAAATTAACACTCAAATAGCAGAAAAGGATCTAACACAACTACTTACCCTTCGCCACGGTAAAAAAGATTTCTTTATGATGAATACTGATACTATAAAACAGACGATTGAAAGTACTACTAACACAATGAAATTACTGATTTCATCTATTGCACTTATTTCTTTAGTTGTAGGAGGAATTGGTGTAATGAATATAATGTTGGTTTCAGTAACCGAACGAACCAAAGAAATAGGAATTAGAATGGCAATCGGTGCTCGTCAATCTAATATTCTGCAACAATTTCTTATTGAAGCAATTTTAATCTGTTTAATCGGCGGTATTACAGGAATTTTATTTGCTTTAGCTATTGGGCTATTATTTAACAGTCTAGGCAATAATTTTACGATGATTTTTTCTAGCTTTTCAATTATTTCAGCCGTTATTTGCTCAACTCTTATCGGTATTATTTTCGGTTATATGCCAGCTAGAAATGCGGCAAAGCTTAACCCGATCAATGCATTAGCAAGAGATTAAATTTAATCTTTTGCTTATAGTAAATAAAAAAACAAGCGGTCAATTCAAAGAGTTTTTTGCATTCTGCAAACTTTTCGCCAATCTGACCGCTTGTCTATTTATCTTATTTAATTTAATAATCTAATTGATCTTTATGTAATTGATAATCTTCTTTCAATGCTTTGATGAGCTCCACAAAATCATCTGGTAAAGGTGCGTGCCATTCCATCAATTCTCCTGTAATAGGGTGATTTAATCGTAGCATTGCTGCGTGTAAAGCCTGACGTTTAAAGCCTCTTAATACCGCTAGAAATTCAGCACTTGCCCCTTTCGGTGGCCGTGGACGACCGCCGTAAAGTTGATCACCTAATAAAGGGTGAGCAATATGAGCCATATGCACACGGATTTGGTGAGTTCTTCCTGTTTCTAAGCGTAAACGTAAACGAGTATAATTACGAAAACGCTCCATAATTCGATAATGGGTTACTGCTGGTTTTCCCATTGGGTGAACGGCCATTGCTGTACGCTTAATAGAATGACGAGCCATTGGTTCATCAACCTTACCCCCTTGCGTCATAATACCGCTTGCAACTGCTTCATATTCACGGGTAATTTCACGTTTTTGTAATGCATTGACTAAATGAGTTTGAGCAGGAATGGTTTTAGCAACAACCATTAAGCCCGTTGTGTCTTTATCTAAACGATGAACAATACCAGCCCTAGGTACTTCTGCAATTTGCGGATAATGATAAAGTAACGCATTCAGCAATGTCCCACTCGGATTTCCCGCCCCTGGGTGAACAACTAAGCCTTTTGGCTTATTGATAACTAAAATATCATCGTCTTCATACACAATATCTAATGGGATATTTTCTGGTTCAAAACGAACTTCATCTTCAAGTTCTACTTGAATTTCAATTGATTCACCGCCAAACACCTTTTCTCGTGCTTTATTGACAATAACGCCGTTCACCTTAACTTGATCATTTTCTATCCATATTTTAATCCGTGAACGTGAATAATCTGGAAAAAGTTGTGCTAACGCTTGGTCAAGCCTTGCGCCTAATAAATCAGAAGTCACTTCTGTTTCTAATGTAATTTGTTGAGTCATTCGAATTTTAATTCCACACTTTATTTTTAGTTGTTTTCTTATCGGGCAATGTCCTATAAAATAGGGCGATTATTCCGATGAACTTTATGAATAATACTAAGTCGAACTGTATTGTACATTAACTTTTCATCGCAGACACTTTTTATAGGTAAAACATTATGCGTAAATTGAGCTTATTAGCCTCTATTTTATTAACAAGTTTAGCGATTACCGCCTGCTCTAACTCAAATAAAAATGAATTTGAAGGCATTCCCGCCCAAGAGCTTTATAGTAAAGGGCAAAATTACTTACAAGATGGCGATTACAACAATGCTATTCGCTATTTAGAAGCGGTAGATGTCCGTACTAAACAAACCGCTTACGGCGAACAAGTTCAACTCAGCGTCATTTATGCCCAATATAAACTCGGTGAATATTACAAAGCATTAGATGCAGCAGAACGCTTTGCTCGTAGCTATCCAAGTAGTTCATCAATGGATTATGTATTCTATTTAGCAGGATTAAGTAACGCTCGTTTAGCAGATAACTGGATTCAAAATAAGTTCCGTATCAATCCAGCAGGCAGAGCCGTGGATAATGTGCGTAACGCTTATGGCAACTTCCAAACACTGATACAGCACTATCCGCAAAGCCAATATGTACAAGATGCTCAAAATTGGATGGTGTATATGAAAAATCGCCTTGCCAACCACGAATTAGATATTGCAAAATTTTATATGAAACGTGATGCCTACGTTGCGGTCATCAATCGTATTGAGGAAATGCTACGCATCTATCCAGATTCAGAAGCTGCCTATAAAGCATTACCATTACTTAAGAAATCTTTCGAAGCAATCAATATTGATGACTCAGCAAAAAAAGTCGATGATATGATCGAAAAATCGAAAGATAAAACTTTCCCTGAAATCGTAAAACCAGAGTATCCCGCTCAATTTTAACAATCGATAGGATAATAATATTTTTTGCATTATTTAAAGGGGCGACTTCGCCCCTTTCCCATTTTAATTATTCAAAGAAAGAGAAAAAGATGAGAGTTTTAGGTATTGAAACGTCTTGTGATGAAACAGGCGTTGCAATTTATGATGAAAATGAGGGGCTAATCGCCAACCAACTTTATAGCCAAATAGATATACACGCTGACTACGGTGGCGTTGTGCCAGAACTCGCTTCACGAGATCATATTCGCAAAACTCTTCCCTTGATCCAAACAGCATTAAAAGAAGCAAATCTCACCGCTTGTGATATTGATGCTATTGCCTACACCGCAGGCCCGGGGCTAGTTGGAGCATTACTCGTTGGCTCAACAATTGCTCGTTCCCTTGCTTATGCGTGGAATGTACCAGCTCTTGGCGTACATCATATGGAAGGGCATTTACTTGCCCCAATGCTTGAAGAAAAAGCACCTGAATTTCCTTTTGTTGCCCTGCTTATTTCTGGTGGGCATACCCAATTAGTCAGCGTTGAAAACGTGGGACATTATGAATTATTAGGTGAGTCTATTGATGATGCCGCAGGGGAAGCCTTTGATAAAACAGCAAAATTACTTGGTTTAGACTACCCAGGCGGAGCTGCATTAGCTAAATTAGCCGAAAAAGGGACTGCTGGGCGCTTTCATTTTCCACGCCCAATGACCGATCGCCCAGGGCTTGATTTCAGCTTCTCAGGGCTAAAAACTTTTGCCGCCAATACCATTAATACCAACCTCAATGAACAAGGTCAATTAGATGAACAAACTCGTTGTGATATTGCTCACGCTTTCCAACAAGCAGTTATTGATACCTTGATCATTAAATGTAAACGAGCCTTACAACAAACAGGCTACAAACGTTTAGTAATTGCAGGTGGCGTAAGTGCGAATACTCAATTACGCCAAGATCTTTCTCATTTAATGGAGCAAGTAGGCGGACAAGTTTTCTATCCACGCCCTCAATTTTGTACTGATAATGGGGCAATGATTGCTTACGCAGGTTTTTTACGCCTTAAAAATGGTGAGCAAACGGATCTTTCAGTAAGTGTTAAGCCTCGTTGGGCAATGACTGAACTTCCGCCAATTACCAATAATAAAGGTTAAAAAATAAGAAACTTATCAAAGTTTTACACAGCCTGAGATTGTCAAGTAGGAAACACATAAAAAAATTTAATTTTTTTGCTGACAATCTCTAGCCAAATCATAACTAATTGATTTATAAAGAAATGCCATTTTGCAACCAATTGTAAAGAGAGTAAGAAGATCCTAGATAGGACAATGGATTACAAGATTTTCAACTTAATAATCCACAAAGTTATCCACAGATTATGTGGATATAAAATCCCGTATTTTTGCAGAAAACTATCCTATAAATGTGATCTTATAACTAATAGCGGCGGTCGATGGCATAGATCTTTAAATTCACTATGCCATTGCGTTTGTTCAGTAAGCATTGGCTCTTCAATTCGATCTAATATAAAACCTGACTGCATAAGCTGATTTAAAATTGTGGATAATGTACGGTGATAAGTCGTGAAAGACTGCTGAAACCAATTTCGTTCACGTTTCCCTTCTTCTCGATAATAATTTAAACGATATGCCTGTTGTTCCTTTTCAGCATTTTTTTCCCAGCGTTCTCCACCACGATAGCAAGTGACAATCGGGTGTTCTTGAGAAAAAATCAATGTTCCCTGTGGCTTTAATTTTTTCCGAATTTTCTGCAATAAATCAGGAAAATTTTCCACATAATGAAAAGCAAAAGAGCTAGTAATAAGATCAAAATTCTGTTCTTCAACTTGATCTAAGTCTGCCATTGGTAAATTATAAAAGCGGTAAGCGGTAAGATCCCTGCTATTTTTTGCAAAATTCTGTTCCGCTTGCGACAACATTGCCTTTGAGAGATCCAATCCAACCACTTTTCTGGCCCCTAATGCTAAATATTGTTGCAAATGATCACCCACTCCACAGCCAAGATCAAGCACTGACTTCCCTTTTAAATCAGGTAATAGGGCGAACATTGTTGGCTTCTCAATCAATTCATTTACACTATGAGGATTTTCTCTTAATTTTAAATAACGTTCAAAAAAGACAGGATTATCATAAATACTCATTTGCATTATAGCTGCTCCAATTTTGCCACTTTTGCAATTAGCCATTTAATACCTTGCTGAACGAAAGCAATTTGTAAACGTGTCTGCTCCCCACTTCCCTCAACATTAATAATTGTCCCTTGCCCAAATTTTGGGTGTTTAACCTTTTGTCCCATTTTCCAGCCATCATCATTCTCTAAACAAGCGGTCTTTTTTAAAGAATTTTTGCTAATAAAGCTTGCGGGCAAATTGATGTTGCCACGCAAACGTACTTCACGGATATGATTTTCAGGTAATTCAGCAATAAAACGGGAAGGAATATGGCGCTCTTCCTTACCGTATAAACGCCGACTTTCTGCATAGCTAATGGTCAATTTACGTTTCGCACGGGTAATCCCAACATACGCTAAACGACGTTCTTCCTGTAAACGTCCCTCATCAAAACTCTTACCACTTGGAAAAATTCCTTCTTCAATGCCAACCATAAATACACGGGGAAATTCCAGCCCCTTTGCCGAATGAAGCGTCATCAGTTCAACATAATCTTGATGAGGTGAGGCTTGTGCTTCGCCCGCCTCAAGCGAAGCATGGGTTAGGAAAGCGGTCAAATCGCTCATTTCTTCTGCCTCATCAGGATTAGTAAACTGGCGAGCAGCCGTAACTAACTCTTCTAAGTTTTCAATACGCACCTCGCCTTTCTCGCCTTTTTCTTGTTTATACATTTCATATAGACCCGATTTTTTTATCACAAAATCTGCCTGCTCAAATAACGGCATTTGCTCTGTTTCTTGATCAAGTGCATTGATAAGCTCAACAAAACGCAATAACGCATTGGCTGCACGCCCCGATAGTTGCTCTTCATTTACTGCCACCTGAATAGCCTGCCAAAGCGTAATTTGACGAGAACGTGTGAGCTGACGCAAAATATCTAAAGTACGTTCACCAATGCTACGAGTTGGAGTATTTACAACCCGCTCAAAAGCAGCATCGTCTTGACGGTTGGCAATTAAGCGTAAATAAGCTAGGGCATCTTTAATTTCTTGGCGTTCAAAAAACCGCATACCACCATAAATACGATAAGGAATATTAGCTTGAATAAGTGCCTCTTCAATCACCCGTGATTGACTATTACTACGATAAAGTACCGCACATTCGCCTAAATCGCCTTCATCTTCTTTCCATTGCTTAATTTGTGCGGCAACAAAACGAGCCTCATCTAATTCATTAAATGCACAATAAACATCAACTGGCTCACCATCACCATTATCCGTCCATAAATTTTTACCTAGTCGATCATTATTATTGGCAATAAGTGCATTGGCTGAGTTTAGAATATGTCCTGTCGAGCGATAATTTTGCTCAAGGCGAATAGTTTGTGCTTTAGGATAATCATCTAAAAAACGTTGAATATTTTCAACTTGAGCACCACGCCAACCGTAAATAGATTGATCATCATCACCCACAATCATTACATTACCGTTCGCCCCTGCAAGTAAGTGAATAAGGTGATACTGAATATTATTTGTGTCTTGAAATTCATCAATTAAAATTTGATTAAAACGTTGTTGATAACGTTGCAGAATTAATGGGTTATTTTTTAAAAGTTCATAAGTGCGGATTAATAATTCCGCAAAATCAACTAAACCTGCTCGATCACAGGCATCTTGATAGATTTGATAAATTTGAGCTAATTTTTTGCCATTCTCGTCATCAAATTGAGAAAGTTTATCTGCTCGTAGCCCCTGATCTTTCTGGGCATTGATAAACCACGCCACTTGTTTAGCGGGAAAATATTTTTCATCAATATTATGTAACTTCAATAAACGTCTAATCAAACGTTGTTGATCTTCGCTATCCATAATTTGAAAATCTTGAGGCAATTTTGCATCAAGATAATGAGAACGCAACAAGCGATTCGCAATACTATGAAAAGTACCAACCCACATTCCAAATAAACGATTCGATCCTGATTGCGATAAAGTATATTCAATACGATGACGCATTTCGCTTGCAGCTTTGTTAGTAAAGGTTACCGCTAAAATATTAGACTCTGGAACATTTTCTACCCCCACAAGCCACGCAATACGGTGAGTTAACACACGAGTTTTACCACTGCCAGCTCCAGCAAGCACTAAATAATTGCCAAGTGGTGCAGCAACAGCTTCACGCTGTTTATCATTTAGCCCATCAAGTAATAAAGAAAAATCCATCGCTCTGCCTTCTGTTCTTTTATACAGTAAAATCATCGCATTATAGCTTACAAGCGGTGAAATGGGAGGATTTTTTGTAAAAAATAAAAAAACTATTACTGAAATTTAGAAAGAATTGATGAGAATATACGCTTTTTTATTGTCTTTTAGAGCATAAAAATTTAATATTTGCTCTGTTACTCAATAATAAGTAGCTTTTTTGGATTTTATAAGGAACCTGAAATGATTAAAAACATTATTAAATTTACTACGGCAATCTCTGCTACAGCATTATTAGCTGGTTGTTTCTCTGCGTCTAGCCCTAACTATGCGGCACAAGCACCGATGATTCAACCACAAGCGCCAGCAGCACCAATGGCTAAACCGCACGCTGCAAAAGCAAAAGAATATGTATTAAGCGGTGATTTCTTATTCGATTTTGATAAATCAAATCTAAGTGCCAAAGGTAAAACAACATTAAATCACATTGCAAAAGAAATTAAAACATCTGGTGCTAAACAGGTTAGTATTGTAGGCTACACTGACCGTTTAGGTTCAGCTGCTTATAACTTAAAACTTTCAAAAGCTCGTGCTAACACAGCGAAAGCCTACTTACAATCTGAAGGGGTGAAAGCAAACATTAAAGCAACTGGTCGTGGTAAAGCAAACCAAGTTAAAGCGTGTAACAATGTAAATTCAGCAAAACTTAAAGAGTGTTTAAAACCAAACCGCCGTGTTGTTATTCGTGCACAATAATTAAATTTATTTCTTAAACTAAAAAGCCATTACTTTTTGTCAGTAATGGCTTTTATTTTGATAGAAATGCAAAAAAATCAGTAAATAAACCGCTTGTTCTTCGTATATCTATCCCATTAAAAAAGGCTCTGCAAAACAGAGCCTTTTATTAAATGATGTGGGACGATTACATCATTCCGCCCATTCCACCCATGCCGCCCATTCCAGCGCCTAGGTCAGCTTTTTCATCTTTTGGTAAATCAGTAATCATACATTCTGTGGTAATCATCAAGCCTGCAATAGATGCGGCAAATTGTAATGCAGAACGTGTAACTTTAGTTGGATCTAAAATACCCATTTCAAGCATATCGCCATACTGCTCAGTTGATGCATTGTAACCATAGTTACCGCTTCCGTCTTTAACATTACGAGCTACAACTGATGCTTCTTCACCTGCGTTCGCAACGATTTGACGTAATGGTGCTTCCATTGCTCTTAATGCTAAACGAATACCTACGTTTTGCTCTTCATTATCCCCTTTTAGTGAGGCAGCCACTTTACTTGCTGCACGCACTAATGCAACACCACCACCAGCAACAACACCTTCTTCTACTGCTGCACGGGTTGCGTGAAGTGCATCATCAACACGATCTTTTTTCTCTTTCATCTCAACTTCAGTTGCTGCACCTACTTTAATAACAGCAACACCGCCAGATAATTTTGCTAAACGTTCTTGCAACTTCTCTTTATCGTAATCAGATGTTGATTCTTCAATTTGCTGACGAATTTGTGAAATACGACCATTAATTTGTGTTTCTTCACCAATACCATCAATAATGGTTGTGTTATCTTTTGAAATCACTACACGTTTTGCTTGACCTAGCTCTTCTAAAGTTGCTTTTTCAAGCTCCATACCAATTTCTTCTGAAATAACAGTACCCGCAGTTAAAATTGCAATATCTTGTAACATCGCTTTACGGCGATCACCAAAGCCTGGTGCTTTTACTGCAGCTACTTTTACGATACCACGCATTGTATTTACAACTAAGGTAGCTAATGCCTCACCTTCAATATCTTCCGCAATAATAAGTAGCGGTTTTCCTGCTTTTGCAACTGCTTCTAAAACAGGTAAAATTTCACGAATATTTGAGATTTTTTTATCCACTAATAAAATATACGGATTATCTAATTCAACCGTGCCAGCTTCTGGTTTATTGATAAAATAAGGCGATAAGTAACCACGGTCAAATTGCATACCTTCAACCACATCAAGGGCATCTTCTAAACCTGTACCATCTTCAACAGTAATAACACCTTCTTTACCCACTTTTTCCATTGCATCTGCAATCAATTTACCAACAACCGTATCTGAATTTGCAGAAATTGTACCAACTTGCTCAATTTCTTTTGAAGTTTCACACGGCTTTGATAATGCTTTTAACTCTGCGACAACAGCAACAACGGCTTTATCAATTCCACGTTTTAAATCCATTGGATTCATACCTGCTGCAACGGCTTTTAAACCTTCATTAACGATAGATTGAGCAAGCACAGTTGCTGTTGTTGTACCATCACCTGCTGCATCATTAGCTTTTGATGCAACTTCTTTCACCATTTGTGCACCCATATTTTCGAATTTATCTTCTAATTCGATTTCACGGGCAACAGACACACCATCTTTCGTAATTGTCGGTGCACCAAAGGCTTTATCTAATACTACATTACGACCTTTAGGGCCAAGGGTTACTTTCACTGCATCGGCAAGTACATTCACGCCATTTAACATTTTAACACGTGCGTCATTACCAAATTTTACATCTTTTGCTGCCATTTTATGTTTCCTTAAATTATTTCTATTTTCTTTCGCTATACTATGCGAGCACTTATGATATTAATCTTATTTGATGATAATTTACTCGACAATGGCTAAAATATTGTCTTCTGAGAGAATTAACACTTCTTCACCATCAATTTTTTCGCTTTTTGCACCAAATTCATTAAAAATAACCACATCACCGACTTTAACGTGCATTGGGTGAACAGTGCCATTATCTAAAATACGACCGTGTCCTACGGCTAATACTTTACCACGAGTAGATTTCTGAGCTGCAGAACCGGTTAAAACAATACCGCCTGCAGAAGTTGTTTCAACTTCTTCACGTTTTAAAATAACTTTGTCGTGTAATGGACGAATATTCATTGATATAGCTCCTAAATTTGATTTGAGATACTTTATTTCCCCCGACATTAGGGGACAGCAATTTATTTTGTGATTAGATTGATAATTTCAAGAGTAAAGCCGAAAAATTTACAAATTTTTTTGTAAAAAAACAGCTTGTGACTTGTCTTGCCTAAAATTCCAACGTAAATTCATCTAACCATAAACTGTAGACAGACAAATTTGATAGAAAGGGAGAGAAAAAATGGTTGAATTTTCTGAAATAATCAATATTACTCCACACATTCGGTTAGAAAAAATAGCTCCACGCCATAGCGAAGATATTTTTACACAAATTGATCGCCACCGTGATTATCTTTCCAACTATGCACAATGGCCACGTTTTACCAAAGTACTCAATGATTCCCTACAATTTATCCAACTTTGTGAACAAGAAGCAAAACAAGGCGAATCATTTGTTTGGGCAATTTGCGTACAAGATGAAAACAGCAAAATATTTCACGCTGTTGGCACAATCAGTTTTAATAAACCAATTGACTGGCAACACCGCCGAGCAGAGATTGGCTACTGGATTTCTCCAGAAATGCAAGGGAGAGGGATCATCACTCAAAGTGTCAATGCAATAACCAAAACGACTTACCACGCTTTCTCCGAGTATATTTTACGTTGTGCCGTCCATAACGAACGCAGTAATAAAGTTGCCCAACGCTGTGGATTTACCTACATCGATACACTAAAAAACGGCGAAAAAATTGGTGATCACGAATACAATGTGAATATTTACCGAAAATCATCTTAACCATAAAAGCGAAATAAACACAACAAGCGGTGGGATAGCAAAATAATTTTGCATTTTATCGCTTAAAATAATTTACTTAGCCACCCTAATTTTGTACCTAACACATTGAAATAATTATAATCTTTAAGGTGTAACAATTTCAGTGTATCTGCACTTTTCTGCACAAGCACTCGCTCTTCAGCACTAAATGGCAATAACCGTTGGCTATCATAACCCACGACTAAATCGGGCTGATTATGTTGAGCAAAACGTAACGAAATCAGGCTATCGCCATCAACTACCAACGGACGAGAAGATAAACTGTGGGGATTCATTGGTACTAACGCAATCGCATTCAGATTAGGCGTTAAAATAGGACCGCCAGCTGAAAGAGAATATGCCGTAGAACCTGTTGGCGTTGCAATAATCAAACCATCTGAACGCTGAGAAAAGGCAAATTTACCATCAATACACACTTCAAATTCAATCGTGCGAGCAATTTGGCTAGAGTGAATTACCACTTCATTTAAGGCATTATTTGACTCAATAATTTTACCATTTCGCTCAATTTTTGCTTCTAATAAAAAGCGTTCCTCGATAATAAATTCTCCCAACTCTAAACAGCTATAAAGCTGTTCAAATGCTGTTTGGGGAGCAATATCCGTTAGAAAGCCTAAATTACCACGATTGATACCAATTAATGGCACTTGATATTGGGCTAACTGACGAGCAATACCTAACATATTGCCATCACCACCGATAACAATAACTAAATCTGCTAATTCACCAATTTCGCTAATTGTTTTGCCATTCGGCAAATTTAATTGCTGAGCAATATTCACTTCAATCAATAAATTATAATGGCGATCTTTTAGCCAATTATAAACAGCTAGATGGGTTTCTAGTGCAATCTCGTGCCGAGGTTTTCCAACAATCGCAATCGTTTCAAATTGGCGTTTTAATTTCATAATATATCAGTTTCAGTTAAAGAAAGCCTATGTTAGTACGCTACTCACTATTTGTAAAATTTTCATCAATTACAAATAAGTTGAAAGCTGTTAGAATTTGTCAAATTTTTATTAGGATAACATATTATGGCTTTAATCAATCTTTCCAATGCTTTTTTAGGCTTTGGCGATCATCCACTACTAGATCATACTGAACTGCATATTGAACAAGGCGAACGGGTCTGTTTAGTAGGACGTAACGGTGCAGGCAAATCTACTTTAATGAAAATTCTGGCTGGCGAAATTCAACTTGATGATGGTAAACTTATTTTTGAAAAAGATATTGTCGTTGCCCGTTTAGAGCAAGATCCTCCCCGCCACGTTGAAGAAAGCGTGTTTGATTATGTTTCAGAAGGTATTGCCCATTTAAGTAATTTATTAAAACAATACCATCATATTTCACAACAAATGCTCACGGAATATAACGATACATTGATGTCGCAGCTCACCGAAGTTCAAAACCAATTAGAACATTCTAATGGCTGGCAATTTGAAAATCGAATTCAAGATACCCTAAAACTACTTGAACTTGACCCAGATAAACGTTTATGTGAACTTTCTGGTGGTTGGGTTCGCAGAGCAGCACTCGCTAGAGCATTAGTTGCCAACCCCGATGTTTTATTACTTGACGAACCGACTAACCATCTAGATGTTGATGCCATTGCATGGCTCGAAAATCTATTATTAGAATTTAAAGGCAGTATTATTTTTATTTCTCACGACCGTGCATTTATCCGAAAAATGGCAACTCGTATTGTGGATTTAGATCGTGGCAAATTAGTTTCTTATCCGAGTAACTATGATCTCTATCTTGAAACCAAAGCCGAAGATCTCCGTGTTGAGGCTCTCCAAAATGATCTTTTTGATAAAAAATTAGCTCAAGAAGAAGTTTGGATACGCCAAGGTATCAAAGCTCGCCGAACTCGCAATGAAGGACGTGTACGTGCATTAAAAGCATTGCGAGAAGAACGCCGTAATCGCCGTGATGTACTAGGTAATGCAAAAATTCAGCTTGATCAGACCGCTCGTTCTGGAAAAATCGTATTTGAAGTCGAAAATGCAAGCTATGAAATAGATGGCAAAGTATTACTTAAAAATTTCAGTACCACCATTTTACGAGGTGATAAAATTGCCTTTATCGGTGCGAACGGAATTGGTAAAACAACGTTAATCAAACTATTACTGGGTGAAATTCAACCAACATCTGGTACAGTGCGTTGTGGTACGAAACTAGAAGTTGCTTATTTCGATCAATATCGAGCAGAATTAGACCCAGAAAAAACGGTAATGGATAACGTTGCTGAAGGAAAACAAGATGTAGAAGTGAATGGAGTAAAACGCCACGTTCTCGGCTATTTACAAGATTTTCTTTTCCTACCGAAACGAGCGATGACCCCAGTCAAAGCCTTATCGGGTGGGGAGCGTAACCGTTTATTACTCGCCAAATTATTACTTAAGCCCAATAATTTACTCATTTTAGATGAACCTACCAATGATTTAGATGTAGAAACTCTTGAATTATTGGAGGAAATGCTAACGAATTATCAAGGCACATTACTTATTGTGAGCCACGACCGACAATTCATTGATAACACCGTTACCGAATGCTTTATTTTTGAAGGTCAAGGTATTGTCAATAAATATATCGGAGGCTATCACGATGCAAAACAACAGCAAGCGAACTACTATGCAACGCAAGAACAGAA
This sequence comes from Vespertiliibacter pulmonis, assembly GCF_013377275.1. NCBI lineage: Bacteria > Pseudomonadati > Pseudomonadota > Gammaproteobacteria > Pasteurellales > Pasteurellaceae > Vespertiliibacter > Vespertiliibacter pulmonis. The sequence goes on from NZ_CP016615.1 coordinate 372,339, forward strand.
ATCTGCTTTATTGCAAAAAAATGAGAGTAAATCACCGCTTGCAGACAGCACAAAAAATAAAATAGAGCCTGCAAAAAAAGTTAAACTCTCTTATAAAGAACAACGAGAACTCGATACTCTCCCTGAAAAAATGGAACAACTTGAAGTCGAAATTGCAAATCTGCAAGCAGAAATGAATAGTGCTGATTTTTTCAGCAAAGAACCAAGTTATACTCAAATTCAGCTACAAAAATTAGCCGATGCTGAACTTGCGTTAGAACAAGCCTTTGAGCGTTGGGAAATGTTAGAGCGTATCCAAAACGGCACAACGAGCTAAACATTTATGTATTACTAAGGAAAAAATGACCAGATTAGATAATTATGAACAACGTTTCGGGGGAATTGGACGACTCTATACCCCCGAAGGGCTAGCCATTTTACGCCAAACTCATATTTGTGTTATTGGGATTGGGGGCGTTGGCTCGTGGGCGGTAGAAGCACTCGCTCGTTCTGGAATTGGAAAGCTAACTCTTATTGATATGGACGATATTTGTGTAACCAATATTAACCGCCAGATCCACGCAATATCAGGGCAGATCGGTAAACTAAAAACAGAGGTAATGAAAGAGCGAATTGCTCAAATTAACCCCGAATGCGAAGTAACCATTATTGATGATTTTCTCACCACAGAGAATTTAAGCGATTATTTACTGAAAAACTACGACTATGTAATTGATGCCATCGACAGTGTACGAGTGAAGGCGGCTCTCATCGCTTTTTGTAAACGTAATAAAATTCGTATTATTACAACGGGTGGTGCGGGTGGACAAACCGATCCCACTCAAATCCAAATTGCTGATTTGAGTAAGACTATTCAAGATCCACTTGCCTCTAAAGTTCGTAGTTTATTACGTAAAGAATATCACTTTAGCCAAAATCCGAAACGGAAATTTGGTATTGATTGTGTCTTTTCAACCCAGCCACTCATTTTTCCCAAAACATCTGAGGGGTGTGAAATATCCGCCACAATGAATTGTGCCAACGGATTTGGCGCAGTTACTATGGTAACAGCAACATTCGGATTCTTTGCGGTGAGCCGTGTTATTGCAAAATTATTGGCAAATCTTACCGCTTGATACTATTCTGCTTTCAATAATGATCGGTAATATGTCCAATCAAAATATTGCCCTGGGTCAATTTTTCTCCCTGGGGCAATATCACTATGCCCAACAATTCTTTCTATCGTAATATTAGGATAACACTTCATCAATAGGCAAGTTAGCTTTGCTAACGTGTGATATTGCTGTTCGGTAAAAGGCTGATTATTACTCCCTTCCAATTCAATTCCGATTGAAAATTCATTACACTTCTCCCGTCCTTCAAAAGAAGATAAGCCTGCGTGCCAAGCCATTTGGTTAAAATTAACATATTGAGTAATCTCTCCTTGACGATTGATTAAACAATGTGCAGAAACTTTTAGCTCTTTAATTTCGGCGAAATAAGGGTGTAATGTCGGATCAAGCTTTCCTTGAAAAAAGCGATCGATAAAATCGCCGCCAAATTCGTCTGGCGGCAAACTAATATAATGAATAACTAATAACGAAATATCATCATTTTGTGGGCGTTCACTAAAATGGGGGGAAATTACTCGTTTTTGGTTTAACCAACCTTGTTCGATCTTCAAATTGTGCATAGTTTAAATGGGGTAAATACGTTAGAATAGGCTATTTTACTAGAAAGAGAACCACAATGCTCAGTTATCGCCACAGTTTTCACGCAGGCAATCACGCCGATGTTTTAAAACATATCGTCCTCACCCTAATTTTGACCGCACTAAAACAGAAAGAAAAAGGCTTCTTTTATTTAGATACTCACTCAGGCGTTGGGCGCTATAGCCTATTCAGTGCCGAAGCCGAAAAAACAGGCGAATATATTGAGGGTATTGCCCGCTTATGGGAACGTGATGATATCCCTGAAGAAATTAAACCTTATTTAGCTGAACTAAAAAAAATCAACAAAGGGAAATTACGTTTTTATACGGGTTCGCCTTTACTTGCCGTTCAACAACTTCGCCCACAAGATCGAGCATTATTGACAGAACTTCACCCGAATGATTTCCCTCTACTCCGCAATGAGTTTGCCACTATTCCTAATGTGCATACTAAACGAGAAAATGGCTTTCAACAGCTTAAATCTGCCCTGCCGCCCAAAGAAAAGCGTGGCTTAGTGTTAATTGATCCGTCCTATGAATTAAAAGAAGATTATGAATTAGTCGTGAAAGCTATTATTGAAGGATACAAACGTTTTGCAACAGGAATTTATGCTATTTGGTATCCTGTTGTATTACGCCAACATACAAAACGTATTGTAAAAGGATTAGAGGCCTCTGGCATTCGTAAAATTTTACAAATTGAACTTGCTGTCCGCCCTGATTCCGATCAGCGAGGAATGACCGCAAGCGGTATGATTGTTATCAATCCGCCTTGGCAATTAGAACAGCAGATGAAAAAAATTCTACCTTATCTCACTAATGTTTTAGTGCCAGAAGGAATAGGTAGCTGGTCTGTAAGCTGGATTACACCTGAATAATCCACTATCCACAATAAAAAAGGAGCGATTGCTCGCTCCCTTTTAAATCCACAGCTTTTATTATTTGAGCTGTTGCTCAATAATTCCCCCGCCTAAACATATTTCACCTTGATAAAATACTGCAGATTGCCCTGGTGTAACAGCAATTTGTGGTTCATCAAATATTACTCGAATATTTTTATCATCAAGCGGTTGAATTTCACAAGAAATATCCGCTTGTCGGTAACGAGTTTTAACCGTACAGCGTAAAGGTTCAGTGAGTGATTGGCGATCAACCCAATCTAGCTGGCTCACCATCATTCCTATTGAAAGTAATGCAGAATTATCCTGCCCTTGAGCGACAACTAGCACATTGTTGATCAAATCCTTCTCAACTACATACCACGCATTCTCATCAGCGCCTTTAACTCCACCGATACCAAGCCCTTTACGTTGCCCTAACGTGTGATACATCAATCCATCGTGACGCCCAATAACTTTCCCATCAATCGTTTTAATATCACCTGCTTGAGCTGGTAAATAACGAGCCAGAAAATCTTTAAATTTCCGCTCTCCAATAAAGCAAATCCCTGTTGAGTCTTTCTTCTTCGCCGTTACTAAACCAATATCTTCGGCAATAGCACGCACAATTGGTTTTTCAATTTCGCCAACAGGAAATAAACTTTGACTCACCTGCTGTTCACTTAATGTATATAAGAAATAGCTTTGATCTTTATTACGATCTAATCCTCGTAATAATTTAGCTGGTTCATTTAATGCTGTACGGCGAACATAATGTCCTGTCGCAATAAAATCCGCTCCAAGATCCTCAATCGCATATTCTAAAAATGCTTTAAATTTGATCTCTTTATTACATAGAATATCAGGGTTCGGGGTTCTTCCTGCTTTATATTCTGCCAAAAAATGTTCAAAAACATTGTCCCAATATTCAGCGGCAAAATTAATTTTATGTAATTTAATACCTAATTTATCACATACTGCTTGTGCATCGGCCAAATCAGCGGCAGCAGTACAATAATCAGTATCATCATCTTCTTCCCAATTCTTCATAAACAACCCTTCAACTTGGTAGCCTTGTTGCTGAAGAATAAAAGCAGATACGGATGAATCAACCCCACCAGACATTCCACAAATTACTTTTTTTGTACTATTTTCAGCTAATTGTTCTGCATTTAATTGTGGAAAATATTTTGTATAAGTTATTGATTTCATTATGCTCTTATAATAAAAATAAATTTTATCCTCTAATTATAGTGCAACTGAAAAAATCAAGTTCCACCAAAATTTATATTGACTAAGTTTTCTTATGCCGTATTTCTGTAACCGTTTTACCACCAATGCCCCAATTATCCATTGATACTTCATCAATAACTACAACTGTTGTTTCAGGATTTTTACCCAATACTCGTTGTAATAATTGTGTAACTTCTTGAATAATTTCTGCTTTCTGTTCAGCAGTTGGGGCTTCAATACCACCTGTTACTTTAATATTAACATACGGCATACATCACTCCCATTATTTTACCTCATAAAATTGAGGCATACTTTTGCTAGCAAATTTCTGATCATATTCTAATTGTGCTTTTTTATCACCTGCATCTAATTTTGCTTTTAAATTATCGCAAGGCTCCTCACAATCGCACATTTTCTTCATACCTAAAGCAGAAATACCGCCACAACTGCCCTTTATCGTTTTACCCTTAACAATAAAACCAATCGACATCATAAATACGATAGCCACAAAAAAACCAAAAGTTAATAAAATCGTTTCCATATTTTTTCCTTAATAATATTTAAAATTTTTAATCCAAGTAAAATTTAATTACTCTCTAATCGCTTAAACTCGCTCGACATTTTAGTTTCATATTCTTGACCTTTCTTAATAATCAAAAATACTGCTAATTTTTCACGTTCTGCGACTTCAAGTGCTTTATCAGCTCCAAGAACAAATAGCCCCGTAGATAGCCCATCTGCTGTCATTGCTGTATCTGCAATCACGGTAATTGATGCTAAATTATGGTGAATAGGTTTAAGCTCTTTTGGATCAATAATATGCGATAAACGATTACCCTGCTCATCTTCAAAATAATTACGATAATTGCCCGAAGTTGCAAACGCCTGATTTCTTAGAGGCACGACAATTTCTGCTGATGATCCTTGCTCAAAAGTAGGTTTTTCAATCGCAATTTGCCATGGTTTTCCCACAATATTTAATCCTTTACCTCGCAGTTCACCACCAATTTCAACTAAATAATTATGCAACCCCAATTTATGTAAATGTTCGGCAACCTTATCTACACCAAACCCTTTAGCAATTGATGAGAGATCAAGATAAAGATGCGGATCTTTCTTAAGCAAGATTTGATGATTATTCTGCTCTTCTACTCGAATTTTTTCAATCCCAACAGATTTTGCACGTTCCTCAATTTGCTCTGGCGTTGGTGCTTTATTTAATCGCTTATCTGGACCAAATCCCCATAAATTAACTAAAGGCCCAACGGTAACATCTAGCGCCCCTTCTGTTACTTTATTTAAACGAATTGCTTCTTTTACTACTCTAGCAAAATCATCAGACACAATAAAAGGACGATCTACATCTTGCGAACGATTAAATATAGAAATTTCAGAGTCATTCTGATAAGTAGACATTTCATTATTTACTTCTTTCAATAACTCATCTAATTGTTTTTTAACTTCAATAGGCTTTGGTAAATTCTCTATTTTTCCATCATCAATATAGCTAATGTGGTAGGTTGTCCCCATTGTTTTGCCTTCTAACTTAATTTGTTGTGGTTCTTTCTCACAAGCACTAAGAAGAATAGCTAAACAAGCAGACACAAACCAAGTTGATAATATTTTGATTTTCAAAATAAACCCCTTAAAAATTTATAAAAAATAGGTGAGAAAATACCTAGTTTTGATACATTCTCAGCTATTTTTTAGACTATACATTCAATATTGAAGCGGTCATTTTTTACAAATTTTTGCAAAATCTGACCGCTTATATAATTAACTATTAGTGATTATCCACCGAAATCATCAAGTAAGATGTTTTCATCTTCAACACCTAAATCTTTCAACATTTTAATCACAGAAGCATTCATAATTGGAGGACCACACATATAATATTCGCAGTCTTCTGGTGCTTCATGATTTTTCAAATAATTTTCATAAAGTACATTATGAATGAATCCAGTATAACCTTCCCAATCATCACCCGGTTGCGGATCAGAAAGCGCTACATGCCATTTGAAATTTTCATTCTCAGCTTGTAAGCCGTCAAAATCTTCAACATAGAACATTTCACGTTTTGAACGAGCACCATACCAGAAAGTCATCTTACGTTTAGATTTTAAACGTTTGAGCTGATCAAAAATATGTGAACGCATTGGAGCCATACCTGCACCACCACCGATAAAGACCATTTCTGCATCAGTATCTTTTGCAAAGAATTCACCAAAAGGACCTGAAATAGTTACTTTATCACCTGGTTTTAATGACCAAATATAAGAAGACATTTGACCAGGTGGTACATCTGGATTATTAGGTGGAGGTGTTGCAATACGCACATTCAACATAATAATCCCTTTCTCTTCAGGATATGAGGCCATTGAATAAGCACGAATGATCGGTTCATCAACTTTAGAAACATAACGCCAAAGATTAAATTTATTCCAATCCTCATGATACTCTTCATCAATCAGCGGCTTATAATCTTCATATTTTACAACGTGAGCAGGCGCTTCAATTTGAATATATCCTCCTGCACGGAAAGGCACTTCTTCCCCTTCAGGAATTTTCAATTTCAATTCTTTAATAAAAGTTGCTTTATTATCGTTAGAAATAACAGTACATTCCCATTTTTTCACACCAAAAATTTCTTCTGGTAATTCAACGTCCATACTGTTTTTTACATTCACTTGACACGCTAAACGATAGCCTTCTTTCGCTTCACGTTTGGTAATATGTGAAAGCTCAGTCGGTAAAATTTCACCGCCTCCACTTTTTACTTTTACCACACATTGTCCACAAGAGCCACCGCCACCACAAGCTGATGAAACAAAAATACCTTTGCTCGCAAGAGCTCCTAACAATTTACCACCTGCTGGCAGCGTAATTGCTTTACTTGGATCATCATTAATAGAAATAGTAATATCGCCCGAATCTACTAATTTAGATTTAGCAACTAAGATAAGTACTGCAAGCACTAATACAAGGGCAGTAAATACCACAATACCGAAAATAAAATTATCCATTCGATACGCTCCTTATAATTGAATGCCTGAGAAAGACATAAACCCAAGCGCCATTAAGCCTGCAGTAATAAAGGTAATACCCAATCCACGCAAGCCCGCTGGAATATCTGAATATTTCATTTTTTCAGTTAAACCTGCAAGTGCTACAATAGCTAACATCCAACCAGTACCTGCACCGATACCATACACAACAGATTCAGCGAAATTATATTCACGCTGAACCATAAATGATACGCCACCGAAAATTGCACAGTTTACGGTAATCAATGGTAGGAAGATACCTAATGCACTGTAAAGAGCTGGAAAGAATTTATCTAAAATCATCTCCAACACTTGTACGATTGCCGCGATTACACCAATAAACGTAATGAAGTTAAGGAATGTTAAATCCACACCTTCAATTAATGCACCATCTTTTAAAATATGTTCGTAAACCAACTGGTTTGCAGGTACAGAAATACCTAACACAACAACAACTGCAATACCTAAGCCAAATGCTGTTGAAACTTTCTTTGATACCGCGAGGAATGTACACATTCCAAGGAAGAAAGAAAGCGCCATATTTTCAATAAATACGGATTTAACAAATAGACTAATATAATGTTCCATAGACTATTTCTCCACTTGTTCAGGTTTCCACGTTCTTAAGCCCCAGATAATGAAGCCAATAATAAAGAACGCACTTGGTGCTAATAAGAATAAACCGTTTGCTTGGTACCAACCACCATCTTGGATAGTTTGGAAAATCGTAATACCAAAGAGTTTCCCTGAACCAATTAGTTCGCGTAAAAATGCAACAACAATTAGCATTGCACCATAGCCTAAACCATTACCAATACCATCAACGAAGCTTTCAACAGGCGTTGATTTCATTGCAAAGGCTTCCGCTCGTCCCATAACAATACAGTTTGTAATAATCAAACCAACAAAAACAGAAAGTTGTTTTGATAGATCATAAGCATAAGCTCGCAAAATTTGGTCAACTAAAATAACCAAAGATGCAATGATCGCCATTTGAACAATAATACGAATACTATTTGGAATATAATTACGAATTAACGCAATAAAAAAACTAGAAAATGCCGTTACAAGACTTACAGCAAGCCCCATTACAATTGCAGTCTCGAGTTTTGTGGTAACCGCTAATGCTGAACAAATACCTAATATCTGTAAAGCAATCGGGTTATTATGAATTACTGGTCCAAATAATAACTTTTTAAGATTTTCTTTAGCCATTAGTTAGCTCCCGCTTTTAATTTTGCTAAATACGGACCGAAGCCGTTTTGACCGAACCAATATTTAAATGTTCCATCAACCCCTTTTGAAGTTAAAGTTGCTCCAGATAATGCATCAATACCATGCTCTTTATCTATAGATGCCCCTTTAGCAATCGTAATTGCTGACTCACCTTTTTCATTCAACAATTTTTTGCCAATGAAATTTGCTTGCCAACGAGGGTTTTCAATTTCACCGCCTAATCCTGGTGTTTCACCATGATCATAGAACGTGATACCTTTGAGAGTATTACCATCAGGTTGAACAGAAACAAAACCATACATAACAGACCATAGTCCAGTTCCATAAATTGGAATAACTACTTGATTAAGTTGCCCATCTGGATTTTTAACTAGATATACTTCAGCATATTTAGCTCGTGTTCGTAAACCTGCTTTATCTACTTCAGGTGAAATTGCAACACTTTGTGCAGGATCTTTCGCAGCTAATTTAGCATCAAAATTATTTATACCCTCAACATATTCACCCGTTGCTAAATCAACAATTTTCGGCTCAATGTTTTTAGCATAAATTTCTTTAATCTGAGTTTTCGGTGTATTTGCATTCAATAAACCAGCGACACTCAGAATATTTTTTTGTTTATCTAAGGCTTTTTGTTCTTCTTGAGCAGGCTTTAATAATACCGCGCCACCCGCAACAATTAAGGAACAAATTAAACTTAATACTACAACGACGGTGAGAGTCCCGCCAACGCTATCTTTATTAAACTTAGCCATTGCGTGCCTTCCTACGTTTGATATTACCTTGAACTACTAAATAGTCGAAAATCGGTGCAAACAAGTTCGCAAATAAAATTGCTAACATCATACCTTCTGGATATGCTGGGTTTGCGACACGGATAATCACACACATTACCCCAATTAAAATACCATACCACCATTTACCTTTATTGGTAAAGGCTGCTGAAACAGGGTCTGTTGCCATAAAGAACATACCAATAGCAAAACCGCCTAAAACAAGATGCCAATGCCACGGCATAGAGAACATAGCGTTTGTTTCTGAACCGATTAGATTGAATAAGGTTGCAGTTGCAGCCATACCAATCATTACACCAGCGATAATTCTCCAAGAAGCAATACGAGCAAAAACAATAATTGCTGCACCAATCATTAATGCAAGGGTAGAAACTTCACCAATAGAGCCTGGAATATTACCTAAAAATGCATCCATCCAAGTGATTGTATCGCCTGTTGCAACGTGTTTTAGTGCTGATTGACCGCCTGTTGCCCATTGTGAAAGTGCCGTAGCACCAGAGAAACCGTCAGCAGCTGTCCAAACAAGATCACCAGAAATTTGTGCTGGATATGCAAAGAATAAGAATGCACGCCCTGCTAACGCTGGGTTCATAAAGTTCTTACCTACTCCACCAAAGACTTCTTTTGCAACAACAACACCGAATGTTGAAGCAAGAGCAACCTGCCATAACGGCACAGTCGGCGGTAACACTAAGGCTAAAAGTATAGAAGTAACAAAGAAACCTTCATTAATTTCGTGTTTACGAATAACGGCAAATAATACTTCCCAGAAACCACCTACAATAAATACTATTGCATAAATTGGTAAGAAGAAAATTGCGCCTAGCAACATTTTTGCCAAAACACCCGCATCTTGGTGTAATACACCAAAAGTATTTGCCAATGCAAAGTGCCAGTTATCATTGATATTATTTGCTACGTTTTGTGCAAAATCACCCATTCCCAATGCAAGAATAGACTGAGATCCCACATTATACATTCCCCAAAACATCGCTGGAAATAATGCAAGCCATACAATAATCATCATACGTTTTGAGTCAATCGCATCACGAACATGAGAATCTTTATGGGTTACTGTTCCTGGTGTATAAAAAAGCGTATAAGTTGCTTCAAACAATGCATACCACTTTTCATATTTTCCCCCAGGTAAAAACGCAGGTTCCATTTTTTCGAAAAGATGTTTTAAACCCATTTTTAACCTTCCTTCTCGATCTTATCTAATGTTTGACGCAAAAGAGGACCATACTCATTTTTGCCAGGACAAACAAAAGTACAAAGTGCTAAATCTTCTTCATCCAATTCCAAGCAGCCTAAAGATTGTGCTGAATCAGAATCTCCTGCACATAAATCACGTAACAATAGGGTTGGAATAATATCTAATGGTACAACACGCTCATAAGAACCAATTGGTACCATTGCACGATGCCCGCCATTGACTGCCGAAGTGAAATTAAATAATTTCTTGCTGAAATGCCCTAATACAGTACGAGTTATAGAAAATTTATCTGTACCTGGTGCTATCCAACCAAAAAATTCTTTTTCACGACCTTCCGCAATCACTGAAACTTGCAACGCATAACGCCCTAAATAATCGTGAACGCCTGTAGCTTTCGCACCACTTAACACAGATCCTGAAATCACACGATTATCACCATCTTTTAACTCATTAGCGACAATACCCGATACTTTTGCACCTAATTTAGTCCGAACTAAACGTGGATTTTTCACTTGAGGACCTGCAAGAGAAATAATTCTCTCAACATCTAATTGCCCTGTAGTAAACAACTTACCAATAGCAATTACGTCTTGGTAATTTAAATACCAAACTTGTTTGTTAGCGTTTACAGGATCAATAAAATGAATATGCGTACCACTTAATCCTGCAGGATGTGGACCAGTAAACGTTGTATTTTTTACATTTGCCACATTAACATTCAGATCTTGTGCTGAACAAAGATGAATTGTTTTTTCACCATTAAATAAACGGCTTAATACAGTTAAACCATTTACAAAATCTTGTTTATATTCATTTAATACCACCATTGGATCTGCAGCTAGTGGATTCGTATCCATTGCATTAACAAAAATTGATGATGGTTCAGTATTTAATGCAGGTATTTTGCTAAATGGACGCGTACGAAATGCCGTCCACAAACCAGATTCCACAAGATTCTGCTTTACTTGTTCGCCAGTTAAAGATGCAAGATCTTCCATTTTATAATGGCTAAAGGTAATTTGCTCATCACCTTCAACTTTAATAACAACTGACTGAAGAATACGCTTCTCACCACGATTAATCGCAACAATCGTACCGCTTGCAGGTGCAGTAAAAACAACCCCAGGATTCTTTTTATCTTCAAAAAGAACCTGGCCTTTTTTGACTACATCACCTTCACGAACCTTCATTGAAGGACGCATTCCCACATACTCTTCACCAAGCACAGCAACTTCACTAACAGAATTTCCGTTATGGATTACCTGCTCAGGTTTTCCCGAAATAGGGAGATCCAAGCCTTTTTTTATTGTAATCATATTGTATGCACTACTTTTTTGGGTTAAAAAATATGATTGCAGAAAACTGCAATCGCTCTATTGAGTCATAGCTAAATTAAAAATAAATGTTGATGTCCCCACTTATTTCTACTTGCTACGTTAAGTTCTCAAATTCTGCTTTTACCTCTCTCATCGTGTAGAGATAAAAAATAACGTTTTATTATACTAGAAAAATACCTCTAAATTCTAGTTTAACCACATTTTTTTAACATTTATCACTAAAATATATGAGAAAGTTTGACTTATTTCAAATTTTGTAAAGTCCATTAAGTATAATTATCTTTTCTTATTTTCCTAAAAATTTGATACTAGTCAAAAAATTTACTTCGGAGTAGAATATTGAAAATTCCCTACACAATGGATTTCAAGATGAATATTACTATTTCAGAAGCGGCACAAAAACATTTCCGCAATTTATTAGACCAACAAGAAGAAGGCACAAATATTCGTATTTTTGTCGTTAATCCTGGTATGCCAAGTGCTGAATGCGGCGTATCTTACTGCCCATCAAATGCAGTGGAAGAAACTGATACTGAGATGAAGTTTGAACGTTTTTCTGCATTTATTGATGATGTCAGCTTACCATTTTTAGAAGATGCCGAAATTGACTACGTTACCGATACAATGGGGACCCAGCTAACAATGAAAGCCCCTAATGCGAAGATGAAAAAAGTCTCCGATGATGCCCCATTTATTGAGCGTTTAGATTATGTAATTCAAACCCAAATCAACCCGCAATTAGCAGGACATGGTGGGCGTGTTACCTTAATTGAAGTAACCGATGATAAATATGCAATTCTACAATTTGGCGGTGGTTGCAATGGCTGTTCAATGGTTGATGTAACCTTAAAAGAAGGGATCGAAAAGCAGTTGCTTAGCCTTTTCCCTGAGGAATTAGTGGGCGTAAAAGATGTAACCGAACACCAACACGGAGAACATTCTTATTACTAATAAAAGCAAGCGGTAAGATATTGAGCAATATTTGCAATGTTAACCTTTATCCTACCGCTTATTTCTCGATTAATATTTTACCGTATGTCCGTAGCTTTCTAAAATTCCCTTGATATGCTCCAAACTCTCTTTTGATGGTGGTTCAACGTCTTTCAGTTCATACTCATAGCCCAATGTTTCCCATTTATGAGCCCCTAAGCGGTGGTAAAGGAGCAACTCTACTTTTTCAATATTCCGCATTCCTTCAATAAATTTTCCCAAACGATGAACGGAATCATCATCGTCTGTATAACCTGGTACAACAACATAACGAATCCACGTTCTCTGATTACGTTTTTCTAAATAACGAGCAAAAGCTAAGGTACGCTTATTTGGTACACCAATCAAATCTTGATGAATTTCATCATTCAGCTGCTTTAAATCTAGTAAGACTAAATCCGTATAGTCAATCATTTCATCAATGACGTCATTATAATGACGCACAAAACCATTCGTATCTAAACAAGTGCTTATCCCCTCAGCTTTACAGGCTTTAAACCAATCTCGCACAAATTCTGCTTGCAACACCGCTTCTCCTCCTGATGCAGTTACGCCTCCACCTGTTGCTCGCATAAAATGTTTATAAGTTACAACCTCTTTCATCAATTCTTCTACGCTGATTTCTTTTCCATCATCAAGATCCCACGTATCTCGATTATGGCAATATTTACAACGCATTAAACAACCTTGTAAAAAAAGAATAAAACGAATACCAGGACCATCAACCGTCCCTGCAGATTCAAAAGAGTGATAACGCCCTATTGACATATATTTTCCTTAGCTATATCAAAAGCTATGCAAAAAATCATTGTAAACTCACCGCTTGTATTGGCTATTGCTAGTGATAAAACAGTTATAAAACGGTTTCCCATACTTTTTTTGGTAATAAATAAACTCCATTTTCAGCTTGCTCACCTGCCCCAACAATATAACCTATCCCACTTGCCATTACGGCTAAAGTTACGTCAAATGCATTTAAACTATCACCATAGCCTGCCGTTAAATTAAACATTGATCCATCTGCCAACAAATAAATAATTTTTCCCTCAATTTGATAGGCATTGATATACGGCATCGGCTCAGACATTGGATAATTTTTTAAGAATGCCACATCCACTTCTTCTGCAACGTGTCCAACATTTAAAATAAATACCCCCGATTTTGCCTGCTCTAGTAAGGCTTTTGACAGTACATTTTTTGCTCCTGTTGCCGTTGCAATAATATCAGCTAAACCGACCGCTTGTTCTAATGGCATTACCTGCCAACCATCATATTCTGCTTGTAAAGCTCGAGCTTTATCAATTTCAGCAATAATCACTTTTCCACCATAGGCTTTAGCGGAATGCGCAACACCTTGCCCAACAAGCCCATAACCAATTACTACGACTGTTTTTTCGTGTAAGGTTAAATGGGTAGTATCAAAAAAGGTATGCCACGCAGTCAGCCCTACCATATGGCGATTATGCAACCCCTCTTTAACTGGTAAATCGTCCCAGTTAAAAATTGGATAATTTGGCGTTAAACCATTCAACCGACTCACTCCAGACCCTGTGGCTTCCAGCCCTGCTTTAACATTGGTTTGTAATTTTTCAGAATGAATTAACGTTGTAAGATCTGCTCCCATTTCACATAAATGGGTCGGGTTCCACACTATCGCTTCACGAAAGCTCTCGTGCCAATTCTCTTGGCTCATATTTCTCCAAGCTTTCGCCTCTGCCCCACATTTTACCAAATAATCCACAACATCATTTTGCACCGTGGTTGGATTACAGGTAGTTAAAAATACTTTCGCCCCTTTATCTAACAGCCCTTTTACAAGCGGTGCCATTTTTAAATCTAAGTGCATATTACAGGCTAAACGGATATGAGAAAGATCAGGCAATTTTTCAACAGCCCATTTTGTTCTCACCATATTTAATTCAGCCCACGCAAGTTCAGCAGAAAAGTTTTTGTACATTGTTATTACCCCCTATTTACTTTAAGAACAATAATAGTCTACTACAAATTCATACTTATCAATACTCTAGGAACTATCAACTAAAATAGATAATTTACTAGATACATTTATTTCTTGAATTATCCCATCATAAAAAAACCGCTTATAAACAAGCGGTTTTAAATTTATTTACAATAATTAAATACTTTGAGTAAACGTCCGAGTAATGACATCTTGTTGTTGCTCTTTAGTTAAAGAATTAAAACGCACAGCGTAGCCTGATACACGAATCGTTAATTGCGGGTATTTTTCAGGGTTTTCCATTGCATCTAACAACATTTCACGATTCATTACATTTACATTTAAATGCTGTCCGCCTTCAATGTCCGTTTCGTGGTGGAAATAACCGTCCATTAGCCCTGCTAAGTTACGTTTTTGTGCCTCTAAATCTTTACCTAACGCATTTGGTACGATTGAGAAAGTATAAGAAATACCATCTTTCGCAAAGGCAAATGGTAACTTAGCCACTGAAGTTAAAGAGGATACTGCCCCTTTTTGATCACGCCCGTGCATTGGGTTTGCGCCCGGTCCAAATGGTGCACCGCTACGGCGACCATCTGGGGTATTACCTGTTTTTTTACCATAGACCACATTTGAAGTAATCGTTAAGATCGATTGCGTTGGCGTTGCATCACGGTAAGTGCCTAATTTTTGGATTTTCTTCATAAAGCGTTCAACTAAATCGCAGGCAATATCATCTACACGATTATCGTTATTACCAAATTGTGGGTATTCCCCTTCAACCTCAAAATCCACCGCAATATTTTTTGCGATACCAACAACCTCACCTGCTTTATTTTTGATTTCAATATCGCCACGCACAGGTTTAACTTTAGCGTATTTAATCGCAGAAAGTGAATCTGCTGCCACTGAAAGTCCTGCAATACCACACGCCATTGTGCGGAATACATCACGGTCGTGCAGTGCCATCAATGCCGCTTCATAACAATATTTATCGTGCATAAAGTGGATAATATTCAATGCCGTTACATACTGTTTTGCCAGCCAATCCATAAAGCTATCTAAGCGAGCCATTACCTCATCATAATCTAAATATTCGCTCATTATCGGCTCTGATTTAGGACCAACTTGATCGCCTGATTTCTCGTCTACACCACCATTGATTGCGTATAATAAGGTTTTAGCTAAGTTTGCTCTTGCCCCGAAGAATTGCATCATTTTACCAACAACCATTGGGCTTACACAGCAAGCGATTGCATAGTCATCACTTTGGAAATCAGGACGCATTAAATCATCGTTTTCATATTGCACCGATGATGTCTCAATAGAAACTTTTGCAGCATAATGTTTAAAACTTTCAGGTAAATTTTCAGACCAAAGAATGGTTAAATTTGGTTCAGGTGATGGCCCCATTGTGTACAGAGTATGCAGTAAACGGAAACTGTTTTTCGTTACTAACGTACGCCCATCTAACCCCATACCTGCAAAACTTTCCGTTGCCCACATTGGATCGCCAGAGAAAAGTTGATCATATTCAGGGGTGCGTAAGAAACGAACCATACGCAATTTCATTACAAGATGATCCATCAATTCTTGAGCATCTTGCTCAGTAATTTTTCCGAGTTTTAAATCACGCTCAATGTACACATCTAAGAAGGTGGAAACTCGCCCAAACGACATTGCCGCTCCATTTTGCGATTTTACTGCAGCGAGATAAGCAAAATAAGTCCACTGAACCGCTTCTTGCGCATTCATTGCGGGTTGAGAAATATCAAAGCCATAGCTTGCTGCCATTTCTTTCATTTGCCCTAATGCACGGTGCTGCTCTGCAATTTCTTCACGCAGTTGAATAGTCGCTTGAATATCTTCACCACTTTCTAATTTCTCCTGCAAGGAATTAAATTGGTTTAATTTATCTTGCATTAAGAAATCTGCACCATACAGCGCCATACGGCGATAATCACCGATAATACGCCCACGACCATAAGCATCAGGCAAACCTGTAATTATTCCTGATTTACGGCAACGTAAAATATCTGGAGTATAAACATCAAATACCCCTTGATTGTGGGTTTTACGATATTCTGTGAAAATTTTTTCAATCTCTGGGCTTAATTCACGGTTATAAACGTTACACGAGCCTTTCACCATATTGATCCCACCAAATGGCATAATGGCTCGTTTTAACGGAGCATCTGTTTGCAACCCGACAATTTTTTCTAAGGTTTTATTGATATAACCAGCGCCGTGAGAAGTAATAGTAGAAGGTGTTTCGCTATCAATATCATAAGGTTCGTGCGTTTTGTTTTCGACCTTAATCTTTTCCATCACTTCTGCCCAAAGCTGTTGAGTTGCTTCGGTTGCATCTGCAAGGAAAGATTCATCGCCTTCATAAGGCGTATAATTTGCTTGAATGAAATCACGCACATTAACGCTAGTTTGCCATTCGCCGGGAGCGAAGCCTTCCCAAGCCTGTAATTGTGCTTTTGTTAATTGAGTCATTTTAAGTCCTTTATTTAAAGTGAGTAAATTAGGGATACAAACGGTAAGTTAGAGTAAAATTGATATCACAAAGGATTCCAATACTAAAAAAACACAAATCATAATAAATTTGAAATTTTATAAATTTTGTTGAATTATAGATCTGTAATCCTACTCATTAAATAACTTACTCTCATAAAATAAATAAACTAGACACTTCTTTTGATTTACATCAAAATTAGCCTACCGAATAAATAATAAACATACTAAACTCAAACATAAATTTTACAGAGATATTACAAACCAATGCTTGATTACTTCACTTCTTTTTTTAGCTTATTCTTTTCTGCAGAAAATCAACTGTGGATAATGTTTCTCAGCGCTTTTTTAAGTGCCACTATTTTGCCAGGAAATTCCGAAATTATTTTTAGTACATTATTGACTCAACATTTACTTATCGGACAAAACAACCTAACGCTTACGCTCTTTATAATAGCCACCGTAGGCAATAGCTTAGGGAGTTTAACCACTTATTTAATGGCTCGCCTTATTCCTAAACCGCTAAATGAAAGCACTACAGTACGCTGGGCATTACAACAAAGTGAAAAATATGGGGGGTGGCTATTACTATTGAGTTGGCTGCCTGTTATCGGTGATATTCTATGCGGTGTTGCTGGTTGGTTACGGCTTAATTTCTGGCAAAGTGTATTATTTATCACACTAGGTAAAGCGATCCGTTATGGGCTTTTATGGTGGGGTATAGCGACATTCCTGCCTTAAACAACTATAATCAAACGACTTATTATTGTGAGAAAATACCAATGTCAAAACAGTTACCTGAAATTCTCAACATCTCAACCCTTGCTAAAACCAAGATTTTTGAAGTACAAGCGGTTGATTTACGTTTTTCAAATGGGGAAGAACGTACCTACGAACGCTTAACACCACAACGCCGTTCATCTGTGATGATTATTCCGATTTATAATGACCAACTTATTTTTATCAAAGAATACGCGGTAGGCTCGGAACGTTACGAATTAACCTTTCCGAAAGGGCTTGTTGATCACGGCGAACAACCAATTGAAAGTGCCAACCGTGAATTACAAGAAGAAATTGGCTTCGGCGCAAAAAACTTACAGCCACTACGCTCCTTGTATAGTGGACCAAGCCATATGTATGGTTTACTACATCTATTTATTGCACAAGATCTCTATCCTGCGAAACTCACTGGCGATGAACCTGAACCATTAGAAATTATCTATTACCCGTTAGCTGATATAGATAAACTTCTCGCTGATCCAAATTTTTCTGAATCTCGCAACCTTTCTGCCCTATTTCTGTTAAAGGAATTTCTCAATGGAAAATAAACGCATTCTCTGGCTTTTTCCACTACTGACACAACTGGTTTTAACCCTCTTTCTACCATTTTTTAATAGCTTCACCCTCAGTAATTTAGGGTATATTGCTCTATTTGCCACCTTACCTGCATTTTACTTTGCGTTAGTTTGTCTGCGATACAAATTTCATCAACGTAATCTCATTCAAATTGCCTTTTGGTCTGGTGCAATCAATTTTCTCAACACACTGATTTTTTTCTCGATATTATCTGCAATCGAGCCATTACAAACACAAATTTCTCTTTGGGAAAATACAATTGCTATTATTGCTTACGCCTTAATGTTTGCCTTAACGGCTATTATGTATTCGCTGGTCATTTTACGGATATTTTTACCAAAGAACATTTGATTTACTTTTTCGCTAGCGTATTATTGAGCCTATTATTTATGATGACAACGGAGTGCCAATGCAACAGCTTAGTCCCCAACTTCTTGATGACGTATTAAAAATTGCATATCAAGCAGGTGAACATTTAACCGCATTTTATGCAAAAAACGTTGAAATTCATATCAAAGCCGATAATACACCGCTTACTGAGGCCGATCTTTTCGTTAGCCAATTTATTACAGAGCAACTTACACAACTTACTCCACATATACCAGTACTATCCGAAGAGAGTTGCCACATTCCCTTTGAAGAACGAAAAAAATGGCAAGAGTACTGGATTATCGATCCCCTAGATGGCACACAACAATTTATCAATCGAACCGATCAATTTTCGGTAATTATTGCCTTAGTTCAACAAAATTGCCCTGTTCTTGGCGTTATTCACGCCCCTATTTTACATAAAACCTATTACGCTATGCAGGCAAATGGTGCTTTCTTAAGCCAAAATGGTAAAAGCATCTCCTTACAACCGCCAATGCAAAATTTATCAGAAACCCACCGCTTGAAAATCACCATTGGCTCATCAAATAACCAACGTATTTCAGATAGCCTACAATCCCCTTATCAAAGTGAATTTCTTAAATACGGCTCCAGCAGTTTAAAAGCAGGGCTAGTTGCCGAAGGCAAAGCTGACTGCTATGTTCGCTTAGGTGATACGGGAGAGTGGGATACTGCAGCAGCAGATATTCTCTTACGTGAATGCGGAGGAAGCATTTTTGATACCCAATTTCAACCTCTCAGCTACAACAAACGTGAAACGTTAGTCAATCCGCATTTTGTTATGGTAGGAAATAAGGCCGAACCGTGGCACTCAATTTTCCAATTTGATTAGATTTATTGATTAGCTGATTTAACAAAAATAATGCAAAATAGCTGTTACTCCACTTTTTTATTTTAAGTTAGGACTCTTTACAAATGAATAACTGTATCGTCATTTTTGGTGCGTCTGGTGATTTGACCCACCGCAAACTCATTCCTGCCCTCTATAATCTCTACAAAATTGGGCGTTTAAGTGAAGAATTTTCTGTATTAGGCGTTGCCCGTAGCCCTTTAGATGATCAAACATTCCGTGAAAAAATGCGTGAAACGCTGATCAAAAATGAGAATGCAAGCGGTGAAATTCTCGAAAAATTTTGCGAACATCTTTACTATCAAGCAATCAATACCTCTGACTCCGCAGACTATGGAAAACTTGTCCCTCGCTTAGCTCAATTACATGAACAGTACAATACTGGCGGTAACACGCTGTACTATCTTTCTACCCCGCCAAGCCTATACGCTATAATTCCTGAATGTTTAGCAAAACACGGGCTAAATACCGAGCAACAAGGCTGGAAACGGATTATTGTTGAAAAACCATTTGGCTACGATATTAAAACAGCTGAAGCACTTGATATTCAAATTCACCGCTTTTTTGAAGAACATCAAATTTACCGTATCGACCATTATCTTGGCAAAGAAACCGTACAAAATTTACTCGTTTTACGTTTCGCCAACGGCTTATTTGAGCCACTTTGGAACCGTAATTTTATTGATTATGTTGAAATTACAGGGGCAGAAACTATCGGCGTAGAAGATAGAGGCGGTTATTATGATGGCTCAGGTGCAATGCGTGATATGTTCCAAAATCACTTACTTCAAGTGCTTGCAATGGTAGCAATGGAACCACCTGCGATTATCAATGCTGACTCAATGCGTGATGAAGTCGCCAAAGTGCTACACTGCCTACACCCACTTTCTAATGACGATATTCAAAATAATTTAGTATTAGGGCAATATACCCGTGGTATTGAAAATGGCAAAGAAGTTAAAGGCTACCTAGAAGAAAAAGGTGTTCCACCTGAATCCAACACTGAAACTTTTATGGCATTGCGTTGCCAAATTGATAACTGGCGTTGGGCTGGAGTGCCGTTTTATGTTCGCACAGGTAAACGCCTACCAACACGAGTAACAGAAGTCGTTATTCATTTTAAAACGACCCCCCACCCTGTTTTCAGTCAAAATGCGCCAGAGAATAAATTGATCATTCGGATTCAACCCGATGAGGGAATTTCAATGCGTTTCGGCTTGAAAAAACCAGGTGCTGGCTTTGAATCAAAGGAAGTCTCAATGGATTTCCGTTATGCAGATCTTGCTTCACCAAGCCTTTTAACTGCCTACGAACGACTTTTATTAGACGCAATGAAAGGAGACGCAACATTATTTGCTCGTACGGATGCTGTGCACGCTTGCTGGAAGTTCGTTCAACCTATTTTAGATTATAAAGCCGAAAATGGTAGAATTTATGACTATGAGGCTGGCACTTGGGGGCCTTCAGAGTCCGATAAACTTATCGCAAAACACGGTAAGGTATGGCGTAAACCTTCTGGTGTAATGACAAAGAAAGTTTAATTTCCCTTTATATGCTTTCTCAAGTAAATATATTTCTGAGAAAGCATATCTCACTCAATGAAGGAATAACAATGCAAACAACTATTTTCGATACCGCTCAACACGCCGTAGAAAAAATTGCACAGGAATTTATCACCTACAGCCAGCAAAACCGTCCTATTCACATTTCACTTTCTGGTGGCTCAACCCCCAAATTGCTGTTTAAAACCCTCGCTCAATCACCATTTAATACCGAAATTAACTGGCAAAATCTGCATTTTTGGTGGGGCGATGAACGTATGGTTGAACCAACCAATCCTGAAAGTAATTACGGTGAAGTTCAAACACTGCTATTTGATCATATTGAAATTCCTACACAAAATATTCACCGTATTCGTGGGGAATCTCCTGCCGAAGAAGAACTTGCAAGATTTTCTCAAGAACTCACCGCTTGTGTGCAAAACCTCGAATTTGATTGGATTATTTTAGGAATGGGGGCTGATGGACACACCGCTTCGTTATTTCCTTATCAAACTGATTTCACCGATCAACATTTAGCAGTGATTGCTCATCACCCAGAAACACAGCAAATCCGTATTTCAAAAACGGCTTATTTAATCGAAAAAGCCAAACGGATTACCTATTTAGTAACGGGTGAAAGTAAAGCCAATATTTTAAAGGAAATTCAAACCACAAATTCAGAAGATTTGCCCTATCCTGCGGCTAAAATTAAAGCTAAAAATGGTATTACCGAGTGGTATTTAGATAAAGACGCCAAATATTTATTATATAAATAAACAGGAGAAACAATGAGTGCAGAATTTTTTTCTTTTTTTGATATTAAAAATATTAGTTTTTTATTTTCTATTATTTCAATAGTATTTGGGATCAAAAAATATTATATTGATACATTCAATAAAAAAGAGATACAAGACTTTGAGCAAATAAGTAAATACTTTTTATCTGATAAAATCGACTCCTTTAAGAAAGAACATATAATTATCCAACAAATGTTATGTAATACTGTATCTATATTTAAAGGAATTACATTTGAACATATTTATAATACATTACAGAATAATAATATAGATCTTAATGCTTTTAAAAAATTACATATTCTTATAAAAGCTAAGTATATCAATAGTAATTACCAAAAACAAAAAGGACAAAAAAATTTAAAAGTAAAACCATCGTGGTTCACTATGATTATGATGGCTATATTCTTAATAATTTCATCACTATCTTTAGCAACATTCGAATATTTTAAATTAGTAAATTCAAAATTTGGCTTCTTTATCTTCGCATCAATAATGATTATTATTGAATTCGGGTTACTTTTTTATATCGATAAACGAAATCAATTTTTTTACGCCATAGAATGGTATCACAAAAATAAGCCAAAACTTCAAGATGGTTCCAAAATACTAAATAACTCATAATAATTTTAATAGGAGCAAAACATGTCAGCAAAAGGCGATATTGGCGTTATCGGATTAGCGGTAATGGGGCAGAATTTAATTCTGAATATGAACGATCACGGATTTAAAGTCGTAGCTTACAACCGTACAACGGCTAAAGTAGATGAATTTTTAGCAGGTGCAGCCAAAGGAACTAACATTATTGGGGCATATTCTTTAGAAGATTTAGCCAATAAATTAGAAAAACCACGCAAAGTGATGTTAATGGTGCGGGCAGGAGAAGTGGTTGATCAATTCATTGACTCACTCCTCCCCTATTTAGAACAAGGCGATATCATTATTGATGGTGGAAATTCAAACTATCCAGACACTAACCGCCGTGTTAAAGCACTCGCTGAAAAAGGCATTCGTTTTATTGGTTCGGGCGTTTCAGGCGGTGAAGAAGGCGCTCGCCACGGGCCATCAATTATGCCTGGTGGTAATGAAGAAGCTTGGCCATACGTTAAACCTATTTTACAAGCTATTTCCGCTAAAACAGATAAAGGTGAGCCTTGCTGTGATTGGGTTGGAAAAGAAGGTGCAGGTCATTTCGTCAAAATGGTACACAACGGTATTGAATACGGCGATATGCAGTTAATTTGTGAAGCCTACCAATTCCTAAAAGAAGGCGTTGGTTTAACCAATGAAGAACTGCAAGCTACCTTTAATGAATGGCGTAATACGGAATTAGATAGCTATCTCATTGATATTACTACGGATATTCTTGGCTATAAAGATACAGATGGCGAACCACTCGTAGATAAAATTCTAGATACCGCAGGGCAAAAAGGTACAGGCAAATGGACGGGAATCAATGCGTTAGACTTCGGCATTCCACTCACACTCATCACGGAATCTGTCTTTGCTCGTTGTGTTTCTTCATTCAAAGAACAACGTATTGAAGCATCTAAATTATTTAATAAAACAATAGGTAAAGTAGATGGCGATAAACAAGTCTGGATTGAAGCTGTGCGTAAAGCCTTACTTGCTTCAAAAATTATCTCTTATGCACAAGGTTTTATGCTTATTCGTGAAGCTTCAGAAAATTTTAATTGGGAAATTAACTACGGTGCAACAGCACTTTTATGGCGTGAAGGCTGCATTATCCGTAGCCGTTTTTTAAGTAATATTCGTGATGCTTATGAAACAAACCCTGATTTAATTTTCTTAGGATCAGATACTTATTTCAAAAATATTTTAGAAAAAGCACTCTCTGAATGGCGTAAAGTCGTTGCAAAATCTATTGAAGTCGGTATCCCAATGCCGTGTATGGCATCTGCAATTACGTTTTTAGATGGTTACACTTCTGCTCGCTTGCCTGCAAACTTACTACAGGCGCAACGTGATTACTTTGGTGCTCACACCTATGAACGTACGGACAAGCCTCGAGGTGAGTTCTTCCATACTAACTGGACAGGACGTGGGGGCAATACAGCCTCAACAACTTATGATGTATAATTGAATATTCAGAATAATTAAATAAAGGGCGATAGCTCTTTATAACTCCAAGCGGTGAGATTACGCTAATTTTTTGTAAAATTACTAAGCTCTCTCACCGCTTGTTACCACTAATTCATTACCCTTACTACGGAAATTGAATTTTTCGGTGAGCCTTCAATTAAACGATCTGAATAATTCAAATAAACAATCGCTTTATTCTCAAGATCAACAAAACGCACAACTTGCATTGATTTAAACACTAATGATGTTCTACGCTTAAATACTTCTTCTTTTTTACTTTTTTTCGCTACTTTTTCCAAATCAGCAATTTCAATTTTTCCTGTTTGAATACAGTGAATTGAACCATCAGAAGAATCTTCTTCCAAGCCAACCACTTCTTTTAATCCCCCTTTTTCTGCATAGGAAAGATAGCAGGTTACATTTAGATCTTTATCTTTAAATCCAACGACCTCAATTCGATCATTTTTTCCTAATGCCTTCCAATTCGTAGACACTGATCCTAAACGGATTAAATCATCAGCACTAGCAAACCCTGTTACTACCATACTCAATAATAAAATAAGTATTTTGCTCTTCATTTTAATTTCCCTTATTATCTAAAAAATTATCCCACACGGAAAAAATTTTCTCATCTTACCGCTTATTATTTTCCAAATTCTTACAATTTAGTTGTAATATCACCACGGCGAGTTCCTGTACTCACTTCAGTCCTTTTTTGAGTAAAATCTGCCCCAAAAAATTCGCCAGATGTTCTGCCAAGGAAAAAATCTCGGTATTCTTTGACCCACATTGCAGAGGCACCGCATACTGCAACAGGCATTGCCACTAAATTTAGAAAAGGTACCATTGTAAATAGACTGACTAAAGCACCAAAGGTAAAATTCATTGTTCGCTGTTGTAGCAATGCATTACGCATTTGCATAAAACTGATTTTGTGATTATCAAACGGGTAATCACAATATTGAATGGCTAATAACCACGCTCCAAACATAAAGGTCAATACAGGCACAACACTTTGCCCTAATACGGGCATAAAACTCAACAAAAAAAGAGCAATTAAACGTGGAATGCTATACCACATTTTTTGCCATTCACGTTTTAGCATTCTTGGTACATCTTTCATCATTTCTGCCATTGTCATTTCTGTTAAATTTTCACCCGTTAATTGTTGTTCAACTTTCTCTGCCAACAATGCATTAAAAGGTGCTGCGATAAAATTAGCCAATGTAGTAAAAGCAAAATAAAAAATGACTAACATCATCAAGAAAATCAGTGGAATCAAAATAAAGCGTAACCATTCAAGCCAAGAAGGTAAAATGACTTCAAACCAACTGCCCACATTAGAAAAAAATAGCCAAATCAACCCGACCATCACTAATGTATTGATAATGACGGGTAAAACAACAAAAGGCATTAAGCTACGTTGCAAAAGCAATCGCCAGCCATAGATAAAGTAGTGAAAACCTGCTCTCACTTGACTTTCGTGAGTTGAAAATGGTTTACTCATAACGCCCTCTTAATATCAACATTTCTAAAGAAAAAAGAAATATGGTAAGCTATATGCAGTTTTTCGCAATATGCGAAATGATATTTTCACTGTTTTTTTGAGCAAGGGGTAACAATGGAAACACATATTCTATTTTTTATTTTAGCTGGATTACTGATTATAGTGCTAATTGGTGCAACTGTTTGGTCAGCTCGCCGTGAAAAATCACGTATTTTTTCTAATACATTTTCCACTAGACCACCATCAACGCCAATTAACAGTGAACAAGATAATGAAATAGTACCTAATTTTTCTAATACGTCACTTAATACACCCCACTCAGAAAATAATGAGCAACTTACTGCTCATTTTGCTCAATCTCAGCGAGAAGAAATCGAACAGAGTATCAGTAATATCAAAATTAGCTTACCTGGGGAAGAGCAAGCGACCTTTTCTGGCCAATTATCAGCTCAACACTCAACTGATGTTTCAGCACAACCTATTAGAGAAACAGCAACTTCCGAGTATAGTATTTCAACTCAGCAACCGCTAGAGCAACCACAACCTACTCAAAATGAAAATGTTCAAAGTGAAGAATCAGTATCCCCGAATAGTATTCCTCAAATTATTACCCTTTATGTTGTTGCTGCTGAAGGACAACAATTCTACGGAGAAAATATTGTTCAACATTTAGAAAACTTAGGCTTCCAATACGGTGAATATCAAATTTTCCACCGCCATATTGATAACGCATCTAGCCCGATTCTATTTAGCGTTGCTAATATGATGCAACCCGGTATATTTGATCTGAATAATATTACGCAATTTACGACCGTTGGACTTGCTTTCTTTATGCAATTACCTTCCACTGGCAATGATGTAGTTAATCTACGCTTAATGATTCGCACAGTAGAAAGCTTTGCACAATCAATGGGTGGATTTGTATTAAATGAACAACACCAATTATTTGATGAACAATCTCGCCAAGCCTACTTGTCACAAGTTAGCTCTAACTAATTAAAATCTTAAAGATAAAAAAATAGTTTCTCAGAAGAGAAACTATTTTTTACTTTTGAGAAAATGCAAAAATCTCAAGAAAATAACTGCTTGAAGTTCTTCTAAAAAGAAGAAAATTTTTAGTTACATCCACGCATTACTACGGATTACACCAACAGCAATTCCTTCAATTTCAATAAAAGAAGTACGAGGATCAACAACAATCGCTTTTAACTCATCATTTTCAGGGTGAAGATAAATCAAATCACCTTTACGCTCTAAACGTTTTACAGTAACTTCATCATCAACTCTAGCAACGACAACTTGCCCATTACGAACAGATGTTGTTTTATGCACTGCCAATAAATCGCCATCTAAAATACCGATTTTTTCCATTGAATTACCTTCAACTCTTAGTAAATAATCGGCAGAAGGTGAAAACATTTCTCCGTTGATGGGGTAATGTCCTTCAATATGCTCAATAGCGGCAATAGGCGAACCCGCTGCAACTTTACCAACTAACGGAAGCCCATCATCATTTGCTGCAACTTCCTCTTCAATTAAAATACGAATACCACGAGAAGTACCAGAAAGCATTTCAATATAGCCCTTACGAGCTAATGCTTTTAAATGTTCTTCTGCTGCATTAGGCGATTTGAATCCTATTTCTCGAGCAATTTCAACCCGTGTTGGGGGCATACCCGTATTTTCAATATGATGTTTAACGAAATCAAAGATTTCTTGCTGGCGTGCCGTTAAATGCTGACGTTTCATGATGCCTCACTGTCTTTATATACAGAAATAGTGTCATTATATACAGCAAACTCATATTTGTAACTAATAAATTCAATTTTATTCATAAAAATTATGTTAAAATTCAGAAAATTTAACCTATTGATTCCTATTAAGAAGAATATAAAAATGACTATTTTATTGAATCTTTATCGTAAATTGCTGAATTTACCGCTTTCTTTATTAGTAAAATCTCGTTCAATTCCGACTAATCCTATTCAAGAATTGAATTTAAATCCTGATCAACCTATGGTCTATGTTCTTCCTTATACTTCACAAACTGATCTACTTATCCTGCAGAAAAATTGTTTAGCACTCAATTTACCCGATCCTTTAGAACCAAACACTATTTCAGGGAATAATTTAGCTCGTTATGTCTTTTTAGACGAAGGTCGTCGATTTTTTAAATCAAAAGGGGCAAAAAGCGAAACTGAATCACTTTTTTATCGTTATCTTGATCTACACCACGAAAATCAAACTCTTGATGTTCAAATTATTCCTGTCTCTGTGTTATGGGGAAGAGCTCCGGGGAAAGAAAAAGGTTTACCTGTTCTGCGATTTTTAGGGCGATTTCAACGCTTGTGGCTAATGCTTTGGTTTGGGCGAGATAATTTCGTTCGATTTTCACAAGCAGTATCTTTACGTTATATGATTACAACTCATAGCGCAGATGAAAGTATCGCACAAAAATTAGCTCGTGTAGCTAAAATACACTTTTCTAAACAACGCTATTCAGCAATGGGACCACGTCTCCCTAATCGCCAAGCAATGTTTAATAAATTATTGCAATCTCCAACGATTTTAGCAGCCATTGATGAAGAAGCTAAAAAATCGAAAAGCTCACCAATAAAAGCTCGTAAAGAAGCGGAGAAAATACTGGAAGAAATTGCCGCAAATGTTCGCCACGAAAGTCTACGAACAGCTGATCGTTTATTAAGTTGGTTATGGAATAAGCTCTATCAAGGCATTAATGTTCATTATGCTGATCGTGTACGAAAACTAGCCTTAGAAGGGCATGAATTAGTTTATGTGCCTTGCCACCGTAGCCATATGGACTACTTACTGCTCTCTTATATTCTCTATCATCAAGGGCTTGTTCCACCACATATTGCTGCGGGAATTAATTTAAATTTCTGGCCAGCAGGTCCAATATTTAGAAGCTGGGGCGCATTCTTTATCCGTAGAACGTTCAAAGGTAACCGTTTATATTCCACTATTTTCCGTGAATATTTAGCCGAATTGTTCTATCGAGGCTATTCTGTTGAATATTTTATTGAAGGTGGGCGTTCACGCACAGGGCGTTTACTCGATCCTAAAACAGGTATGATGTCAATGACACTGCAAGCTTTGCAGCGTGGTTTAACTCGCCCTATCAGTATTGTTCCTGTTTATATTGGCTATGAACACGTTTTAGAAGTAGATACTTACGCCAAAGAACTACGTGGAGCACAAAAAGAGAAAGAAAATGCAGGGCTTGTTTTCCGAGTCATTAAAAAATTGCGCAATCTTGGACAAGGCTTTGTCAATTTTGGAGAGCCTATCCCACTAAATAACTACCTTAATTCACATTTTCCCGAATGGAAAGAACCGCTTGCTGAAAATGAACGTCCAAAATGGCTCAACGAAGCGGTTGAAGCTATTTCTCATCAAGTAATGGTTAATATCAATAATGCGGCTGCTGTTAATGCTAAAAACTTAATTGGCTCTGTTCTACTTGCTTCTCGCCAACGCTCACTTACCCGAGAACAGCTCATTGAACAAGTCGAAAGCTACATTGAACTATTTAAAAATGTTCCCTATGCTCAAGATATTACTCTACCAGCAGATTCTGCTAACGAGATGTTAGAACACGTTATCCACCTACCTCGTTCAGGCGTACTATTAGAAAAAGACAACTTTGGTGAAATTATTCGTTTAGAGCGTCATTCTGCTATTTTAATGACGTATTACCGCAATAATATTCAACATCTTTTTGTTTTACCGTCATTAATTGCAAGTATCATTCTCCATCACGAAGCAATTTCTAAAGATATCATTTTAAAAAGTGTACAGCAGCTTTATCCATTCTTAAAAGCTGAGCTATTTTTACACTTTACCGAAAACGAACTTTACACACAAATTGATGAAATTTTAGCGGAATTTACCCGCCAACAACTCATTAAACACGAAAGCGAAATGATGATGATTAACCGTCATCGTATCCGTTCATTACAACTTCACGCAGCAACCGTGCGTGAAATTCTCCAACGTTATTACATTAGTTTAACGATTTTAATTGAACAACCTAACATTAGCCGTAATAACTTAGAAAAAGAGAGTCGTTCTGTTGCACAACGCTTATCAGTTTTACACGGAATTAATGCGCCTGAATTTTTTGATAAAGCACTATTTTCAACCTTTAGCAATACCCTCAAAACACAGGGATATTTTGATGATGAAAACAATACTATTGTTGGAAAAGTGAAAGATATAAAATCACTCTTAAAAGGGTTAATTTCCCTTGAAATTCAACAAACAATTCATGGTGCAATGGTTAAATTGGAAGAAAAGAATGAGCAGCAATTACAAATAAATAACGAAAATGAACCATCTTCCTCTGAAAAAAATTAAATGTAAATTTCTGCCTTAAACCACCGCTTGCTAATACTTTATTAGCAGCGGTATAATTTCACTGTTCTCATTGGGGTGCAAGTAATGCTTAGCTGAGAAATACCCATAGAACCTGATCTGAATAATACCAGCGTAGGGATTTGAGACAAGAGCCTTTCGTGTTTTAAATCCTTCTATATCATCTAATTAGAAGGAAATTTTATGAAACTAAAAACAATACTTGCCCTTTCTAGTCTTGGGCTTTGCCTAAACAGCTTCGCAAGCCAACCTACTCTTACTGTTTATACCTATAATTCCTTTGCCAATAGCTGGGGAGCGGCTAAAAAACTCGAACCACTTTTTGAACAACAATGTCAATGCGATCTCAAATTTATCCCCTTTGAAAATGGGGTAACGATGTTTAATCGTATTCGCCTTGAAGGCAAAAAAAGCAAAGCTGATGTAATGCTTGGAATTGATAACTTTTTAATCTCCGAAGCTGAACGCTCAGGTCTTTTTATCGAACATAATTTAGACCAAAACTCACTCAATCTACCAACAACTTGGCAAAACAAAACGTTTGTTCCCTATGATTACAGCGAATACGCTTTTATTTATGACAAACGTAAAGTAATAACACCACCACAGAGTTTAAAGGAACTAGTAGGGCGACAAGATCTAAAAATCATCTATCAAGATCCTCGTACAAGTACTGTTGGACGTGGCCTACTTTTTTGGATCAATCAAGTTTATGGTCAAAATGCAGGACAAGCGTGGAAAACCTTAGCAAAACACACAGTTACCATTGGCAAAGGCTGGTCTGAAACATACAGTGCATTTTTAAAAGGTGAAGCGGATTTAGTTCTCAGCTACACTACGTCCCCACTCTATCATCAGTGGCACGAGCAAGATAACAGCAAAATTGCCGCCCCATTCTCAGAAGGGCATTTACTGCAAATCGAAGTTGGAGCTATTACTAAAACAAGTAAAAACCCAACGCTTGCACGAGAATTCTTACATTTTTTACAACAACCAGAAGCGCAGGAGATCATCGCATATCATAATGTAATGAAACCCGTGATTAAACTTAATACATCTAAATTTAACCAGTTGCCAAATTATTCGCCATTAGAATTTACTCAACCTGATACAACCGTGGTAAAACAGTGGCTCGCAACATGGCAGAAAGCGATAAGCCAATAAGTTGGCTCATCATTTTTAAGTGCTATTATAAAATAATTTATAAATTATAAGGTTTAATATCTATTAAAATGCAAAAATTTATTCAAACTGCAAACCAATTTGGAAAACAGAAAACGCCTTTTTTCTTTTTAATTGATTTTGAGCAAAAAAATCCATTGATCTACCCGCTTAGCGAAATTCAAAATAGTCAAATTAAATTTGAATTTCCTCATAAAAAAGATCATTCTCATAAAGCAATAAATAAGCCGTTTAAAATTAATATTGAGCCAATAAATTTTCAACAATACACCAAACGCTTTCAATTTATTCAACAACAAATTCAAGCAGGAAATAGTTATTTACTCAACCTGACAGAAAAAACAAAAATTAATATTAATTACACTCTAAATGAATTATTTTTATCAAGTCTTGCTAAATATAAATGCTATTTAGCAGATCAATTTGTCTGTTTTTCCCCTGAGTGTTTTATTAAAATAGAAGATAATAAAATTTATTCGTATCCAATGAAAGGTACAATTAATGCAGATGTACAAAATGCACAACAACTATTATTAAATTCTCAAAAAGAATTTACTGAACATAATACAATTATTGATCTTATTCGAAATGATCTTGCATTAGTAGCTAATAATATCCAAGTAACAAAATATCGCTATATAGAAAAAATAACTACTCATCGTGGGGCAATTTATCAAACCAGTTCAGAGATCTGCGGCACATTAGATAAAACTTGGCAACAAAACATCGGTACAATATTAGCAAAATTACTTCCCGCAGGCTCAATTAGTGGTGCCCCAAAACTCAAAACTGTAGAAATTATTCAACAAGCAGAACAACAAGAACGAGGGTATTACACCGGTATTTTTGGTTATTTTGATGGTAATTACTTAGACAGTGCAGTTGCTATTCGTTATATTGAGAAACAAGAAGAAACCTATTTTTTCCGCAGTGGCGGGGGTATTACAGCTTTAAGTGAACTCAATACAGAATATAATGAAATTTTAGAAAAAATATATGTACCATTATCCACTCTTTGAAACATTAGCCGTTATTGATGGCAATATTCAACATATCGAATTACATCAACAACGCATACAATATTCATTTAAATATTATTTTAAAAAAACTTGTTCTCTATTTTTAAAAGATATCCATATCCCCAAAGAATACCAATCTGGTTTTTTCCGCTGCCGAATTGATTATAGCTCCGAAAAAAATTCCGTAAATTTCTTCTCTTATATG
Source organism: Vespertiliibacter pulmonis (assembly GCF_013377275.1). Classification (NCBI taxonomy): domain Bacteria; kingdom Pseudomonadati; phylum Pseudomonadota; class Gammaproteobacteria; order Pasteurellales; family Pasteurellaceae; genus Vespertiliibacter; species Vespertiliibacter pulmonis. Next base: position 404,576 of record NZ_CP016615.1, read on the forward strand.
CCAAGAAAAATAGCTAAATTCCATTGTATTGAAACTAAAGACCTAGATTACCAATTTAAATATAGTGATCGCAAGCGGTTAGATTCTCTTAATAATTACCAACCCGATGAAATTATTATTATCAATAATAATTTTATCAGTGACTGTACAATTGGAAACCTAATATTTCTTAAAAAAAATAAATGGTATAGCCCAACGCATTATTTATTAAAAGGAACACAATTAACTTATTTATTACTAGAAAATAAAATTAAATTAGTTCCAATAACAAAATCAGATCTCTTTAATTATGAAAAAATAATGATGATAAATGCATTAAATCCATTTAATGAACAACGAGCAATTCCAATCAACCAGCAGACTATTTTAACTAATTTTGCGAAATAGATCGTAAAACTGAAAAAAACACTTGAAACTGTATATTCAAACAGTATAATACCTTCATTATAAATGTTACTTAACCCCATTCAAAGGATAGTTCTATGGCAGAGAAAAAATCAAAAGCCCCTGCAGTTGTAAAACATACAGAGCCAGAAAATAAGAAAAAAGCACTTGAAGCAGCCTTAACCCAAATTGAAAAGCAATTCGGCAAAGGTTCAATTATGACGTTAGGTTCAACCCAGCAACTAGATATTGAATCTGTTTCTACAGGTTCTTTAGGCTTAGACTTAGCACTCGGTATTGGTGGCTTGCCTATGGGACGTATTGTTGAAATTTTTGGACCTGAATCTTCAGGAAAAACGACTTTGACACTTTCTCTTATTGCTGAAGCACAAAAATCAGATAAAACTTGTGCATTTATTGATGCTGAACACGCTCTAGATCCTATTTATGCACAAAAACTAGGGGTTGATACAAATAAATTGCTGATTTCTCAGCCCGATAATGGTGAACAGGCCTTGGAAATTTGTGATGCCTTAGTTCGATCTGGGGCTGTTGATGTTATTATTGTAGATTCAGTTGCAGCCTTAACACCAAAAGCAGAAATTGAAGGTGAAATGGGTGACTCACATATGGGTTTACAAGCTCGTTTGATGTCTCAGGCATTACGTAAACTAACTGGTAATGTAAAAACAACTAACTGTCTTGTGGTATTCATCAACCAAATTCGTATGAAAATTGGTGTAATGTTTGGCAATCCAGAAACAACAACAGGTGGTAATGCGTTAAAATTCTACGCATCTGTCCGCTTAGACATCCGTCGCTCAGGTGTTGTAAAAGATGGAGATCAAATTTTAGGTAGCGAAACAAAAGTTAAAGTCGTTAAAAATAAAGTTGCACCGCCATTCCGCACAGCACAATTTGATATTATGTATGGCGAGGGCATTTCTAAAATGGGTGAACTGTTAGGGCTTGCAGTAACCAATGATCTGATCAAAAAATCAGGCGCATGGTTCTCTTACGAAGGAGAAAAAATCGGCCAAGGTAAAAATAATGCTGTAAAATGGCTAAAAGAAAACCCAGAACAAGCTGAGAAAATCGATCAAGCAATCCGTGCTTCTTTAGCCGCCAACCCAGAAAAAGCATTATCTAAATTAGCAGTTTCAGAAGATGAAAATAGCGATAACGATAGTGACGAGCAATTTGACGAAGAACTATAAAATATAAGGATAAAATGCGGTAATATTCATACCGCATTTTACACTTTTAAATGAAAACAAAATCTACAGCAATACAGTATCTTGTTTATCTCCTTTCTCGACGAGACCATAGTGAACGGGAACTACGCCAAAAATTAAAGCAAAAAGAATATACACCTCAAGAAATCGATCAAGCCATTGAAAGAGCTCAACAACAAAATTGGCAAAGTGATGAACGATTTTGCCAACACTTTATACGCTACCGCTCACAGCAAGGCTATGGACCTAATCGTTTAAAACAAGAGCTACGATTTAAAGGTGTATCAGAAAGAATAATTAGCCAAGAACTCGAAAATAGTGAAATTGATTGGTTTGATCTAGCTGAATGTCTTTTTGAAAAAAAGCGTCCAGCCGATTGGAATCTTAAAACTAAACAAAAAATGTGGCGTTATATGATAAGTCACGGATTTTATAGCGATCACTTTAGTCATTTAATGGACATAGACTATGCAGAATATGAATAAAATTACTTTTTTTAGCCGATTTGAACCCGATATTGTAGCAGGTAAGAAAACCATTACAATTCGAGATAAATCAGAATCTCACTTTAAGCCAGCTCAACGACTTGCTGTTTTTACAAATGAAACTGACCGCTTGTTTGCTCATATTGAAGTCATTTCCGTTACCCCAATTCAATTTGGTGACCTCAATCACCAACACGCCAAACAAGAAAATATGAGTTTAGAACAACTCAAACGAGTTATTCGTGAAATTTATCCCGAAGAAAATATATTTTTTGTGATTGAATTTAAATTAATCGATGAGCCTATTTAAATCTACAAAACAATCAGAGATTTGTCCTGAATGCCAATCTCCCTTACAAATTAAGCGAGGTAAACAAGGGCTTTTTTTAGGTTGTACTAACTACCCGAAATGCCAATTTATTAAGCCTTTACAAAGTGCTTACCATATTATTAAAACCCTTGATGAACCTTGCCCAAAATGCCAACAATTTTTACAATTAAAACAAGGTAGTTTCGGTATTTTTATCGGATGTAGCCAATATCCTGATTGTGATTTTACGGTTCAAAACGAACCTACAATCGCCGAAGAATTTGATTGTCCTGAATGTAAAAAAAATAAATTAGTAGAACGTATCGGACGTTCAGGAAAATATTTTTATGGCTGTAACGGCTACCCTGAATGTACATTTACCTTGCCAAGTAAGCCAATCTTGCAAGAATGCCCTCAATGCCACTATCCAATGGCAATTGAAAAAAAGGTACGAGGTAAATCCTTGCTAATATGTGCGAATAAACACTGCCAATACACCTTTAATATTGAACCTAATAACAAAATTTAATGTACACATTTGCCCAAATTGTTGAAAAACTAAAAAAAGATCAAGTCATTGCCTATCCAACTGAAGCGGTATTTGGCTTAGGCTGTAACCCTAATAGTGAACAAGCAGTAAGAACTTTACTCATATTAAAACAGCGCCCTGAAGAAAAAGGGCTAATACTTATTGCACCCACGCTAGAATTTCTTCGTCCTTATATTGATGAAACAAAGCTGTCTATCACAGAATGGCAACGGCTTGTACAACCTTCAGATCGAGCCACTACTTGGATCGTCCCTGCTAAAAACAATATTCCCAGCTATATAAGAGGAAAATTTAATAGTGTCGCTGTACGATTATGCCAAGTTCCTGCTGTTATTGAACTTTGCAATGCCTCAGGATTTGCACTTACCTCGACCAGTGCTAACTTAACAGGAAAACCACCTTGCCGAACAGCCACTGAAGTTATCGCACAATTTGGTCAGACCTTCCCAATTCTTAATGAAAAAACGGGAGGCAAAGATAATCCCTCTGAAATTCGAGATATCTTTACACAACACATTCTCAGAAAAGGATAAAAAATGAACCACTATGCTGTGTGGGGCAATCCTATCGCCCAAAGTAAATCTCCACAAATTCACCAACTCTTTGCCCAACAAGCTCAGAAACAAATCTGTTATCAACGAAAACTCACTGATGAGTGGCTATTTGAACAACATCTCCTAGCATTCTTTGAAAACGGAGCAAAAGGGGCAAACATTACAGCCCCCTTTAAAGAAAAAGCATTTGCCCTTGCAGATATCCATAGTGAACATTGTTTACAAGCAGAGGCCTGCAATACCTTAAAACGATTAGATGATGGGCGTTTATATGCAGACAACACTGACGGTTTAGGGCTTATCAGCGATCTTACTCGCTTAGGTTGGCTTAAACCCCATCAGAATATCCTCATTTTAGGCGCAGGCGGTGCAACAAAAGGTGTACTTGCTCATTTATTACATTCAAAACAACAAATTACGCTATATAATCGAACCCACAAGAAAGCGGTTAGTTTAGCTAATAAATTTGCAAAACTAGGGAAAGTTGATGCTAAATGCTTTAATGAACTCTCTCAACAGCCTTTCGATCTAGTTATCAATGCAACATCTCTAGGGCTACAAGGAAAATATATTGAGCTACCACAAACTATTCTGTGCAATGCTAACATCTATGATATGCAATATGCGCCTCATATGCAGACTCCATTTTTAAATTACGCACACTCACAGGGTGCAAAAGCATGTCAAGACGGACTAGGGATGTTAGTTGGTCAAGCCAGTTATGCATTTGAGCTTTGGGAAGGTATTCTACCTGAAATTTCTCCTGTACTTGCTCAATTAAAATCTGAAATGGAAAGCTAGAAGATCATCATTAGTTCTTTAAGAATAAGCAAATTATTATAAAAAAGTCGATTTTTATTACAATTTGTTGAATCTCTATCCAAACAAACTAAAAAAGAAAGATTTTAGAAAAAAAGTATTTGACGAGCTAGATTGAAATCAGCATAATACGCCCGCAAGCCGATATGGTACGCAATGGCTACATAGCTCAGCTGGTTAGAGCACAACACTCATAATGTTGGGGTCGCAAGTTCGAATCTCGCTGTAGCCACCATTGCGGGACTGGCGAAATTGGTAGACGCACCAGATTTAGGTTCTGGCGCCGAGAGGTGTGTGGGTTCAAGTCCCTCGTCCCGCACCATTATGGCTTAGCAAATAAAACGACTGGAGTATCGCCAAGCGGTAAGGCACTGGGTTTTGATCCCAGCATTCCTAGGTTCGAATCCTAGTACTCCAGCCACTTTTATTACATCATATTAGCTAACTTCGTGTTAGTTTTTTCGTTTTGGAGTATCGCCAAGCGGTAAGGCACTGGGTTTTGATCCCAGCATTCCTAGGTTCGAATCCTAGTACTCCAGCCAATCTATCTAATCATTCTTTTTATTTTAATAGCTAAAATTTTCCGATTCTTTACTTTCGATTTTAACTAAAATTCTTTAAAATCATTAAAACAATATATCGGAGAATACTATGCTTAATCCTAAAAATTTAGAATCTATCGCTCAACAGCTTCATAATGTCCTACCTCAAAGCTTAAAAAATGTTGGCTCTGATCTAGAAGAAAAATTTAAACAGATACTACAAGCTCAGCTCGCCAAATTAGATGTCGTTACTCGTGAAGAATTTGATGTGCAATCACAAGTTTTATTACGTACTCGTGAAAAACTTAATGAATTGGAAAAACGCTTAAATAAGCTTGCTGAAAAAAATAATATCGAAACTAATAACGATGAAAACTAATTGTACAACTTAATCAGGTATAAAATGAAAACAATCAACCCGACCCAAACTCTTGCTTGGAACGCACTTGAACAACATAAAGCAGAGAATTACACAATCCCCCAACTTTTCTTACAAGATTCACAACGTTTTAATAAATATTCACTCTTTTTTGAAAATAAAATACTCGTTGATTTTTCAAAAAATGCCATTAACGAAACGACACTAACGCTTCTTCGCCAACTTGCAGATGAATGTGCTTTACAGTCAGCAATTAATGCAATGTTTAATGGTGAAGAAATTAATCGTACGGAGAACCGTGCTGTTTTACACACGGCATTGCGGAACCGTGCAAATACACCTATTAAAGTTGATGGAAAAGACATAATGCCTGACGTCAATTCAGTATTAGCAAAAATGAAGCAATTCTGTCATCAAGTCATTTCTGGAGAATGGAAAGGCTATACAGGTAAAGCGATTACTGATGTAATTAATATTGGTATTGGTGGTTCAGATCTCGGGCCTTATATGGTTACAGAAGCACTACGTCCTTATAAAAACCAACTAACAATGCACTTCGTATCTAATATTGACGCCACTCATATCGCTGAGACACTACGCAAAGTCAATCCAGAAACGACCCTTGTACTTGTTGCTTCAAAAACATTTACGACACAAGAAACAATGACGAATGCTCACTCAGCTCGTAAATGGTTACTCTCTTTTGCACAAGATGAAACTGCTGTAGCTAAACATTTTGTCGCCCTTTCAACCAACGCAACTGAAGTCGCTAAATTTGGTATTGATACTGCCAATATGTTTGAATTTTGGGACTGGGTAGGTGGCAGATATTCTCTTTGGTCAGCCATTGGTTTATCTATTGCACTTTCTATCGGCTTTGAGAATTTTGAACAATTACTTGAAGGTGCTTATGCAATGGATAAACACTTCCTACATACGCCGATTGAAAAAAATATTCCAACAACTCTCGCTCTTATTGGAATTTGGAATAATAATTTCTTAGGAGCAGAATCCGAAGCCATTTTACCTTATGATCAATATATGCACCGTTTTGCAGCTTATTTTCAACAAGGAAATATGGAGTCAAATGGCAAATATGTTGGACGTGATGGTAATACAGTAAATTATCAAACAGGCCCTATCATTTGGGGAGAGCCGGGAACAAATGGGCAACACGCTTTCTATCAGCTCATTCATCAAGGTACAAAATTAATTCCTTGTGATTTTATTGCACCTGCAAAAACACATAATCCGTTAGACGATCACCATGCAAAATTACTTTCAAATTTCTTCGCTCAAACTGAAGCTTTAGCCTTCGGAAAATCAAAAGAGATAGTAGAACAAGAATTTTTACAAGCGGGTAAATCTCTGACAGAAGTTGCAGAAATCATTCCATTTAAAGTATTTACGGGGAATAAACCAACTAATTCTATTTTAGTTGAAGAGATTACACCATTCACTCTTGGAGCTTTGATCGCAATGTACGAACACAAAATTTTTGTTCAAGGCGTGATTTTCAACATTTATAGTTTCGATCAATGGGGTGTAGAACTAGGTAAACAGCTTGCAAATCGTATTCTACCTGAATTAGAAAATGATAATGAAATCACTAGCCACGATAGTTCAACCAATGGTTTAATCAATCAATATAAAGCTTGGCGTTAAATCCTAAATTATAAAAATTTAAATTAATCAGACCACTTGTTATAACCTAACAAGCGGTCTGATTATGTAATAAATTTGTAATTATCGTTGTTGATTTTCTGCCCACCAAGCAACGCCAATTAATCCCGCATCTTGTTGATACTTTGCTAAAACTATTTTAGGCCGATATATTTCTGGCATTTGTGAAAGAAAATATTCTATGCGTTGTAAATATCCTTCTGCCAACCCAACACTGCCACCAAGTGCAACACACTGAATGTCTAAACTTATTTTGAGATCAGCAATTAAATTTGCAATCGCTTTAGCAGATTTATCAACTAAGCTGACCGCTTGCAAATCTCCTTGCCTAAATCTCTCAAAAACCTCTTTGGGTTCACAAGGTTTTTCCCATCTTAATGAAGCGCTAGCAATTGCCCTCCCTGATGCTACCGCTTCAACACAGCCAATTCTTCCACAGCCACAACGTTCTCCATTAGGGTCTGATAACGTATGCCCGATGTGTCCTGCAATCCCATTTGTGCCTGTAAATAATTGCCGATTTAAAATAATACCACCGCCAACACCCGTTGAAACCGTAATAAAAGCGAAATTATCAATCTGTTCCTGATAATGCAAAAATTCAGCACAAGCTGCCGCTTGTGCATCATTCAATAAATAAATGGGTTTATCCGTATAAGTTACAATACTCTGCTCAAGAGGAAAAAAAGCTAAATCGCCTAGATTTTTAGGATTTAAAGCCGTTAAAATACCATTTTGAATAATACCTGTTGAAGCTACCGAAACAATATCAAATTGCCCTTGAAAAGTTGCAATAATGTCTGATAAAGACTGCTTTAATCTTTCTGCACTCGGATTTTGTGGTGTCGGAATTTGTATTCTTCCTTCAATCTGAATATCCATTCCACCCAATATCACCAATCCCGCTGCAATTTTTGTTCCGCCAATATCAATAGCTAAACAAGCGGTCATTTTATGCTCCAATTTTGCAATCCTTAATCGCACCAACAAACCAACCCACAATATGTTCTAGACGAGTTAAGGCTGATCCAACTGTTACTGCATAAGCACCATTTTCAATTGCTACTGCAGCTAGTTCAGGAGTATTATACCGCCCTTCAGCCATCACTCGGCATCCTTTGGAAACAAGATCTCGTACTAATTTTACATCAGGTTCTGCGGGAATAGCTCCCCCCGTATACCCCGACATTGTACTACCAATTAAATCCACACCAAGTTGCTGACAATAAAGCCCCTCCTCTAACGTGGAACAATCTGCCATTGATATAGCTCCTAACTCTTTAATACGCTGGACACAAGCGTCTATCGTTGTTGGACGAACTCTATCCGTACCATCAAAAGCAATAATATCCGCCCCTGCGTAAAATAAATCGTCAATATCTTGTAAAAAAGGCGTTATTCTTACAGGGCTATCGGTAAGGTCTCGTTTAACAATACCAATAATTGGTACATCAACCACTTTCCGTACTGCTTTTAAATTCTCAATACCTTCAATACGTAAACCAGCAGCCCCACCGTTAATAGAAGCTTGAGCCATTGCCGCTACAATATTAGGAAAGTCCATTGGACCATTATCTACAGGCTGACAAGAAGCGATCAAGCCATTTTTAAGCTTCAATAAAATCTGATCTTTCGTCAATTTTGACATAAAACTTCACCAATATAAATTACAATGAATATTAACTCCAAAGAGTAATAGGTTAGCTAAAATCATACAAGCTAGCGACAATAAAAGTGCGATCTAGATCAAATAATTATATTTCATCTTGAAGTTTACTCGACAAAACTGCAAAAAACTGAAGATTTTGACAAAAAAAATCGGTATAGTATTGGGGATTTTCCATTGATTTTTTGTATAAAATCAATATCTATTTCACACTTTGAGGTTTCAAAATGGATACATTAATCAGCCTACTTGGCATTGTCGTACTCCTTTTCATTGCTTTTTTATTATCCAATAATAAAAAAGCAATAAATTTACGTACCGTTTTTGGTGCATTAATTATACAGATTGGTATTGGGGCATTAATCCTTTACGTACCACAAGGTCGCCAAGCACTACTCAGTGCTGCTGAAGGCGTAAATGCTGTGATTAATTATGGTAATAATGGTATAAACTTCTTATTTGCTGGTTTAGTCAGTGATAAAATGTTCGAATTATTTGGTGGCAGTGGCTTCATCTTTGCATTTCGAGTTCTTCCAACCATCATCTTCTTTTCTGCTTTAATTTCTGTGCTTTATTACCTTGGCATTATGCAAATCGTTATTAAATTAATCGGTGGTGCATTACAAAGCATATTAGGTACTTCAAAATCAGAATCAATGTCTGCGGCTGCCAATATTTTTGTTGGTCAAACGGAAGCACCATTACTAATTAAGCCATATATTCGCTCAATGACAAATTCCGAATTATTTGCTGTAATGTGTGGAGGCGTTGCTTCTGTTGCTGGTGCGGTAATGGTTGGTTATGCAGGAATGGGCGTACCATTGACTTACTTAATCGCCGCATCATTTATGGCTGCACCTGGTGGTTTACTATTTGCAAAAATTCTTTACCCACAAGCTGAAGCATTCAAAGATGAATTAAATGAAGATGACGTAGAAGAAAAACCATCTAATGTGATTGAAGCTGCCGCAGTAGGTGCATTCTCTGGTATGCAACTTGCAATGAACGTAGGTGCAATGCTATTAGCATTTATCGCATTAATTGCAATGCTTAACGGCTTCATTGGTTGGGTTGCTGGACTAGCTGGATATACAGACGTCACACTCCAATCACTTTTAGGCTATGTATTCCAACCGCTTGCTTGGGTTATTGGTGTGCCTTGGGAAGAGTCTCAAGTAGCTGGCTCTTTAATTGGACAAAAATTAGTAATCAATGAGTTTGTTGCTTATGCTGATTTTATCAACTATCTCAAACCTGACAGCGCCGTTATATTAAGCGAAAAAACAAAAGCAATTATTACTTTTGCACTATGTGGTTTCGCTAACTTTAGTTCAATTGCTATTTTAATTGGTGGATTAGGGGGTATGGCTCCAAATCGCCGTAGCGATGTAGCCCGAATGGGAATTAAAGCAGTTATTGCAGGAACACTATCAAACCTAATGAGTGCGGCAATTGCTGGATTATTTATCGGTATAGGCGGAGCTATTCTGTAAACCTGATTTAATCTTATCAGCACCACAGGAAACTGTGGTGTTGTCTTTTTAGGGCAAGTTAAACGATTGCGTTTACATTTGCTTTTAGTAAGAGGAAAATAGAAAAATGAATTTAAAAAAAATTGCACAACAAGCCTTGTCTTTAATGGATTTAACCACATTAAATGATAATGATACAGATGAAAAAGTTATCTCGCTCTGTCAACAAGCTAATACTAAATTTGGTTCACCCGCTGCAATTTGTATTTATCCTCGCTTTATTCCAATTGCTCGGAAAACATTACAAGCACAGGGTAATAATCACACTAAAATTGCAACTGTTACAAATTTTCCTCATGGGAATGAAGATATTGAAATTGCAGTGGCTGAAACTAAAGCAGCCATTGCTTATGGTGCAGATGAAGTTGATGTTGTCCTCCCTTATAAAGCACTCATTGCAGGCAATAGTGAAGTAGGTTTTGAGCTTGTTAGCCAATGTAAAGCGGTATGCAATACAGCAAATGTTGTCCTAAAAGTGATTATTGAAACGGGAGAACTAAAAACTGAAACACTTATTCGCCAAGCAAGTGAAATTGCCATTAAAGCAGGCGCCGATTTTATTAAAACCTCAACAGGTAAAGTATCTGTTAATGCAACACTTGAATCCGCACGTATTATGCTTGAAACAATTCGTGATCTTAATGTTGCAGAAACTGTAGGCTTTAAAGCCGCAGGTGGTGTTAAAACAACAGAAGATGCAGCTAGATACTTGGAGATTGCAGCACAGACCCTCGGAGATACATGGATCAATACTAGACATTTCCGATTTGGCGCATCAAGTTTATTAGATAACTTATTAGCAACATTAAACGATCAGCAAACAAACACTGAAACTGCTGGTTATTAACTCACAAGCGGTTCGATCTTGTAAAAATTTATCTAATCTAACCGCTTATCCATTTCTTAATTTATCAATAGAAAGGAACAAAAAATGAAACGTGTATTTATTATGATGCTCGACTCTTTCGGTATTGGTTATACCGAAGATGCTGAAAAATTTGGTGATAAAGGGGCAAACACACTAGGACATATTGCACAACAATGTGCCGAAGGCAAAGCCGATGATCACCGCCGTTCAGGTGCTTTAAAACTACCAAATATGAATAAATTAGGTTTAGGTTTAGCTGCAAAAGAATCTAGCGGTGAATACCCAGCAGGACTGACACAAGATGTACAACTTGCAGGTGGATATTGCCATGCAAAAGAAATTTCATCAGGAAAAGATACTCCATCTGGCCACTGGGAAGTTGCTGGTGTACCAGTTCTATTTGATTGGGGATATTTCCCTGAACATCAAAATAGCTTTCCACAAGAACTATTAGATAAGATTGTAAAACGAGCTAATCTCAAAGGTTACTTAGGTAACTGCCATTCATCAGGCACCGTTATTTTAGATGAGCTAGGTGAAGAGCATATGCGTACAGGCTTACCTATTTTCTATACTTCTGCTGACTCAGTGTTCCAAATTGCTTGCCACGAAGAAACCTATGGTTTAGAAAAACTCTATGAACTTTGCCAAATTGTACGTGAAGAATTAGAAGGCTATAATATTGGGCGTGTTATTGCTCGTCCATTCATTGGAAAAAAGGCTGGTGAATTTAGCCGCACAGGTAATCGTAAAGATTATGCAGTTGAACCACCTTCAGCGACGGTATTACAAAAATTAGTTGAAGAAAAAGGTGGCGAAGTTGTTTCTATCGGTAAAATTGCCGATATTTACGCCCATACAGGTATTACTCGTAAAATCAAAGCAACAGGCTTGCCTGAACTCTTTGATCGCACCTTAGAAGAAGTAAAAGCTGCCGGAAATAACACCATTGTATTTACTAACTTCGTAAACTTCGACTCTGATTTTGGCCATCGCCGTGATGTTGCAGGCTATGCAGATGCACTTGAATATTGGGATAGCCGCTTACCTGAATTACTGGCATTGATTCAAGATGAAGATCTACTTATCATTACGGCCGATCACGGTTGTGATCCTACATGGCAAGGAACAGATCATACTCGTGAACATACACCAATCCTACTTTACGGCAAAGATGTTGCAAAACAATCTTACGGTCGCCGTGAAACATTTGCTGATATCGGACAGACTATCGCAAATTACTTTAGCCTATCACCAATGGATTATGGCTCTACAATTATTGATTTTAATAAATAACCCACAGGCACCTTTCGGTGCCTTCCTATAAGTAAATAAGAGGACACTTCAATGACTCCACATATTAACGCACCTGCTGGTGCATTTGCTGATGTTGTTTTAATGCCAGGCGACCCACTTAGAGCAAAATATATTGCAGAAACATTTTTAGAGAATGCTGAATTAGTTACCGATGTCCGCAATATGTTCGGCTATACCGGCACCTATAAAGGGCGCAAAATTTCTGTAATGGGGCACGGAATGGGTATCCCATCTTGCTCAATTTATGCAAAAGAGCTGATTACTGAATATGGAGTGAAAAAAATTATCCGTGTTGGCTCTTGTGGTGCAGTTCGCCCAGATGTAAAACTACGTGAAGTAATTATCGGTATCGGAGCTTGCACTGATTCAAAAGTCAACCGTATCCGTTTTAAAGATAATGATTTCGCTGCTATTGCTGATTTTGATATGGCAGTTGCGGCAGTCGAAGCAGCAAAAGAAAAAGGGATTAACGTTCGTGTAGGTAACCTTTATTCAGCCGATCTATTCTATACACCAGACGTTGAAATGTTTGATGTAATGGAAAAATATGGCATTTTAGGAGTTGAAATGGAAGCCGCTGGTATTTATGGTGTAGCCTCAGAATTTGGAGCAAAAGCCTTATCTATCTGTACCGTTTCTGATCATATTCGTACTCATGAGCAAACAACCGCAGAAGAACGCCAATTAACTTTCAATGATATGATTGAAATTGCATTAGAATCAGTACTAATTGGTGATAAAGCCTAAGCACAAAATTAATGCCCATTCTCACCGCTTGTGAGTAATAAAAGGCTATAAAAAATGCCGAATAATATATTCGGCATTTTTATTTATCTCATTTATAAAGTTAGATAAATACTTGTTCTTGAGCTTGATAACCTTGTGGCACAATAGCTTTATCATCGAAGGTTACAAATTCCCACGCATTTTGATTTGCTAATACAGCTCTTAGTAATTTATTATTCAACCCGTGCCCTGATTTATATGCAGTAAAATCGCCTAGAATATTATAACCACACATAAATAAATCACCAACAGCGTCTAACATTTTATGACGAACCAATTCATCTTTAAAACGTAAGCCATCTTCATTTAGTACACGGAATTCATCAAATACAATCGCATTATCTAAACTACCGCCTAATGCTAGACCAATAGACTGCAAATATTCAACGTCTTTCATAAAAGTAAAGGTACGAGCACGACTTAATTGTTGAACAAAATTTTGTGCTGAAAATTCCATTTGATAATGACGAACATCTTTATTAATCATCGGATGATTAAAATCAATTGTAAAATCCAACTTTAACCCATTATGATAAGGCTTAAACTCTGCCCATTTATCATTTTCTTCAACTCGAACAGTTTCTTTGATACGAATAAATTTCTTCAATGCATTTTGTTCTTCAATACCAGTATCAAGTAAAAGATAAATAAAAGGACTTGCACTTCCGTCCATAATTGGAATTTCGGGAGCATCAACTTCTACAATTAAGTTATCTAAACCCAATGCAGACATTGCTGCATTTAAGTGTTCTACTGTTGAAATACGAACTCCTTCATCATTGACCATACAGGTACAAAGTGTTGTATCACGGATAGCATCTGCACTTGCAGGAAAATAAACGACAGGATCAAGATCCGTACGAGCATAAATAATTCCTGTATTAGCTGGTGCGGGGCGTAACGTTAGCGTTACCTTTTTACCACTATGTAAACCAATTCCAGTTACTTTTGTTGCTTGTTTAAGAGTTCTTTGCTTTATCATATCGTTTCCTTATTTTCCCACAGATTATTGCCCATTACGCATAAAGCCAGGAATAATTGAAGTTGGTGAAAATACTTGTGAACTATCTACTTGTTGTGGTTTTGCTGCCGTTTGTTGCGGTTGAGCAAATTGGGCTGGCTGTTGTGCAAACTGTGTTGGTTGCTGATATCCACCCATTGTATTCACAAACTGTGGTTGATTTGGCTGTGTCGTTTGTGCTGTCTGCTGTGGCTGTGGTGCAGCATTCACAAAACCTTGTTGATTTTGAAATCCCGTTACTCGTGGTGGAGTAATATCTTCTGGCTGCCCAATTCCAGTTGCAACTAATGTTACTCGAATTTTACCTTCCATTTCTGCATTAAATGCAGAACCTAAAATAATTACAGCATCTGGATCGGCAAAGCTAGTAACATATTCCATAATGGTGTTTACTTCAGCAAGTTCAATATCAAATCCAGAAGAAATATTTACTAAAATACCTTTTGCACCTGATAAATCAACATCTTCTAATAATGGGCTAGCAACGGCTTCTTTTGCTGCATTTTCTGCACGATTTTCACCTTCGGCAATTCCTGTTCCCATCATTGCACGCCCCATTTCAGACATTACTTTTTTCACGTCTGCAAAGTCCACATTCACTAAACCTTCAGATGTAATCATATCCGTAATACCTAATACTGCATTACGTAATACATCATTTGCAACACCAAAAGCCTCACTGAATTTTACATTTTTAGGTAATACTTTTAATAATTTATCGTTTTGAATAATAATTAGAGAATCAACATGTTTAGCAAGTTCTTTTATACCTTGCTCAGCATAGCCTGAACGTTTTCTACCTTCGAAAGAAAAAGGTTTGGTTACAATACCGACTGTTAATGCACCTTGGTTCTTGGCAATTTCTGCAATAACTGGTGCAGCTCCCGTGCCTGTACCACCGCCCATACCAACTGCGATGAAAACCATATCAGCACCAGCTAACATATTCGTTAAAGCATCTCTATCTTCTTCTGCTGCTTGATGACCTACATTTGGATCGGCTCCTGCCCCTAAACCCTTTGTAACCGTTGCACCAATCTGAATAGTATTACGTACTGCACTACTACGTAGAACTTGAGCATCTGTATTTACAGAAAAAAATTCTACGCTTCCTGCATCTTCTGATTGAGTACTAACCATATGATTTAAGGCATTACCGCCGCCACCGCCAACACCAATGACTTTAATCACCGCATCTTGCGTAGATTCATAAATAGGTTCAAACATTTTGATTCTCCTGAATAGCGCTAATCAACTAATAGCACTTCTTTTAAAAACTTTTCTTCGCCCAACCATAGGCTTTTCTCACACCACTTGCTATTGCATCAATAATACGACTACCATTTCCACTATTGCCTATGCTGATAGTACTTTCTACGTCATTATAGTGATTATATTGTAGTAATCCTAACACGGTAGCATATTGCGGCTTATTCACATAATCTGTTAGCCCAGTAATATTTAAAGGGCTACCAACACGTACTTGTAAACCAAAGACAGATTTTGCACATTCTACAATATCTTCTATTTGAGAACCACCACCCGTTAGCACAATTCCCGCAATTAATTCTTGTTTTATGCCTTTTTGGAATAATTCAACCCGTAGTTTAGCTAATTCATCAGCAATAATAGTAAAAAGTTCGCTGTAACATCGATTAGTATGTTCTGACAACTGCTCTTTGGTAAAAGTTCGAGGCATTCGACCGCCTAAACCAGGCATTTCAATTTTCTTCTCAGGAAAATGGCTTGGTGGATACATTGCACTACCATATTGCACCTTAATCTTTTCTGCATCTTGACGAGACGTTGTAAAAATTTGTGCAATATAATCTGTAATATTATTGCCACCAAATGGAATAACCTTACTAAAACGCAAAGCTCCATCAGTATAGACGAGAATATCCATTGTGCCGCCACCAATATCAATTAAGCAAACACCTAATTCTTTTTCATCTTCTGTTAATACTGAATAACTTGACGCAAGCCCAGAGAAAACAACCTGATCAATTTTTAATTTACTTCGTTCTACCGCATTTTTTAAATTTCGTAACCAATCATTATGGCAAGCAATCAAATGCGCCTGAGCTTGTAATCGCATTCCCGACAACCCTAACGGATTTTTAGTCGCTGGAAGATTATCAACTTTATATTCTTGCGGAATAATATGTAACGTTTCTAGCCCATCTGGCAATTTTATTGAACGGGCAATATGAATTGCACTATCTAAATCTTCAGATTCAACCGTCCCTGAAAGAGAAACTGTACCACTCTCATTTAAACCAGCAACATGGGCTCCAGACAATGCTAACATTACTGCATTGATTTCGCCTTCTGAAATAGACTCAGCCTCTTCAATAGCCCGTTGAATTGAGCTGACTGCTGCATCAAGATCAACAACTCCACCACCTTGAACTCCTTTTGAAGGACTAACACCTGAACCCAGTACATTAATCACTCCATCAGGTAGCACTTCGCCAACTACGGCAACAACTTTGTGAGTGCCAACATCTAGCCCCACGACCATTTTAGATTCTGCTATTTTTGTCATAATGTTATTTCTATTTCTCAGCTAAAAATTTATTTTGAACGAAAACCAACGGAAGCGCCGTGTTCATAGCGTAAATCCACATAAGCCAAACGTTTACCCTCTGGCACCTCAATTTCAGGGAAAATTAGTACAAAGCGGTCAATTTTAGGTAACCAATCACCTCTTCCTAACCGTAATTCTATATTATTGTCTAATACTATACTCCACGAGCCACGAATATCTGTCTTTACCGATTTCAAGACCAAATGTCTAGATTCTAAATCCTTTTGAATTTTATACCAAGCAGCCAATACTTTCTTTGATTCTGAATCAGGCCCGTATAATTTAGGCAACCCCTCACGCTCAAAACGCTCTCTAGGTAAACTAAATACCTCACCTTGATCAGAAACTAAAAACTGATCATTCCAAATAGCCGCGGGGTGATGCTCTACTAATGTAACACTTAAACGGTCGGGATATACCTTACGTACCGCAACTTCTTTAACCCACGGAATAGTCAGAAATTTATCTTTAATCTGCTGAATATCCTGTTCAAAATAGCCTTTTAATTTCGGTTCTGCCGATAGCAATTCACGAATGTCCGCATTAGTTGTAAACTGAGTTTTATGCGTTAAAGCATAAGCTTTAATCGGTGTTTTATCGAGTAAAGACAACCAACTCGCCCAATTACTATATGCAATATATACTGATAATAATGCCAAAAATAGTAAAATAGGTCTAACGAACAACCTCCAACTAATAGGATAATCAGGCTTACTTGCAGGCGTACGAATAACCGATGTAGGTGTAGGCTTTTTGCGAAAGGCAGTTGCCATTAGACACTCAGCTCCAAAATACGTTCAACTAATCTTTCAAAACTATAGCCAACCACTTTCGCTGATTTCGGAAAAATACTGTGGCTTGTCATTCCCGGGCTAGTGTTCACTTCCACTAACCGAAACTGACCTTTGCTATCTTCCATAACATCAATGCGACTCCACCCTTTACAGCCAACCACATCATATGCCTGTTTCACTAATTTTGCGACTTCTGCTTGGCGCTCATCACTCAATATTGGGCAAATATACTGGGTATTGTCCGAAACATATTTGGCATGATAATCATAAAACTCGCCATCAGGAATAATCTGCACTGCTGGTAATACTTCTCCATCTAAAACTGGCACAGAATACTCAGCTCCAGCTAAGTTTTCTTCGACTAAAACAATCGTATCGTATTTCAATGCTTGCTCAATCGCAGGTAACAGCTGATCTGCAGTTTTCACTTTACTAACACCAACACTTGAGCCTTCACTTGCTGGTTTTACAAATAAAGGTAAACCTAATTTTGCAATAATTAAATCATAATCGACCGCTTGCCCACGTTGAACAACCACCATTTCAGCCATAGGTAAACCGACTGATTTCCACAGCAATTTAGTACGAAATTTATCCAGTGTAATTGCTGAAGCCATTACACCACAACCTGTATAAGGAATACCCAGCTGTTCTAATGCTCCTTGTAAAACACCATTCTCACCAATTCCTCCATGTAGAATATTAAATACTCGCTGAATACCTTTCTCTTTTAATTTTTCTATTGGAAAAGATTGTGTATCAATACCTTCTACATCATAGCCCAATTGTTGTAATGCCCCCAATACAGCTTTACCCGAATTGAGAGACACCTCACGCTCAGCTGAATCCCCACCGAATAAGACGGCAATTTTTTCATTTTTCAAACTCATTCTCTTTACTCCATTCGGTTTTATTTAACGGATAAAACACGGTCATTGCAAAATTTACAGTCAAACGACCGCTTTCTTTTAATGATAAATATTCTCTATCTCTTAAAGAGATGAATTTCTCCAACTTTCCGCTAAATCACGGGAAAGCTTGCTCACATTACCAGCCCCTTGAGCTAATACCAAATCGCCATCTTGCAGAATTTGATCTAGCACTTCTCCCAATAAATTAGGATCTGATACTAAAATTGGATCAACTTTGCCTAAATTACGAATAGAACGACATAATGCTTTACTATCAGCCCCAACAATAGGGGATTCCCCTGCGGCATAAACTTCCAACATAATCAAACTATCTACTTGCGAAAGCACTTGCACAAACTCATCAAACAGATCTCGGGTGCGTGAATAACGGTGAGGCTGAAATACCATTACTACACGTTTATTTTCCCAGCCCTCTCGAGCTGCTTTAATTGTTACATCAACTTCCGTTGGGTGATGACCATAATCATCAACTAACATTACTGTTCCATTTGGACGAACAAAAGAGCCTAACTGATCAAAACGGCGACCTGCTCCTTGAAATTCTGCTAATGCTTTTAAAATTGCCTCATTTTCAATATTTTCTTCTTTAGCAACAGCCAATGCTGCCGTAGCATTTAACGCATTATGTTTACCAGGTACGTTAAGCAATACCTCAATTTTTTCGCCATTTGGACAAATTACCGTGTAATATCCTTGAAAACCAGCTTGGCGATAATTGGTAATACGATAATCTGCTCGATCGCTAAACCCATAAGTAAGAACTTGTCGCCCAATTTGTGGCACAAGTTCCATTAACACGTCATCATCAACACACATTACAGCTAAACCATAAAACGGCAAATTATGCAGAAATTTAACGTAAGTCTGTTTCATTTTTTCAAAATCGCCTTCATAGGTATCCATATGATCAGGCTCAATATTGGTTACTACGGAAACCATTGGTTGAAGATGTAAAAAAGAGGCATCACTCTCATCAGCTTCAGCAATTAAATAACGACTGGCCCCTAAATGTGCATTTTTTCCTGCTGATTTTACTAATCCTCCATTTACAAAAGTAGGATCAAGTTTTGCTTCCGTATAAATCATTGACAACATTGCCGTTGTTGTTGTTTTACCGTGCGTCCCAGCAACTGCAATGCCATGACGAAAACGCATAATTTCTGCCAACATCTGGGCTCGCTGAATAACAGGAATTCTTGCCTCTTTTGCAGCAATAACTTCTGGGTTATCGTCGGTGATTGCACTGGAAATAACAACAACACTCGCCCCTTTCACATTATTCCTATGATGTCCAAAAAATATACTTGCACCCGCCTTAGCTAAACGTTGTGTTACTACGCCATCACTAATATCCGAACCACTAATTTGATAGCCTTCATTCAATAATACTTCGGCAATGCCACTCATTCCAGCACCACCAATACCTACAAAATGAATTTGGCTCACTCGACGCATTTCAGGTACTAATTTTTTCACTTTATCTTGGAAATTCTTCATTACTAAAACCTTTTATTTTCCTGCTTATCCATAAACAATATAGTTTAAAATATAGACTACTAGCGGTTAGTTCCGCTTATTTTTTACAAATTTTTCTTATAACTGACCGCTTGTTATCTGTGCTACTTTTTACTCATTTGCCTCTTTCACAATTACATCAGCAACGCGTTTTGCCGCTAATGGCGAGGCTTTCTCTCTTGCTTTAATTGCCAGTTCCGTTAGCTTTTGGCGATCCAATAACAAAGGGCTTAACACTGTTAAAAGATTTTCTGCCGTAAAATCAGCTTGCTCAATTATCACTGCAGCTCCATTATTTGCTAAAAATTCTGCGTTATAGAACTGTTGGCGATCTTTATGTTGAAATGGCACAAAAATAGCGGGTAAACCTGCGGCTGCAATTTCAGAAACCGTCAAAGCGCCTGAACGGCAAATAACTAAATCTGCCCATTCATAAGCTGATTTCATATCATCAATAAATTCACTGGCAGATCCATTTCCTAACTGTTGATAAATTTCAGCCACGCCTTCCAATTTTCCTTTACCCACTTGGTGGCTAATAAATACTTGATTATTAAGCCGTTTTGCTACTTCGGGCACAGTTTCATTGATAACCATTGCCCCCTGGCTCCCCCCCATCACAAGAATATTGATTGGGTAATTTCTTTGAGCAAAACGTTGCTCTGGGCTAGGTATTTGGAAAAGATCTTGGCGAACAGGATTACCAACTACTTCTGCATTTGTAAATGCCGTTGGAAACGCCTGCAATGTTTTACGAGCAATTTTGGATAGCCATTTATTTGTTAGCCCAGCAACAGCATTTTGTTCGTGCAAAATAACGGGAACGCCACATAATTTTGCAGCAACACCACCTGGCCCAGAGACATAGCCCCCCATACCCAACACTGCGTCAGGCTGATAGGCTTTGATAATTTTGCGAGCTTGCAATATCGCTTTAAAAATAGCAAATGGCGCTTTTAATAGAGCCTTAATTCCTTTACCTTTGATCCCCGAAATTTCGATAAAATCAATATCTATACCGTGTTTAGGAACAAGCTCGGCCTCCATTCTATCTTTTGTCCCTAACCAACGTATCTCCCAGCCTTGCTGTTGCAATTCTCGAGCAACCGCAATTGCAGGGAAAACGTGTCCACCCGTTCCCCCTGCCATTACCAATAATTTCTTTGCCATTCCCTTACCCTATAATTTCCCATATTTATACATAATTATTTCCAATTTTACTTATTATTACTCATACTCTTTTAAAGTTGCTTGGCCTGCATTTTCAAGTCGATTTTCATAATCAATTCTTACTAAAATTGCAACAGCAACAGCCATAATTACTAGACTTGATCCACCATAACTTACTAATGGAAAGGTTAATCCTTTTGTAGGTAATAATCCTGAAGCAACGCCTAAATTGACAAAACCTTGTAAAAAAATCCAAACACCAATACCAAAAGCGAAAAAGCCTTTAAAGCGCTGTTCAAGATTTAGTGCTTGACGACTAATATAAAAAGCTTTTAACGTCAAAGCTGTTAATAACAAAATCACAATACTAATACCAAACAAACCAAACTCTTCGCCAATCACAGCCATTACAAAATCGGTATGAGCTTCAGGTAAATATTCTAATTTTTGGATTGAATTACCCAACCCAGCTCCCCAGAATTCACCTTGTCCAAATGCCATTTGTGCATTTGAAAGCTGAAAACCATCACCATAGGCATCTGCAAAAGGATCCATAAATGATGTTACCCGTTTTAAACGATATTCCGATGTCAATACTAAAATCATAAATGCAAAACCGCCCAAGATACCTAATACAAGAAATTGGAGTAATTTTGCACCAACAAAAAATAACATCGCAAAGGTAATAATAAACAGTACAGCGGTACTTCCCAAATCAGGCTGCAATACTAAAAAAACACCAAATAAAATCATTACCAAAACAGGGCGGAAAAAACTCCAACCCGCAATCCTAATTTCATCAAACTTACGCACATAGAAACTAGAAAAATAACAAATAAGTGCTAATTTGGCTAATTCCGCTGGTTGGAAATTTATCGGTCCAATTGGAATCCAACGGGTTGATCCATTTACATTTCGTCCAATGATAAGAACCAGTAATAACAGTAACAACGAGATCGCAAATAACTTCAAATTCCATTTTTCCCATTGTTCACTTGGAATCTGAATAAAAGTGAAAAACATAATAATGGCTACGGCAACATACAACGCATCACGTAACGTAAAGTAAAAGGGATCATTATATAAACGTGTACTAACAGGAATTGATGCTGAAGTTACCATAATAAAACCAATCATCAATAAACTGAAAAATAACCAAATCAGCCCTCGGTCATAACGAGCATTTCTTGGAGTTAAAGTTCCCCATTTTTCCCACCCTTCTTTGATTTTTTTAGTGAAGATCAAGCTTTAACTCCCTGTGCTAATTGTATAAATTCCTTACCTCGAACTTCAAAATTCGGAAATTGATCAAGGCTTGCACAAGCAGGCGATAATAAGACCATATCGCCCGTTTTTAATTTTGGACGAATTAACTCAATGGCTTGTTGCATAGTTTCAACTAACACGCTTTGTGAAGTTAATGCTGCAAGCATTGCACCGTCTCGTCCAAAGCAATAACAAACAATATGAGGCTGGTTAACAAGCGGTGCTAATTCTGAAAAATCTGCACCTTTACCATCTCCCCCTAATAATAAATAGAGAGTTTTGTCCACCTGTAAACCAGTTAAAGCAGCAACGGTGCTACCTACATTAGTTGCTTTAGAGTCATTAATCCAACGCACGCCATCAGTCGTTTCAACTGACTGAAAACGGTGCTCAAGCCCCGAGTAATGTTTTAACGCTTGAATAATCCCTTCACGCCCAATACCTGCTTTTTCCGCCAAAGCAACCGCTGCCAACGCATTCATCTCATTATGGCGACCTTTTAATTTCATTTCAGCAGTATCTAAAATTTTATCAGTGCCACTCCATAATGCGTTATCTTGCAAGCGATATTCCCCGCTATTTTCAGCAAAAATCGACAACGAACTTACTGCTTGTTCAGGCAATGTTTGACGATCTTCACCGTTTACAATGATATTTTCTGCATTATGATAAATTTTCAATTTTGCTTGACGATAAGCCTCTAAATTAGGATAGCGATCCATATGATCTTCGCTGATATTTAGTACCGTGGCAGATTTCGCTCTAAGAGATCTTGTCGTTTCAAGTTGAAAGCTCGATAATTCTAAAACGTATAAATCGTAATTACCTTTCAATAAGGTTAAAGCTGGTACACCAATATTTCCGCCCATTCCGACATTCACGCCCGCTAATTTCGCCATTTCGGTTGTTAATGCCGTTACTGTGCTTTTGCCGTTTGATCCCGTAATTGCAATAATTGAGGCTTTAGCTTCTCTGCAAAATAATTCAATATCACCAATAACTTCAATACCAGCGTTAATTGCCTGCTGAATTTCAGGGGTTGCTAGTGCTAGCCCTGGACTACTTACAATTAAATCTGAGCTGAGTAGCCATTCAAGGTTTAAACTTCCTGTGTGTAAAGGAATATCTTTCGGTAGTTTATCTACTCCTGCTGGATTTTTACGGGTATCAATTACACGTAAGTTCGCATTTTTATCCGCAAAAAACTCAATACAAGAAAGCCCTGTTGCCCCTAAACCAATAATCGTAATTTGCTTGCCTTGATATAAAGATTGCATTTTTATTCTCTATAATAACGATAATAAGTAAAACCTAATTCCACTCTGCTTGATAAATAAGACAACATAATGCCCTTTAGCGTAATTTTAATGTTACTAATCCAACTAACACTAACATCAAGGTAATAATCCAAAAACGAACAATAACACGAGGTTCTGGCCAACCTTTCAATTCAAAATGATGATGAATCGGCGCCATTCGGAAAATTCGTTTCTGACGTAATTTATACGAGCCAACTTGTAAAATAACTGAAAGCGCTTCAATCACAAAAACACCGCCCATTATCACCAATAATAATTCTTGGCGAACTAACACAGCAATCACTCCTAAAGCTCCGCCAAGGGAAAGCGAGCCAACATCGCCCATAAAAACTTGAGCAGGATAAGTATTAAACCAAAGGAATCCTAGCCCCGCCCCAACAATCGCTGTACATAAAATAACTAACTCACCGCTATATTTGATATAGGGAATATGCAAATACTCTGCAAAATTATAGTTACCTGTCGCCCACGCAATCAATGCAAATGCCCCTGCGACCATAATGATTGGAACAATTGCTAAGCCGTCTAAGCCATCGGTTAAATTGACAGCATTACTTGTCCCAACAATCACAAAATAAGTAAGAACGATGTAAAATACCCCAAGCTGAGGCATTACCTCTTTAAAAAATGGCACAACAAGCTGAGTAGCTGCCGTGTCTTTGCCAATCGCATACATAGTAAACGCAGAAATTAACGCGATCACTGATAGCCAAAAATATTTCCAACGAGCAATCAAACCATCAGTATTTTTACGGGCAATTTTCCAATAATCATCAACAAAACCAACGATCCCATAGCCCATTAAAATAAATAATACACACCAGACATAAGGGTTTGACAAATCCGCCCATAACAATGCGCTAACACCAATGGAAAATAAGATCATAATTCCCCCCATTGTTGGGGTACCACGTTTTTTGAAATGGCTTTCTGGTCCATCGTGGCGGACTTCTTGTCCAAATTTTAAAACTTGCAAACGGCGAATTACGGTTGGCCCAATCCATAATCCAATAATCAATGCCGTTAATAACGCCATAATTGAACGAAAAGTGATATATGATACCACGTTAAATATGGTGTTAAATTGAACTAAATATTCAGCTAACCAAACTAACATTTGCTATTCCTTAAGAAACATTAAATTTTAAGATAAGAGCATCTAATAGCTCTTCCATTTTTTGACTGCGAGAGCCTTTTACTAATAATACAAGCGGTTGGTTATCCGCTATTTTTTGCAATATAAGTGGATATAAAAAATCTACCATTTGAGCTTTATTGGAAAAATGATGCGCCGAATTTTGACTAATCACTGCACTTTCCTGCCCAAATGAAACTACTAAATCTAAACCTGCCTGCGCAACAAAGTCTGCTACTTCTTGATGACACGCCAAACTTTCTACGCCTAATTCAGCCATATCACCAACGGCAAAAATACGAAATGCTGGGTATTGCTGTAAAACGGCTACCGCCGATTTCATTGAATCAACATTAGCATTATAGCTATCGTCAATCAGTAATAAATTTGGGTTAATTTCAATCGGAAATAGTCGTCCTTTGACTTGAGAACGTTGTTCTAATCCTGCTTTAATTGAATTTAGATCAGCTCCCACTGCCATAGCGAGTGAGGCGGCCGCTAAAGCATTACTAACATTATGTTTACCTAAATAGGGTAAATTTATCTCCACCTCCCCTTGCGGACTGTGCAAAATAAATTGCGAACCCGTTAAATTCAGTACAACATCTTCCGCCCAAAAATCGGCATAGGAATCTTTATCCTGTCCTGTATAGCTGAATGATTGTAATTCGTGCTTACCAATTTCTTTTTGCCATTCAGGAAAATAGTGAGCTAAATTAACAATCGCTATGCCATCTTTTTTCAAACCTCGATAAATTTCACCTTTTGCTTGAGCCACGCCCGCTAAAGAACCAAAGCCTTCTAAATGAGCAGAGGCAACATTATTGACTAAGCAAGCATCGGGCTGTGTAATTGCTGTGGTATAAGCAATTTCACCGAGATGATTTGCTCCCAATTCAACAACAGCAAATTTATGTTGATCAGTTAAACGTAATAAGGTTAATGGCACACCTAAATCATTGTTTAAATTACCAAAAGTATAAAGCACTTCATCTTCACAAGCGGTAACTTGTTGCAAGATTTTTGCTGTCATCTCTTTAACCGTTGTTTTACCTGATGAGCCAGTCATTGCGACAGTTTTTGGATTCAATTTAGCTTTCAACCATTTCGCTAATTCGCCTAATGCTAACCGAGTGTCTGCCACAATAATTTGTGGCACATCAATAGCGAGCGGACGCTCTACCACCAAGGCAACACAGCCTTGTTCAACCGCTTTTTGTGCATAATCGTGAGCATCAAATTTCTCACCTTTTAATGCAAAAAATAGCCCAAAACTCACCGCTTGACGGGTATCTGTACTCACATTTTCAACAGTAACATTACCATCACCGACTAATTTGGCATTTAAAATATCGGCAATCTGCTGTGTGGTTTGTTTTATCATTGATTATCCTAAAATTTTTTTGGCTTCTTCCTGATCGGAAAAATGGTATTTTTTATTGCCAATAATTTGATAGTCTTCGTGCCCTTTTCCTGCGATTAGCACAACATCATTGCTGTCTGCTTGGCTAATTGCTTGCTCAATCGCATATTGGCGAATGTGCATTTTCTGTACATTTTTTGGCTTTTTAAAGCCTGCCATCATATCTGCAAAAATAATATCGGGATCTTCCGTTCTTGGATTATCATCTGTAATAATTACGTTATCAGCATAGGCCTCTGCAATACTTGCCATCAGTGGGCGTTTACCTGTATCTCGATCACCACCGCAACCAAACACACACCATAATTTTCCATCACAATGTAAACGAGCCGCTTGCAAGGCTTTTTCAAGGGCATCTGGTGTATGGGCATAATCTACAATGACCATTGGATTAGCGTCAGGTTCATTTTCACTAACTAAACATTCCATTCGTCCACAAACACCTGTCAATTTCGGGGCAGTTTCGACTAATTGTTTAAAATCATAACCTAAGGTCAATAACCCTGCGAAAGCCGTGAGTAAATTGCTCACATTAAATGCTCCAATCAAACGACTTTCTAATACACCATTTCCCCACGAAGAAGAAAATTCAATCGTTACGCCTTGTAAGCTGTAACTAATATTTTTCGCTTGTACCCATTTCCCTTGTTTAAGGGATAAATTAGGATCACAACTCACAGCAACAGCTTGTGGTAAAACGGCTAACCACTCTCTACCTGTTTTATCATCAGCGTTAATAACTTGATATTTAGTCTGTAACTCACTAAACAAACGGAATTTTGCAGCCGCGTACTCTTCCATTGTGCGATGATAATCAAGATGATCACGGCTTAAATTGGTGAAAATAGCTAAATCAAAATCTAAATCTTCTACTCGATATTGTGCCAAACCGTGAGAAGATACTTCCATTGCACAAAAATCCGCACTTTGAGCTACAAAACTGGCTAAATTCTGTTGAATTTCAATCGCTGATCCTGTGGTATTAACGGATTCTTGTACCTGCCCGTATAGCCCATTACCAATCGTACCCATTACTGCTGCTTTTCCACCAAGTAAATTTCTCCACTGCGCAAGTAATTGAGCCGTTGTTGTTTTACCATTTGTGCCAGTAATACCAACTAATGTAAGTTTATTTGATGGGCTATCATAAAAAGTACCCGCCAAAGCAGATAAATTTTGGGCTAAATTAGGTATGCTGATCACTTTACAAGCGGTTGGATCGAGATTAAATTTTGCAAATTCACCCGATAATTCTGCTTCAGCTACACCGTCATCTGCCTCACTCAATACCAATCCCGCACCTTGTTCAACTGCCTGAGTAATAAAATGACGCCCATCGATTTGATGGCCTTTTAAGGCAACGAAAAGATCATCTTGTTTTATTTGACGACTATCTAATCGCATTTCATTTAACGATTTTAATGTTGCCCAAATCGGTAATTCTGGTAAAAATTTAAGTAAGCGTTTCATTATTTTCTCATTTAATTCGTTATCTAATGGTTAATTTCACGAACAGCGTTATGATTATCTGTGCCTAAATTATCTGGTCGAATATTATATGTTTTGAGAGTGTATCCCATAATCTTTGAGAACAATGGTGCAGAAACTGCACCGCCATAGTAAGCCCCTGCTTTCGGCTCGTTAATTAATACCACTAATGCAAATCTCGGATCACTTGCTGGTGCAATTCCTGCTGTATAAGCAATATATTTTTCTACATATCGCCCTTTTTCCAATTTACGGGCTGTCCCCGTTTTAATTGCAACTCGGAAACCATCGACTGCAGCTTTCTGCCCACCTTCGCCTTTTTGTGCCACACTTTCCATCATATGTACCACATCTCGGGTAATTTTTTCTGGTAGCACTCGCTCGCCGATCACAGGTGGATCAACTTTTGTTACTGAAAGTGGACGATAAATACCAAAACTGCCCAGCGTTGCGTAAGCTCTCGCTAATTGCAAAGGCGTTACGGTTAAACCATAACCATAAGCAACCGTTGCTCTTTCAATATCAGACCAAATTTTACGATCACCGTTTGTTCCTTTCACTTCACCAAGCCCAAGCCCTGTATCTTTCCCGAAACCAACTTTAGTGTAGGTCTCCATCAATGCAGTCGATGGCATTCTTAACGCCAAACGGCTTACGCCTACGTTACTTGATTTCTGCAAAATTCCCGTTAAAGTCAAACTCTCCCGAGGAGCAACATCTTTAATTGGAAAACCATTTACGATAAAAGAGCGAGTATTGATGACTTCCCCTAAATATGTTGCTTTATTTTGTAAAGCCGTTAAAACTACCAATGGTTTTACCGTTGAACCCGGCTCAAAAGTATCAGTAATTGCACGGTTACGGGCAAGTTCAGGTTTAAAATCACTGCGGTTATTTGGATTATAAGACGGGGCATTCGCCATTGCTAAAATTTCCCCCGTGTGAATATCTAATAACACTGCCGTTCCAGATTCTGCTTTATTATCAATTACCGCTTTTTTAATCTCACGATATGCCATGGATTGCAATTCTTCATCAATACTAAGCATAACATCTTGTGGATCATACTGCTTCTCATCACGAATGCGCTCTATAATTTCGCCTTTAGCATTCTTACGGATAACTTGTTTACCATTTTTGCCAATAAGTAACGAGTTAAAACTCCGCTCTAGCCCTTCTGCTCCGTTACGGTTATCTTGATCAGTAAACCCAATAAGTTGTGCTACTTCTTCTGCTAATGGATAAACCCGACGAGTCTCTTTTTTTAGCATAATGGCATCAATATGCAAACCTTGATGGGCTTTGACTTTTTCACCTTTTTCATCAATTTTACCCACAATGTAGTCAGCGGTAACTTCCGATTGATGACGTGCTATATAGAGAAAACGTTGCTCAGAGGCCTTATATAACTTATCCATTAAATCGTTATATTTAATACCCACACTACTTGCCAACGCTTTCATTTTCTGAATTTCGAGTGAAATTGCATCAGATTCTGCCTGCACAAATGCTGAATTAGGATTATTTCGTACCTTAACGATTAAATCACTGTAATCCAACCCTGTAGCAAGAGCTAATAAATGCCAATAATCATCACTATCTATATTAAATAATGCCCTAGGATCGTATTTTTTTTGCTTACTATTTTCGGCTCGTTTACTTTTTATAAATTTATTAACACTCGCTTCAATTTTACTGCTTGATCCGCCCATCTCGAATGAGAGTTTCCGCCAACGGGCTTTATTCCGCCGTAATTGGGTATCAAAATATTCTTTAGGATCAATGGTGACTGAATACATTGGCACACTAGTTGAAAGCATTCTGCCATTTCGGTCTAAAATTTTCCCACGAGTAAAGGGTAATTCACTCGCACGAAGAGAACGTTTATTTGCCTCTTTAATTAACCGCTCAGAATCATCAATTTGCAAATAAACACTTTTCAAAAATAACGCCACAGCCCCCAATGCCAATATACCTAAAACAACACGAAAACGAGTAACTAAAAAGCTCGGGTGATTTATCGTAGAGAGTTTAGCTTTTTCTTTAGGTTCTTTTTGTTTGCTAGGCTTAGTTTTTACCAATTTTTTCATCTACTTCACCAAAATAACTTCTTGTTCTTTTTTAACTGCTTGTAACTGTAATTTTTCTGCTACTGATTCAATCCGCCATTTCTGACTTTGAGAATTTTCTTCTAATTGCAAATGAATATACTGATTTTCTAATTTCTGATTAGCAGCAATAAGTTTACCTTGATCAGCCACTAACAAACGGGTTTGATGGGTAATCCATATTGTTCCTAATGCAGAAATAACGATCAACACCAATAATATAATTGCAACTTTATTATGGTTTGTAAGATCATCTAAAATAATTTGTCGTAATGGATAACGTTCATTTGCCATTATTTTTTCTCCGCAATTCTTAATACTGCACTGCGTGATCGTGGGTTTTGCATGATCTCTACCTCACTCGGCATTATTGCTTTACCTATTGTTTTTAAAGGGATATTTTTTAGTAACTCCGCTTCTAAAATAGGCAATCCTTTTGGTACAGCAAGACCTTTACTTTGTTTGCGCATAAACTGTTTAACCATTCGATCCTCAAGGGAGTGAAAGCTGATAATAGACAATCGCCCTTGTGGAGCAAGTACACTCAATGCTGAATTAAGTGCTTGTTCTAATTCATCAAGTTCACTATTAATAAAAATACGAATTGCCTGAAATGAACGAGTAGCAGGGTGCTTATGCTTATCTTTAAACGGCACAGCTTGTTCAATAATTTTTGCCAACTGTAAGGTACGAGAAATTTTCTCATTTGCAGATTTATTATAAGAAACGACCGCTTGTGCAATTCGTTTAGCAAAGCGTTCTTCACCAAATTCTTTTAATACCCAAGCTAAATCATCAACAGAGACTTGCGCAAGCCAATCCATTGCGGATAAGCCTTTAGTTGTATCCATTCGCATATCTAAAGGCCCATCACGCATAAAGCTAAAACCACGTTCCGCTTCATCTAATTGTGGAGAAGACACACCAAGATCAAGCAAAATTCCATCAATTTTGCCTACTAATCCCAATTCATTACAAATTTCAGGAATGGCTGAAAAAGCCGAATGAACAATTTGAAAACGAGAATCATTGATCGTTTTTGCTTCTGTAATTGCTCGGGGATCACGATCAACGGCAATTAGCCGTCCCTTTTCCCCTAACTGGCTTAAAATAAGACGAGAATGCCCTCCACGCCCAAAAGTGCCATCAATATAAATGCCATTTGGTTTAACTGCTAATCCTTCGACTGCCTCATTGAGCAATACAGTGATATGTGTTGGAGCATTAGTCATTCGATGTTTACCATTTAGTTATAACGAGAAATTTTTTAAAGCGTCACAATTTAGCCATTCTGCTGAATTTTCTAAAGCTAAATCTTCTGCAATTTGTGCTTGCCACTGCTTATCCTGCCAAATCTCAAATTTATTCAATTGCCCAACAAGCATTATTTGCTGTTCTAATTGCCGATGTTGGCGTAATACAGGGCTGAGTAAAATTCGCCCAGTAGAATCCATCTCACATTCTGTGGCAAAGCCTTGCATTACTCGCTGAATACGGCGTTGTGCTGGATCAAAGTTTGAAAGTGCGAGTAGTTTTTGTTCAATAATTTCCCATTCAAATAAAGGATAAAGCAACAAACAGGGCTGGCGAATATCAACGGTACATACTAATTTTCCGTGATGCTTTTCAAGTAACTCTGCACGATAGCGCGTTGGAATTGCCAAACGCCCTTTACTATCTAGGCTTACAGATGTTGCACCTCGAAACATATTCAACCTTTAATTCATTAATTTTTTATCTGCTTAAGCGAAATGGAAATTTTCTCCACAAAACGCCACTTTTTACCACTAGAGTAACAAATTTTAGCGGTTTAGCCAAGTGAAGCAAGCGGTTTTATCTAGAGAATAATTGATGAAAAAAGGCATTAAATAATGCCTTTAGAGACAGAAGAATAAAATTATTCTCCAAAATTTGTAGGGAACGTTTTTAGCATTTCTCGCCAAATAGCCGTACTTCGTTCACGGTTTACCGCCATACATTCAACTGCTTGACCGTAATCATTTTGCTCACAACATTTTCTTAACTGTTGGTAAAATTGCAATGTAACCTGTCGAGATTTTTCTTGGGCAAAAAATAATGAAGCAATCTGTATGTAGAGGTCTTTGAAACTATTCAAAATTAGCCCATAAACAGGTCGGTTTGCTACGAAAGTAAAGCTACGATAGATATAATAGTCAAATTCTGCATACGATTGAGCAGTATTTTCTAACTCACTGAGCTTACCAAAAAGGACGAGAGATGCTTTTGCATCAAGACGAATAGCTTCTGGGATAAAATATTCTGCCATTCGAGTGCGCAAAGAAACGACATTTTCAATAATCAATGGCATTGCAGAACGATCAAGTTTAATCAACGTTTGAATGATATTTGGTCCTGCCGTTTCCCAAACATTATTCACCCTAGTTGGCTTTCCATGTTGAATATTTAGCCAACCATCTCGAGCTAAACGTTGCAATACTTCTCTTAGAGTCGTTCTAGTAACGCCGATAATATCTGCCAATTCACGTTCTGAAGGCAAATCTGATCCCGCAGGAAAACGATTATTCCAAATACTTTTTACAATATACTCTTCTGCTAATGCCGCAGGACTTTGGGCTTTTAAAATATCAGCTTTATCCATTTAATCTTTATTCCAAATCAGTAGGCTATTACTCTACTTATACTTCAATTAGATTTTAAAATATGATTTTTCTCAAAAATCATTGATTTCTCACTAAAATCACATTTTTTTCTATTATCGTTAACCGGCAAAGTATATTACAATTCAATAAATTTTACGCTTTATTTTAGATGAAAACAAAAACTCAATGAAAAATCTTGATGCTTTTTTTAAAAATTTTCTAGGCCAATCACCTAACTGGTACAAAATCTGTATCATCGTCTTCTTACTTATTAATCCCCTTCTCTATTTCTGGGTTGATCCTTTTATTGCTGGCTGGGCTTTAGTTATTGAATTTATTTTTACTTTAGCAATGGCATTAAAATGCTATCCACTTCAACCAGGTGGCTTACTTGCCATAGAAGCAGTAGCTATTGGAATGACAACACCTCATCATCTTAAACACGAAATAATGAATAATTTTGACGTTATTTTGCTCTTAATGTTTATGATTGCAGGTATCTATTTTATGAAGCTGTTATTGCTTTATCTTTTTACTAAACTCATTTTAAGCGTACGATCTAAAATTACTCTTTCTCTTGCATTCTGTTTAAGCTCAGCATTTCTTTCTGCATTTCTTGATGCTCTAACTGTGATTGCTGTAATTATCAGTGTAGGCGTTGGTTTCTATACGGTTTATCAAACTGTCATTCAAGAGAACAATACAGAAGATCCACAAATTACCGCACAATTTCGATTTTTTTTACGCAGTTTAATTATGCACGCAGGGGTTGGTAGTGCCTTAGGTGGCGTAATGACAATGGTTGGCGAACCACAAAATCTTATTATCGCCGCACAAGCTGAATGGAGTTTCATTGAATTTTTAATCCGAGTAGCTCCTATTAGCGTACCAGTTTTATTCTGTGGTCTTATAACCTGCTATTTACTAGAAAAATACAAAATTTTTGGCTACGGCGACCGCTTGCCTCAGCAAGTTCGTACAATTTTAGAACAATACAACAGTCAAAAAGAGCAAGAAATGACAACTCAAGATCGGTTGAAATTACTTGTTCAAGCCCTCACTGGTATTTGGCTTATTATTGGTTTAGCGTTCCATTTAGCAGATGTCGGAATCATCGGCTTAACTATTATTATTCTTTGTACCGCATTTTGTGGCATTACAGATGAACATGCTATTGGGAAATCCTTTCAAGAGTCCCTGCCTTTTACAGCATTATTAGTCGTTTTCTTTGCCGTTGTTGCAGTGATTGTAGATTTAAAACTCTTTGATCCAATTATTCATTTCGTATTATCCGCAGAGAAAAATTCACAACTTACACTCTTTTATATTTTTAATGGGGTATTGTCATCTATTTCCGATAACGTTTTTGTTGGAACGGTTTATATGAATGAAGCAAAAAATGCACTAACATCAGGAATTATTGATCGCCCTCAATTTGATTTAATTGCTGTTGCTATCAACACGGGAACAAACTTACCTTCCGTTGCGACACCAAACGGGCAAGCTGCATTTTTATTTTTATTAACTTCATCATTCGCTCCACTTATTCAACTTTCTTATGGACGAATGGTTTATATGGCATTGCCATATACTGTTGTACTTTCATTAATTGGATTTTTAACACTGGAATATTTCCTTACGCCATTAACTCAATTAATGTTAGACTGGGGTTGGATTATTCAACGTTAATCAAGGATTGTTATGCTTAATTTTTTTAAAGCACTTTCATACAGCCGTAGTGCTTGGCTATTATTTTCAATCAGTTGCCTTGCGTTAGAAGGAACGGCACTCTATTTTCAACACGGTATGGGATTAAAACCTTGCGTAATGTGCATATATGAGCGAGTTGCTCTCTTCGTCATTTTAATTGCAGGGTTAATTGGTTATCTCGCACCAAGATTTATACTCACTCGTTGGATCGCCCTGTTATTAGGTTTAGTCGGTTCAATCAAAGGGATAATGCTTGCATTAAAGCACACAGATTACCAGCTACACCCAGGTCCGTGGAACCAATGTTCTCCCTTTGTTGATTTTCCTGAAACACTGCCTTTAGACAAATGGCTACCACAAATATTTGCAGCCTCAGGCGATTGCGGTAAGATTGACTGGCAATTTTTAGGGTTATCAATGCCTCAATGGCTTATCGGTGTTTTTGCGTTTTATTTTGTACTTCTTGTATTGATTATACTCAGCCAATTTAAGCGTAACCAAATACAAAATCACAATATTTTCTCGTAATTTTCTCAATAATTACCTCCAACAAGCGGTCAGATTTCATAATATTTTTGCAAAAAATCACCTAAATCTCACCGCTTGTATCGCTTTCCCTACACAATTTCACGCATTTCCGCTACAATTTCTAGCATAATCAATGATGATG
This sequence comes from Vespertiliibacter pulmonis, assembly GCF_013377275.1. Classification (NCBI taxonomy): domain Bacteria; kingdom Pseudomonadati; phylum Pseudomonadota; class Gammaproteobacteria; order Pasteurellales; family Pasteurellaceae; genus Vespertiliibacter; species Vespertiliibacter pulmonis. Next base: position 439,448 of record NZ_CP016615.1, read on the forward strand.
GAAAGAATACAATGTCAGCTCAAGCAAACAACAAACGAAAAATATTAGTAACCTGCGCCTTGCCATACGCTAATGGCGCAATCCATTTGGGTCATATGCTAGAACATATACAAGCCGATATTTGGGTGCGTTTCCAACGTATGCGAGGGCACGAAATCCATTTTGTCTGTGCTGACGATGCTCACGGCACACCGATTATGCTTAACGCTGATAAACTTGGCATTACACCTGAACAGCTTATCGAAAAAGCCAAAGCGGATCATATCGCTGACTTTGCAGGGTTTAATATTAGTTTTGATAATTATTATTCCACCCACAGTGAAGAAAATCGTGAACTTACTGCACAAATCTATACCACATTGAAAAATAAAGGTTTTATTAAAAGCCGTGTAATTTCACAACTCTTTGATCCAGAAAAAAATATGTTTTTGCCCGACCGTTTCGTAAAAGGCACTTGTCCAAAATGTCACGCAGAAGATCAATATGGCGATAACTGTGAAGTCTGTGCTGCAACATATAGCCCAATGGATTTAATCAACCCACATTCTGCTATTTCTGGAGCAACACCGATTATTAAAGAATCAGAACATTTCTTCTTCGATTTACCTGAATTTGAAACAATGTTAAAAGAGTGGACTCGTTCAGGTTCTCTCCAACCTGAAATTGCGAATAAAATGCAAGAATGGTTTGAAAGCGGTTTGCAACAATGGGATATTAGCCGTGATGCGCCTTACTTTGGCTTTAAAATTCCTGATACAGACAACAAGTTTTTCTATGTTTGGCTAGATGCCCCTATTGGCTATATGGCATCATTTAAAAATTTATGCAACCGTACCCAGCTTGATTTTGATGAATACTGGAAAAAAGAATCTAGCACCGAGCTATACCACTTTATCGGTAAAGACATTGTTTATTTCCATAGCCTATTTTGGCCTGCTATTTTAGACGGTACAGATCATCGTAAACCAACCAATATTTTTACTCACGGTTATGTTACCGTTGATGGGCAAAAAATGTCTAAATCTCGTGGTACTTTTATTCAAGCAAGTACCTATTTAAAACACATAAACCCAGAATGTTTACGTTACTACTATGCCGCAAAATTAAATAATCGAATTGAAGATCTTGATTTTAACCTAGACGATTTTGTACAACGAGTAAATAGCGATATTGTGAATAAATTAGTGAATTTAGCTTCACGCACCGCAGGTTTTATCACGAAACGTTTTGACGGTAAATTAGCCAGTGAATTAGCCGATCCCCAACTCTTTTCAGAATTTGTTACCCAAGCAGATCAGATCGCAAGCTATTATGAACAACGTGAATTTAACAAAGCTATCCGTGAAATTATGGCCCTTGCTGATAAAGCCAATAAATATATTGATGAAAAAGCACCGTGGGTCATCGCTAAACAAGAAGGCAAAGACGCTGAATTGCAAGCGGTTTGCTCAATGGGTTTAGAAATGTTTAGAGTATTAATGAGCTATCTCAAACCAGTAATGCCAATACTGGCAGAAAAAACAGAAACATTTCTCAACGCCCAATTACGTTGGGATAACATTGATACGCCATTGTTTAACCATACAATCACGCCGTTTAAAGCGCTATTCTCTCGCCTTGAGAAAAAACAGATTGATGCGGTGATTGACGAAACTAAAACCCTATTCGCTGAAGCTGAGAAAATTGCAAAAAAAGGAACACAAATGACCGCTAGTAAAACACAAATTGAACCTATTGCACCAGAAATTACGATTGATGATTTTGCCAAACTAGATTTACGAGTAGCAAAAGTACTGAAATGCGAGGCCGTACCAAAATCAGATAAACTACTGCGTTTTGAACTCGATCTAGGAGATCATACTCGCCAAGTATTCTCTGGCATCAAGGCTGCTTATAATAAGCCTGAAGAACTAGAAGGACGCTTTGTCATTATGATCGCTAACCTAGCCCCTCGTAAAATGTCTTTCGGAATGTCAGAAGGAATGATTTTATCAGCAGGAACAGGCGGTGCTGATCTATTTTTACTCTCTGCTGATTCAGGTGTGCAGGCAGGTATGCAAGTAAAATAACTTTCTAGCGATCTTTATCGTGAGCCTCTTTACGATAAAGATCGCCCAATGCCCCTAACGCTTAGGAGAAAATGATGCTTCAACAAACACTTTCAATCATAAAACCTGATGCCACAAAACGCCACTTAATTGGCGAAATTTTATCTATTTTAGAACAAAATAATTTCGTTATTAAAGCACTAAAAATGGTGCACTTAACGAAAGAACAAGCGGAGGGATTTTACGCTGAGCATCAAGGAAAAGCATTTTTTGAATCATTGGTTGAATTTATGATTTCAGGCCCGATTGTCGTTATCGTTATCGAAGGAGAAAATGCTATCACTCGCTATCGAGATCTTATGGGCGCAACCGATCCTGAAAAACGCCAAAAAGACACTATTCGAGCTCGTTATTCGTTGAGCTACCGTGAAAATACAGTACACGGTTCTGATTCCGAAATCTCTGCTAAACGAGAAATTGCCTATTTTTTTACTCCAAATGAAATAATGGCTTAATCAATCTCTACTACCCCATTACGCTTTGATAATGGGGCTTCTTAACGCTTTTCTTCTCCAAGATTTATTCCTATTAGAGCAATTTAGCTAAAGATTATTCCCAAAATGGAGTACAATCGCTAACATTACTTAATTTAAAAATTACCCTCATAGGAGTTTAAATGCTAAATTTATCAGCAAAAAATATCCAACTCAATGCTTCAGCACAAAACAAAGAACAAGCTATTCATCTTGTTGCAGAAGGCTTAGTATCCAATGGGAATGTTGCCACTGGCTACGAAACAGGAATGCTTGCTCGAGAAACACAAACTTCAACCTTTCTCGGCAATGGAATTGCTATTCCGCACGGCACACTTGATACCCGTGATTTAGTACTAAATACAGGCGTACAAATTTATCAATTTCCCAATGGGATAGAATGGGGAGAAGGTAATATTGCTTATGTTGTTATTGGCATTGCGGCAAAATCCGATGAACACCTCAATTTACTTCGCCAACTCACCACAATTGTTGGTGATGAACAAATTGCAGAAACACTCGCTAAAACAACAGACATTGAGCAATTTATTGCTCTCTTAAGTGGTAAATCTACTCTGATGCCGTTAACCACGGATCTCATTTCACTCAATATTGATACCTCAAGCCTACTCACGTTATCAGCAATCAACGCCGCCAAGCTCCAAGAGAAAGGCTATGTGAATCAATCATTTATTAGTGATGTTCTAGCTAGTACACCTCTTATGTTGAGTAATAATGTTTATTTAGTTGATAGCCCTAAAGGCAATCTTGCAACAGGCATCGCCCTCGCTCGTAGCCAACAAGGAAAAATACTGATTACTGTTTCTGCTACTGATGACAATTTCATTCCTCTACTCACTCAACTTATCAAACCAGAACATCGCTCACAATTAACCACATTATCAGCACAAGGATTTGTCGAACTTGCAAATAATTCGGCAAATAAAGAAACAAAGAGTACAACTGAAATACCCGCTAGTAACTCAAATGGTCAAGTTGTTGGTACATTTACCGTTCGCAACGAACACGGCTTACATGCTCGCCCAAGTGCAGTATTAGTACAAACATTAAAGCCATTTGAAGCCAAAATTAGCGTAGAAAATCTTGACCGACCAAGCCCGGCTGTTAATGCAAAAAGCACAATGCGAATTGTTTCACTCGGAGCTACCAAAGCTCATCGCTTACGCTTTATTGCTGAAGGTCCAGATGCTCAACAAGCGATTGAAGCCTTGGCAAAAGGCTTTGCTGAAGGGTTAGGCGAAAATATAACTTTTGTACCTGAAACCGCTGATAGTATTGAAAATACTAATCAACAAGCGGTAAGTTCTACACCAAATATTGCACCACAAACAACTACTTCTACTGAAAATAGTGATCAGATAGAGGCTATCTTTACTATTGAAAATGAGCACGGGCTACACGCTCGTCCAAGTGCAGTATTAGTCAATGAAGTTAAAAAATATAATGCGACAATTCAAGTACAAAATCTTGACCGTGAGAGCCAACTTATTAGTGCGAAAAGCTTAATGAAAATTATTGCTCTTGGTGTACAGAAAGGTCACCGTTTACGCTTTGTTGCCACAGGCGAAGAAGCACAAAAAGCATTAGATGGCATTGGAGAAGCAATCCGCACAGGGCTTGGAGAATAAATAATGGCACAACAATTACGCATTGCAACTGTAACGCTTAACCCAGCCTTTGATTTAGTCGGCCGGTTAGCTCGCATTGAAATTGGTGAAGTAAATACCGTTGAAACACTCGGCATTTACCCAGCAGGAAAAGGAATTAATGTAGCTAAAGTATTAGCCGATCTTGGTGTTAATTTAAGCGTAACTGGTTTTTTAGGTGAGCAAAATCAAAGCGACTTTGTAGAACACTTCCAACAAAATCAGCTAACCGATCGCTTTTACCGTATTCAAGGGAAAACACGGATCAATGTAAAAATTACTGAAACAGAAGCCGATGTTACGGATCTCAATTTTTTAGGTTTTGACGTTTCTGCTCAAGATTGGCAAAGCTTTTGCCAACAATCTCAACATTGGCACGAACATTTTGATCTCGTTGCCATTTGTGGCTCTTTACCAAAAGGTATTTTACCCGAACAATTTGCACAATGGCTCAATTCACTTTCAGCTCAAGGGTTAAAAATTGTGCTAGACAGTAGCAATGATGCTTTAAGCTACGGGCTAAAAGCAACACCGTGGTTAGTAAAACCAAATCGGCGAGAGCTAGAAATTTGGGCAAAGCGACCGCTTGCAACTCTTGATGAAATTATTACGGCTGCTCAACAATTACAAGCTGAAGGCATCGAAAATGTCATTATATCAATGGGAGCGGAAGGTTCAATTTGGATTAACCACGAAGGTATTTTGCAAGCTCAACCACCTAAGTGTTCTAATATTGTTAGCACTGTAGGAGCAGGTGATTCAATGGTTGCAGGTCTGATTTATGGGCTATCTCAAGGGTGGAGCAAAGCAGATACATTGAAATTTGCAAGTGCCGTATCCGCTTTAGCGGTTTCCCAAAGCAATGTTGGCATTGCAGATATTACAGCCCTTAATCCAATTTTAGAGCAGGTGCAATTAATCTCGCATCTTTAACTTAGACTTATTATTTAAAATATAGGAACTCAATAATGAAAATTTCATTTGTATTCCCCCCACAGCTTGGAAAAGCACGTACTTTTCTGATCAATGAAGTATTATCAACTGTAGCAAAACAGCAAGGCTATACAGTTGTTACACCAGAACAAGCGGAATTCGTTGTGTTATTTGATCAACAAATTCCAGCGAATATTGCAGGCAAGCAAGGGGCAATTATCAACCTTGAACACGCCTTTACACAGCCAGAAACCTCTTTACAACAAGCGGTGAATTCTGCTCAAACTTTGCAAGCGACTCATCAAGATCTTGCAGAACCACTTTCAACAGTAAAAAACATTGTGGCAGTTACCGCTTGTCCAACAGGCGTTGCACACACATTTATGTCAGCAGAAGCCGTAGAAAATTATGCGAAAGCACAAGGTTGGAATATCAAAGTTGAAACCCGTGGGCAAGTTGGCGTGGGCAATGCAATCAGTGCAGAAGAGATTGCCGCAGCAGATTTAGTTTTTGTGGCCGCCGATATTGATATCGATCTAAACAAATTTGCAGGCAAGCCAATGTATCGAACCTCAACAGGATTAGCATTGAAAAAAACGGCTCAAGAATTTGATAACGCTTTCAAACAGGCCACTATTTACCAAAGCAGTAGTAGTAATGCAACAACGTCAACTGAAGTAACAAATAACGAACGTAAAGGGATTTATAAACACCTAATGACAGGCGTTTCCCATATGTTACCGCTTGTCGTTGCAGGTGGATTACTTATTGCGATTTCATTTATGTTTGGGATTAAAGCCTTTGAAGATGCAAGCATCGCAGGCGGAATACCTAAAGCGTTAATGGATATTGGTGGCGGTTCAGCTTTCCATTTAATGATTGCCGTCTTTGCAGGCTATGTTGCCTACTCAATCGCAGATCGACCTGGATTAGCAGTGGGTTTCATCGGTGGTATGTTAGCGACAACAGCAGGAGCTGGTATTTTAGGCGGTATTATTGCAGGCTTTCTCGCAGGCTATGTGGTGCAATTCCTGAATAATAAAATCCAACTTCCGCCAAGTTTAACGTCGTTAAAACCTATTTTAATCTTACCGCTATTAGGCAGTGCAATTGTCGGTTTAGCAATGATCTATCTCATCAATCCGCCTGTTTCTGCCATTATGGAAAGTTTATCTAGCTGGCTAAAATCAATGGGCGATGTAAACGCTATCATACTTGGTATTATTTTAGGGGCAATGATGTGTATTGATATGGGCGGTCCAGTTAATAAAGCTGCCTACACATTCTCAGTCGGAATGTTAGCTTCTAACGTAAGCACACCAATGGCTGCCGTAATGGCAGCAGGTATGGTTCCCCCTATCGGAATGGCAATTGCAACTTGGATTGCACGCAATAAATTTACCACGAATCAACGAGATGCAGGAAAAGCCTCATTTGTGTTGGGATTATGTTTTATTTCAGAAGGGGCATTACCATTTGTTGCTGCTGATCCTGTGAGAGTTATTGCTACCTCTATTTTAGGCGGTGCTACGGCTGGTGCAATTTCTTTAGGGCTAGATATTAGCTTACAAGCACCTCATGGTGGGTTATTCGTTATCCCATTTGTGTCTCAACCTCTCTACTATTTAGCTGCCATTGCTATTGGTTCATTAGTTACGGGTTTTAGCTATGCCCTTATTAAGCCTAAACAAGCGTAATTTTAGCTCATTTCAGTGAAACTAATTTTCAAAAAACGGGATAAACACTATCCCGTTTTTTTATTTACTCGAATTAACGTATAATAGCCTAAATTTCTCCTTATTTTATTGATTAAGGAATCGTATGACACACTTATCTTCCGCCCAAGAAACCTTAGGACTCTATTCTCAAGCAATTCTTCGTTTAAACCAAAACTTAAATGAAAATTTCAACCATGCTGTTGAAATGATTCTACATTGTGAAGGTCGAATTGTGGTTGCAGGTATCGGTAAGTCAGGGCTAGTTGGCAAAAAAATGGTTGCTACATTTGCCTCAACAGGTACACCTAGCTTTTTCTTACACCCAACAGAAGCTTTTCACGGTGATTTAGGTATGCTCAAGCCCGTTGATATCGTGATTTTAATTTCATATAGTGGGGAAACTGATGATGTCAATAAACTTATCCCAAGCCTGAAAAATTTTGGCAATAAAATCATTGCAATGACGGGCAATGAAAATTCAACACTTGCTCGCTATGCCGATATCGTTCTCAATATAAATATAGAACGAGAAGCCTGTCCAAATAATCTTGCACCAACTACATCAAGCCTTGTAACAATGGCACTCGGTGATGCGTTAGCCATTGCACTTATCAAAGCTCGGGATTTCCGCAGTGAAGATTTCGCACGCTATCACCCAGGCGGTAGTTTAGGACGAAAATTACTTTGTCGAGTGCGTGATGTCATGCAACGTAAGCTACCAACTACCCCACCAGAAAGCCTATTTGGCGACTGCCTTAACGTAATGAATGAAGGAAGAATGGGCGTTGCACTAGTAATGCAAGCGGATAGATTACTTGGAATAATTACCGATGGTGATATTAGACGAACGCTGGCTCAATTTGGAGCTGATAGCTTACAAAAAACGGCAAAAGAAATAATGACACATCAACCTAAAACTATTTTAGATAGCACGTTTTTAGCCCACGCTGAAGAATTGATGAAAGAAAAACATATCCATTCACTCATTGCTGTTGATGAACAAGGCAAAGTAACAGGTATTGTGGAATTTTCAAGCTAATGGCAAAATCAAACTACATCACTCGCCAAGGCTGGCAAGCCTTAGACCAAGAGCTAAAATACCTCTGGAAAGAAGAACGTCCTAAAGTTACTCAAGCGGTATCTGATGCCGCAGCCCTCGGCGACCGCAGTGAAAATGCTGAATATATTTACGGTAAACGCCGACTGCGAGAAATAGACCGCCGAGTACGCTTTCTCAGTAAACGGTTAGAGGTATTAAAAATTGTTGATTATCACCCCAGCCAAGAGGGTAAAGTTTTTTTCGGTGCGTGGGTGGAACTAGAAAATGAAGATGGAGAAATTAAACAGCATCGTCTTGTAGGCACGGATGAATTTGATCCTGCAAAAAATTGGATTTCAATTGACTCCCCTGTTGCTAGAGCGTTAATTGGTAAACAAATTGATGATGAAATTCACGTTGAAGTGCCTTCGGGAAAAATCACACTTTACGTCAATAAAATTTGGTATGAGAAAAATAGCTAGCCAAATATAGAATGCAACAAGCGGTCAGATAAATGAAAAAATTGCAAATTTCACTCAAATCTAACCGCTTATTTATTACTTATTAGCCTATCTAATCGATTCTAATTTCGCAATCAATTCCTGTTCAGGAATAGATTGAATTTTACGCATTTGGTAAAATAGTAATCCACTTGCTAACGTTAAACAAATACAAAACATTAACCAAAACCCTGCTGCGCCCATTGGCTCAACAATCCAATTAGTCATAGACAACACATAACCAAATGGAATGCCCAATCCCCAATAACATAGCAATGTAATCACTAACGTTGGTTTCGTATGTTTATAGCCTCTCATAATGCCATTACATACCACTTGAATTGCATCTGGGATCTGATAAATCGCAGCAAATACTAGTAATCCCGAAGCCATTAGTACTGAAGTTGGATCACTTGTAAATGCCTTTGGAATCGTTCCTCTCAATACCAACATAATTAATGCCATAATTAACGACATTGCGATACCAGTAAAAATGGCGTGATAGCTTAAACATTTAGCTGTCTCCAGTTGCTTTTTACCAAGTGTTTTCCCTACTAAAATAGTGGTCGCAATACCAAATGAAAGCGGTAACATAAAAAAGAATGAACTTGTTTGCAACGCAATCTGATGGCTAGCCACTGCTTGTGAACCAAGCGGAGAGATTACGAGTGAAGAAGCAGAAAATAACATAACCTCTGTGAGCAATGCAAAACCAATAGGCAGCCCTAACTTAAAGAGTTTGGTAAGCGTTATAACACTTGGCATCTCTAACCATTTATCAAATAATTTAATATCTCTCTGAGCTTTATTCACATAGCAATAATGCAACATTAACCCAAACATTACCCAATTTGCAATTGCCGTTGCAACACCACACCCAACAGCCCCCATTGCAGGTAAGCCAAATTTACCAAAAATAAAAATATAGTTTAGCGGGATATTTAAAAGTAAAGCAAAGAAGGTAATCATCATTGCTGGTTTCGGATTCGCTAATCCATCATTCAAACAACGCAAATTAACAGATAAGAGTGCAGGTATAACTCCAATACATAAAACGGCTAAATACTGCTGTGCTTTACCAGAAAAATCTTTCGGGGCATTCATAAAATCTAAGAAAATATGGCTGTTTAAACAGACCACTAACAATAGAATGCCAAAAAAAGAGGCAATCCAAAAGCCTTGCCGAATTTGATGTGCAATTAAATCTCGGCGACCCGCACCATTTAAATAAGAGACGGTTGGGGTAATCGCATTTAAGATCCCTAATACAAAAAGGAAAAGCGGGAAATAAATAGAATTACTTACCGCAATCGCTGACACATCAGCATCGCTCACAAGCCCAGCCATAATGATATCGGATAATCCCATTCCCGATGTCGCAAGTTGTGAAATTAAAATTGGAATAGATAATTTAAGTAAATTCCTCGTATTTTCAGGATATTTTTGCCATTGAAAATTCATATTTTTCTCTTTATTTTAAAAATCAGGAGAAACACTAAATGTCATCGGCTCACCCGTTATAGGGTGAGTAATGGAGAGTGATTCAGCGTGCAAACATAACCGTGGAGCAAGACTGCGAGCCAACGGATTTGCATAAAATTTATCGCCTAAAATAGGGTGTCCTAACGCCAAACTATGCACACGTAGTTGATGCGAACGCCCTGTATAAGGCGTTAATTTCACACGGGTTGTATTATTCGGATAATGGGCAAGCACTTCATAAAAAGTAACCGCTTGTTTGCCCCGCTCAAAACAAATTTTTTGGCGAGGGCGATTTTCCCAATCACAAATCAACGGGAAATTAATTTCACCAACATCGCCAACTTTATCGCCTAATTTCCCCCATAATAATGCTTGATAATGCTTTTTCGGTTCTCTCTCCCGAAATTGACGTTTCAGCTCTTTTTCTGCCACTTTGCTTAATGCAAACAGTAAAATACCGCTTGTTGCCATATCGAGCCGATGAGCTGGCTCAGTAAAACCATATTTTTGTTGCACCCGCACCATTGCACTATCTTGATATTCAGGGCGATTACCCGGTACAGAAAGTAAGCCACTCGGCTTATTTAACACTAAAATATGATTATCACGATAAACTTCATCTAACCAAGGAACGGTTGGGGGATTATATTCGATGAGTGCCATAGAATTTCTAGTTGGTAAATTGGCGTAATTCTAGCATAGAAATAAAACAGAATCTCAAACAAAATCACAACAGCTAAGGAACATTCCGACTAATGCTTAGTCAAATAATTATCTGTTATGTAATTCTATTTTTTATTCACTCAAAAGGAAACCCTATGAATTTTAACGACATTTTATCAACAGTGCTAAACACTGCTAAACAATCAGCGGAAAATATGCGTAAACCGAGCGAAAATACGGCAGATACTATCAATAAAATAGGTGGAGGCACGGCATTAGTCGGTATTTTATCTATGATTTTAGGCAGAAATGGCGGAGCAAGTTTAACCAAACTTGGTTCATTAGCCGTACTTGGCAACATTGCTTACCAAGCCTATCAAGCATACCAACAAAACCAAGCAAACAGCCAGCATTTAACGGCAACTGATTTTGAACAAAATACAGTACATTCTGAAGAAAAAAGCACACTGATTTTACGCACAATGATCGCAGCCGCCTTATCAGACGGAGAACTTGATGATAACGAACAAGCGTTAATTGAACGTGAAGCAGGCAACGATCCACAATTACAACAGTGGCTCATCAATGAAATTCAACACCCAATTTCGATTACTGAAATCGCCCAACTTGTTGGCAATAACATAGCCCTTGCCAGCCAAGTGTATCTCGCTGCTCGAGTAGTGTGCAAAGATCTCTCTCGCAAAGAGATTATCTTCTTATCACAGCTCGCAGACGCACTCAAACTTGACGAAGCCTTAGTCGAACAGCTTGAAAAACAAGCAGAAAACTAAATATTTTAATCACACAACAAAACGGGCATTGCCCGTTTTTTATTTGCAAAAATTTATTTAAACTAACCGCTTAGTTTTGTAGAATAACAAAATATACTAAATATTTAGGGCTTTTCTATGAAAAAGTTTTTTAGAATAAATGTAATTGCTGTCATATTTTCTGTAATAATCACAGCAAGTACGATTTATTTTTTTATAAAAGATATAGATTTTGCAAGTTTAATTACAACCGATACTATAAAATTTAATCAAGAAGATATTTTAAATATATTAAAATCGCCTGGTATATGGAACCTTGCTATATTGCTAATATCTTTACCTACATTATTTATTATTTGGAATATTCGAGATCAAAATGCAACCCAACAAATCGAAAACCAACGTAAAGACATCAATTTAAAAGAGTTCCAAAAAATTGCCGAATGGGTAAGTGGTGCACATTTAATTGAAGAGGAAATTACAGATAAACTAACAAACACCTCAGAAAATATTTTAAATACGCAACTCACAGAACAAACCATTAAATATACTCAACCGAATAGCCAACAATCTATCCCAACCTTTAGTAAACGAGATGGGGCTGTTGGGCTACAAATCGCCGCCATTTATAACCTATTACCCTTCTTCCAAGGCAAACACGGCGAAGACTTCCGCAAACCTGCCCTTAACCTGCTGACTTCTGCTTGGCTAGCACTGCAACAAAAGGAAGTGTTAAAACTAGAACAAATAAATATATTTGAAAATAAACGAGAATTTAACAATCAAATTAAAATTATACGGCAAAAAGCGAAATCCCCTATCGGTATTGCTCTTACTGAAGTATTACTCTCTGATGGCGGAAATAATCTCCTGAAATTCCCAGGAGTTTTCCCTAATCTTAATTTAGCAGGAATGGATTTTCACCTACCTGGGCTAGATAAAAAGGTATTAACCCTATTTAAAAAAGCTAAAAATTGCCGAAGTATTAATTTAATAGGGGCTAATTTACAAAAGGCTAATTTACAAGGGGCTAATTTACAAGGGGCTGATTTACAAGGGGCTATATTACAAGGGGCTATATTACAAGGGGCTATATTACAAGGGGCTATATTACTAGGGGCTATATTACGAGGGGCTATATTACGAGGGGCTATATTACGAGGGGCTCATTTACAAAGGGCTCATTTACAAAGGGCTCATTTACAAGAGGCTGATTTACAAGGGGCTATATTACAAGGGGCTGGTTTACAAGGTGCTAATTTACAAAAGGCTCATTTACAAGGGGCTCATTTACAAGGGGCTCATTTACAAGGGGCTCACTTACAAGATGCTAATTTACACAAGACTGATTTACAAGAGGCTAATTTATACAAGACTGACTTACAATGGGCTGATTTACAAGAGGTTAATTTATACAAGAGTGATTTACATGAAGCTAATTTACAAAAAGCTCATTTACAAGGGGCCAATTTACAAGGGGCCAATTTACAAGGGGCTAATTTACAAGGGGCTAATTTACAAGAATCTAACTTATTAGGCGTTAAGTTATCAAACACTATGCTATCAGCTGCTATCACATTTACAGGAAGTATTATTGATAATAAAACAAACTCTACTGAAATATTAGATAGCATTAAATCTCAAGGTGGTATTATTCTTTATAATAGCGTAAATAAAGAAGATAAAGAAATACGTATTCGAGTTATCGATAAACAAGATAATAAAATTAAACATCTCTATTATATAGATTATCCTCTCGATCTAGAAAAAACCCGTGAAGAAAATCCCGCTTGGGACATTGATTATAATTGAATAGAAATAAATAAAAGCTCAAAGTATTCTTTGAGCTTTTATTTTGCAAAAAATTTGCGTAATCGAACCGCTTGTAGTTACTGCTGGTTGCTAATAATTACTCGTAGGCTATCTAGCCGCCAAGTAGCTTGGGCGAGATGTTCGAGAGATTGTGCTTTCAGCTGTTCAAGGGCTTGAATTTCATCTGCTCGGATATTTTTATTGACCGCTTGCAACGCCGTTAAACGGTGTAATTCACTACTTAGAATATGATCTGCTTCCTGCTTAGCGTGGGCAATAATATTTTCCGCTTGTGAAGCTACTTTCACTTCACTAAAGGCTATCAATTTCTCAATTTCTGCCCTCGCCATTTTGGCAATTTTGTTTGCCATCTGTTTATTCACAGGTTTGAGCTGTTTTTCCAAGCCTGCAAATGGCACTTGAGCGGCTAAATCATTGCCTTTACTATCAATGAGCAAACGAATTGGCGTTGGTGGTAGAAAACGAGTTAATTGCAACCCTTTTGGCGCTTGGGCTTCTACCACATAAATAGCCTCAAGCAACACCGTGCCTGCAGGTAGATTTTTGTTGATCAATAGGGAAATTGCCGTTTTACCGATATCACCTGCGGTAAGCAAATCTATACCATTGCGAATCATCGGGTGATCCCACGTTAAAAACAGCACATCTTCTCGCACAAGGGCAATTTCACGGTCAAAGGTAACGGTATTGCCTTCTTCCGCAAGCCCTGGAAAATCTGGCACTAGCATATGTCCTGTTGGGCTAATCACAATGCTTTTTTCGCCCAAATCTTCCTGTTCTAAGCCGATTACATCAAATAATTTTAGCGCAAAATTAACTAACTGCGGTTTGCTGTCTTGCTCGGCAATTGCTTGTGCTAGCTGTTGAGCCGTTTCTCCGCCATTAGAATTTAGCTCTAACAAACGATCTCGCCCTTTTTCCAATGCCTGTTTTAGCTGTTTCTGACGCTTTTGAGTTTGCTCAATAAAGGCGACAAGCGGTTCGTTTTGCACTGGTTTTTGCAAAAATTGGGCTAACGTCTCACCAAATTCGCTAAAAAGCGTTGCCCCCATTGGGCAAGTTTCTTCAAAGGCATTTAAACCTTTGTGATACCATTCTGCCAACACCATTTGGGCTGAATTTTCAAAGCAAGGAACATAAATTTGAATATCAAATTTCTGCCCGATGCGGTCTAAACGCCCGATACTCTGCTCTAATAAATCAGGATTGTCGGGTAAATTAAATAAAATCAGATCGCTTGCGAATTGGAAATTACGCCCTTCTGAACCGATACTTGAGCTAATCAGCACTTGTGCGCCTTCTTCTTGTTGGGCGAAATAAGCGGCAGCCTTGTCTCGTTCCACAATCGACATTCGCTCGTGGAATACCGCAGAACGAATTGCCTCTTTTTCTCGTAGCACCTGTTCAAGCTGAATGGCAGTATCGGCGTGCTTACAAATAACTAAGACTTTGTCATCTCGGTGATTTTTCAAAAACGTTATCAACCATTCAATGCGGGGATCGAACTCAAACCATTGTGCATTCGGGTTCATTCTCTGGAACAAACGCTCAGGATACAGCAGATCTTGCTGATTTACTCCCCCCATCATTCCCATTACTTTTAACGCATTGGCATACTGCTTTGGCATTTCAAGATTGATTTGATGATAAACACGGTGTGGAAAACCTTTTACTCCTTGACGGGTATTACGAAATAACACTCGGCTTGTACCGTGTCGGTCAATCAGTTCTTTAATAAGCTCTTGACGGACTTCTAATCGTTGCTCTTGGCTCACCTCACTTGCATTGATAATGCGTAGCATTGGCTCAACGTCTTCTTCTGATAATAATTCACTGATACTATTTTGCTCTGCCACACTCAAAGGCTGATCATTTAATAGCGTAGCAACGGCATCAGCAACGGGCTGGTATTGCTGTTGCTCTGCCACAAACGCCTGATAATCATAAAAACGATCGGGATCAAGCAACGCCAAACGAGCAAAATGGCTTTCCTGCCCAAGTTGTTCAGGCGTTGCGGTGAGTAATAAAATGGCAGGAATTTGTTTCGCAAGCTGTTCAACAAACTGATAAGCCATACTTGGGGCTTGTTCATTCCATTCAAGGTGATGGGCTTCATCAACGATCAACATATCCCACTGGCTTTCAAGCACTTGCTTCGCCCGATTTGGGCTATTAGCTAGCCAATCAATCGAACAGATCACAAGAGATTCACTCTCAAACGGATTTTCACTAATATCATTGTCGTTATCATCTTTTTTAGTGAAATCTGCGCAACGCTCTTCATCAAATAATGAAAAATTTAGGCTAAAACGGCGTAGCATTTCCACTAGCCATTGATGTTGTAAACTCTCTGGCACAAGGACTAAAACACGCTCTACCCTGCCAGAAAACAGTTGTTGCTGTAAAACCATTCCTGCTTCAATCGTTTTACCTAAGCCCACTTCATCAGCCAGTAACACTCGAGGTGCAAAACGTTGCCCAACTTCTTTTGCAATATGTAATTGATGCGGAATTAGGCTTGCTCGAATGCCTTGCATACCTCGTAGCTCCGATTGAAATTGAGCTTGTTGATATTGCAACGCCCGATAACGTAGAGAAAAGCGGTCAGAGCGGTCAATTTGTGCCGAAAAAAGCCGATCTTGTGGTTTACTAAAACTAATTTTATGATCAAGAAACATTTCAGGCAAAACCGCATCTTCTTGCGTATCCAATCGTTTTCCTAAATAAATCACAACCTCTTGATTTTCCACTCGTTCTTCGACTTCAAGTTGCCAGCCTTCTACACTTGTGATTGTATCGCCAATTTGAAACTGAACTCGAGCTAAAGGAGCAACGGCAATTGCATAAACACGCTGTTCATCTGAGGCTGGGAAACTGATGGTCACTGTGCGATTATCCACCGCCGATACAACTCCAAGCCCTAAATTATTTTCTGATTCGCTTATCCAACGTTGCCCAACAACAAAGCTCATACTATCCTCTTTATATCCCTAGATAATTAAATCGCTATTTTACCTGATTTTGCGATAACAAGCGGTAAGATCAACATAAATTTTTGCAATGAAATCTAATAAAATTCCCTTGAGAATTATATAAAAAAATGATAATAACGTAGCAATGAATAAATAATAAGTAACATAATAATGTTTAGAATTTTAATATCTCATAGTTTTTTTAATCTATCCCGTGCATTTATTGGGGCAGTACTTATTGTTTATCTATTAAATAATCAAATTACCTTAACCACTATTGCTCTTGCAAAATCATTACAACTTTTTATGAGTGTAGTAATGAATTATCCCGCAGGGAAAATATCTGATCGCTTTGGTTATAAAACCGCTATTCTTATTTCTTGTTTATGCTCTCTAATTTATTTTTTATTGATATTAAACCCAACAAATATAACAGTTTTATTTGGTGAATTATTTAATGGACTTAGTATTGCATTTTATATGGGTGCTTATGAAGCGTGGATTTTTGAATTTAAAAATAAGAAAGAAAACAGCTTTACGCTCATTTCTCGTAGTGCTGAATTATTTTTTATCTCATCTATTATTGCAAGCATAATAGGCGGGTTATATTTCAATCAGGCGCTTTATTTCAGTATTCTATTTATGATATTAGCGATCATTTGTTACATAATAACACCACAAAATAATCCTTATTCTAATAGAAAAATAGCCAATATACTAAAAAGTGCTTTTTTTACTGATCTCAAATCATTTTGTAAAAAAGCAGATACACAACTACTTTTTTCAATTATCTTTGTTGGCAGTATGCAAATTATCTACCAATATTGGGCAATCTTTTTTGCGAAGAATTTGAATATAGAAAATAACTACTTAGGCTATATTTTAGCGTTAATGTTAAGCGGACAATGGCTATTCTCATTTTTATCTCGAAAATTTACCTTCAATTTATCAAAATATGCAGTTTTGATAAGTTTATCAGGGGTATTTATTTTCTCTTTATTAAATTTATTATTATTTTTAACTATTAACCATTACAATTTACTCAATAAAATAATAATTACTTTAAACTTCATTATTTTTGTTGCTTTCTGTGGGCTAACGTCTAATCTCTTTTTTGCTAAAAGTTGTGATAAATTTTCTCACTTAAATAATCAAAGCAGTATGATTAGCTTAATTGATATGAATAGCCGTATTATTGGCACAATTCTATTGACTGTTAGTTCATTGTTTAATATCGAACAAATTCCTTTTATTTTCCTTATTTTTAATGGAATTATTTTAGTTTATCTGTTTTCTCACTTTTTTCTAAATAAAGACAGTGCATAAATTATTATTTTTTATAAAAATAACAGTACGATAATAACTATAATAATTGATATAATTTAAACGCTTGCCCATCTGACATACTGGCTAAATAATCACAAATGACTCTTGAACGTTTATTTTCTGGTGTTTCTTGCCAAAGATCCGCTATATTTTTTGGCAATAAACGGGTCGGATCGCTAGATAACATATCAAATAGATCCATTAAAATTCGCTGTCCTTTATGTTCAATGCGTTGTGTTTTTACATCACAAATAACATATTGAAAAACAAACTCTTTTAATACATTAAGAACTGCTTTTACCTCATCAGGTAAAACAGCATTAAAACGCAATAATGGCTCAGTAAAAAACGGTAATTCGTGCCATTGAACGTGGGTAACAAAATAATTTACTAATGCGCCAATCACATCTTTACGTTCATAGCGGTAAGTTGAGAACAATTTTTTGCCCATTTCAGGCAATATTTTTTGTATCCAACGAGATTCACACTCTGCCAATTTCTTTTCCGCAACCTGCCACGATAACGGCGTAACCATTCCGCCTACAATCGCATCTTCAAGATCGTGTACTCCATAGGCAATATCATCTGCCAATTCCATAATGCTACAATCTAGTGATTTATAGCGGGTGAGATTTGGCAAAGATGGATCTTTATTCTGTTTAACGTGGCAAAAATACATACGATCTTCTACGGATAGAGGTTGCAATACCCAATCAAAAAAATGAGCATCATCATCAAATATCCCTTTGCTGATTTTCATTTCGTGTAAATTGATAAAACGACTTGAGGAAATTTGCTTTGGCTCTCTCGGTGCAGTTTCGCTTAATAAAGCAGGATATTTAATAATACCGAGCAATGTTCGGCGAGTTAAATTCATTCCCGCATTTTTCGTATAAGGTTCAAGCTGAGTAATAATGCGAAAAGATTGTGCATTGCCCTCAAAGCCACCTTGTTCACGCATTTTATAATTCAATGCCATTTCTCCACCGTGTCCAAATGGTGGGTGCCCAATATCGTGTGCAAAACAGAGCGATTCAATCAAGCTACGGGAAGGCAGTAAAGCGGTAAGATCTTGGCTAAAATATGCAAAATTTTTAGCAGAACAGACCGCTTGAAACCCTGCTTTATCTTCATTGAGCTTTGCCCGCAAGCTACTGCCAATCTGTGCAACTTCAAGGGAATGGGTTAAACGGGTGCGGTAGAAATCATCTTCGCCTACGGCGTGAATTTGTGTTTTTGCTTGCAAACAGCGAAAGGCTTCTGAATGTAAAATTCGTCCACGATCTCGCTGAAAAGGCGAACGGTGATCACTCTCTCGTTGCTTATCCTGCAAAAAACGGGCTATCCAAATCTCATTATTCATTATATTCCCCTTATTTTTACCGAATAAAATTTAACCTAAATATAAAACTCTGCATAAGACAGTTCTCGCACTAGGCTTATTACACTATAATACGCTTACTTTTTTCTCTCAACTATTATTCAATGGCACTTTTCTATTCCAACCGTTCAGCAAAAAAATCAGCAAAAACCACCACTTTACTTAATCTCACTATTCAAGATCTCGATTATCAAGGGCTAGGGGTTGCTAAAGTAAATGGAAAAACTTGGTTTGTAGAAAATGCGTTACCACAAGAAGTGGTAGAAGCAACGATTTTGGAAGAAAAACGCCAATATGGAAAAGCTAAAACAGTCCAGTTCAAACAAAAATCACTGGATAGACAAAAACCAAGTTGTAAATTATTTGAACAATGTGGGGGGTGTCAATTACAGCATATTCCAATCCAACTGCAACGTGAGACAAAACAGAAAGCCCTTTTTCAACGTTTACAACGGCTACAAACTGCACCAATCAGTTTTTGCCCGATGATTATCAGTGAGCCACAGGGTTACCGCCGCCGAGCAAAATTGCATCTATATTGGGATAAAAATACTTTATACTTTGGCTTTCGTCAGGCGCATTCCTCAAAAATTATTACCATTTCTGCTTGTGAAGTGTTAGAACCAGAACTATCTAGCCTTTTACCTAAATTACAACAACTTTTTTCTCATTGGCAGAATAAAAAACAGCTTGGACATTTAGAATTGGTGCGAGCAGACAATACAATCTGCTTACTATTACGCCACATTGCACCATTAGCTCCACAAGACAGTGATAAATTAAAAAGCTTTGCACAACAACATAAACTCTCATTATTTGTTATGACTGAACACGATCAGATTGAACATTGGCTAGGTGAGCGGCCTTATTACCAAATTGATAGTTTAAAACTCTATTTTTCGATTAGAGATTTCATTCAAATTAACGCAAATCTTAACAACCAAATGGTTTCTACTGCGCTTGATTGGCTTGATCTACATTCAACAGATCACGTTCTCGATCTCTTTTGCGGAATGGGGAACTTTACCTTACCAATAGCTCAAAAAGTAAGGAAAGTTGTTGGTATTGAAGGTGTGGAAGCAATGGTTGAACAAGCAAAATTCAATGCTGAATTTAATCAAATAAATAATGCCACATTCTTTCAAGCCAACCTTGATCAATCTTTTATTGATAAACCTTGGGCAAAAGACGCATTTAATAAAGTTTTACTTGATCCTGCTCGCCAAGGGGCACTTTTTGCTCTTGATCACCTCTGTCAACTTCAACCAGAGCGAATTGTCTATGTCTCTTGCAACCCTGCAACCTTAGTGAGAGATACGGAAAAACTGATTACAGAAGGCTATCATATCTCTCGCTGTGCAATGATTGATATGTTCCCACATACCGCACATTTGGAATCTATTACGCTTTTTGAGCGGGTTGAGCAAGCCAACAAGCGGTCAATTTAGTGATTTTTTTGCAATTATTCTGCTAAATTTTCACTTTCTTCTAACTCGTCAGCCATTGCACTTAAGGCATCTCGGGTTAATTGGGCCAGTGCTTTATAAAAACCGTGATCAAATGTTTCAACCTGTCCTAAAAATTTACTCAAACAAGGCAATAAAAAATGTTCAAATAATGTTTTTTGTGCCTCTGTAGAATCAATATGATCTTCAATCCACGAAGCCGTCAGCAACAATAAAGCAACATTATCAATATCAGCGATTTCAGGCATCGCTCTTTGCTGGCGAAACATTAGAAATTCATCAACAGATACCCCATAAGCAGATATTGCCATAGAAACAGCTCCATTTTCCCCAAAAAGTGCTTGATAATGGCTTTCAAGTTGCGTAGGGTAAGCCTCTTTTTCTACGATATTAAGGGCCTGTTCACTTTGCGTATCCGTTGATAATGCCCAATTTGAACGTAAATTACCCTGTTGTAGCCAACTAAATGTCCCTGCTAAAATAGGATCTTGTGGTGTACGGTAAAAAAGATTGCCAAAAAGGCGACAAAGTAGTGAAAAATCGTTAATTGTGGTGTTGCTCATACATTTCTCAAATATAAAAAAGTGTATGTTACACCAACCAGCAAAAAGAAGGAAAATAAGATGAAATATATTGGTGCACACGTGAGTGCAGCAGGTGGCGTAGAAAATGCAGTTCTGCGTTCCGTAGAAATTGGTGCAAATGCATTTGCCCTCTTTACTAAAAATCAACGGCAATGGCAAGCTCCACCATTAAAAGCTGAAACCATTGAGAAATTTAAGCGTTTTTGCCAAGTTCATCATTTTTCAGCAGAGCAAATTCTGCCTCACGATAGCTACCTAATCAATTTAGGCAATCCTGAATCGGAAAACTTAGCAAAATCTCGAGCTGCTTTTATTGATGAAATGAGGCGTTGCGATCAACTTGGATTAACCTTACTCAATTTCCACCCCGGTAGCCATTTGAATAAAATTTCAGAGCAAGATTGTTTGGCACGCATTGCAGAGTCTATCAATATTGCTATTGATGCCGTGCCAAATGTCGTAGCAGTAATTGAAAATACCGCAGGGCAAGGCTCTAATCTAGGCTGGCGTTTTGAACATTTAGCCCAAATTATCCAACAGGTCGAAAACAAAAACCGAGTAGGCGTTTGTTTGGATACTTGTCATCTCTTTTCAGCAGGCTACGATATTGGCTCTTTTTCTAAAAGTGAACAGGTTTTTACTGAATTTAACAATATTGTAGGCTTTGAATTTTTACGGGGAATGCACTTAAATGGCTCAAAAACACCGCTTGCTAGCCGAGTCGATCGCCACCACATTTTACGAGATGGAACAATAGGAACAGGTATATTCGAATATATTATGCAAGACAGCCGTTTTGATAATATTCCGATGATTTTAGAAACTATTCAGCCTGAGAATTGGGCAGATGAAATAAAATTTTTACGTTCTTTGGAACAAAATTAAATAATTATAGTCGGATAACTGTAGTAAAACTCTATTGTAATACGTAGAGCCCCATTTTAATTTTATTACTAACTAGGAGAGTGTCGCTTTTTTTGTTCTGGCGAGACAGTAATTATTATGCAGAAACCTTTTTTCATTTTTATAAAATCATTCTTTTATACCGCCATTTTCGCAACATTAGTGGGTTGTTCTTCAAAAGTTGATGCAAGTTTAAGTTCAAAGCCTGCTACTAGCAGTCAAATATATCAACAACGTACACAAAGCCACCAAAGCGATCTCACTAAAGTCCTTTCTGCTTACCATCAATGGGCTGGTACTCGCTACCGTTTAGGTGGAACAACCAGAGCGGGGATTGACTGTTCTGCGTTTGTACGAGCAACAATGGATAACGCTTTCAATCTCCATCTTCCTCGCTCTACATCTGAACAGAAATATGTTGGCCACTCTATTCCTAAAGCAGATCTTCGTCCTGGCGATCTCGTCTTTTTCCGAAAAAATCACCACGTTGGAGTATATATCGGTAATGGAAAATTTGTTCACGCAAGCTCAAGCCGCGGGGTAACAACCAGCTCACTCTCAGATCACTACTGGTCAAAGAACTAT
The DNA here is from genome assembly GCF_013377275.1 of Vespertiliibacter pulmonis. Lineage (NCBI taxonomy): Bacteria > Pseudomonadati > Pseudomonadota > Gammaproteobacteria > Pasteurellales > Pasteurellaceae > Vespertiliibacter > Vespertiliibacter pulmonis. The sequence goes on from NZ_CP016615.1 coordinate 461,851, forward strand.
ACACAATCTCGCCGAGTTTTATAAACTGAGCGACTATGCGACATACTGCACAGGCACAGTGCGATGTCGCATTTGATGAACAACATTCATAATTACTCCAGCAAAGTGAATTTCCTGCCAATTTTGCACACGCAAGTTAGGCTCACTTACATCTAAGGATAATAAAATCTTTTCTGAATTAATTTCATTCAAAAATTGATAAAACTTATACTCGCCTGCATTTTCTAATACGATCAAATCATTAATAACAATATCATCGCTCTGCTCAACAATAAGTAGGTCATCTAATTCAATTCCCCAGGCAATTAAATTTGGATTTTTTACATGGATAAAAAAAGTTTCTTTGGGACGGCGAATACAAAGAGAATTCAAATCTAACTTAATTGAACGCTGACTGTTAAAATCTCGGTATAGTGGGATAGGTTGATAAGGACGTTCACGAGTTAATGATCTAAGATGTGCCATAATATTCCCCAATAATCTGTGTGTTTATACAGTTGTATTTTACTGTTTAAACACACAGTGTCAATGAAGAAAATCTATTTTTTTGTAAATTATTACAGCTATTGGTTCTAAAAATAAACGAAATTTTAATGAGCGATCAATAAATTTGCCAATGTTCTAATGCCAATTCCTGTTGCACCCACCGCCCAGAGATCGTTAGCATTTTTTCTAAATGTAGCAGAACAATCAATATGTAACCAATTTTGCTGATAATTTTTTACAAAATAAGATAAAAACGCTGTTGCAGTACTCGCTCCAGCACTAACAGGTACCGTGCTAGTATTCGCAATATCCGCAAAACTCGAGATAATTTGTGAACGATGAAATGTTTCAAAAGGTAATCGCCAAAATGGCTCATTTTCGGCTTGAGCTGATGTAATAAGCTTCTCAACTAAGGCATTATCCATTGATAACACTGAGTGATAGTCATTACCTACCGCAATTTTTGCAGCCCCAGTTAAAGTTGCACAATCAACAATAAATTGTGGATTTTGTTTATCAGCTTCAATCAAACCATCTGCCAGTACTAAACGCCCTTCGGCATCGGTATTTAGAACCTCTGCACTCACACCATTTCGGTAACGAATAATATCACCTAATTTGAATGCCTTACTGCTCACCATATTTTCAGCACAGCAGAGGTATAATTTAACACGTTGCGATAATCCTCGTGCGATAGCTAAACCTAATGCGCCTGTTACTAAAGCAGCTCCCCCCATATCAGTACGCATTGTAGACATGCCTTCACTTGGCTTCAAACTATAACCGCCCGTATCAAAGGTAATGCCTTTACCAACCAAGCAAGCTAACACAGGTGCATTGGGATCGCCCGTTGGATTAAAATCAAGCTGTAACATTGCTGGTAAATTCGCCGAACCTTTTCCTACCGTCCAAATACCATGATAACCTCGATCTTTCAACGCTTCTCTAGCAATGATTTCATAGGAAACTTTACCTTTTCCCACGCATTTATCGGCTTGATGAACAATAAATTCCGCAGCTTTATGGGCTAATACTTCAGGTGTTAAAGTATCAGACGGTTCATTGATAATACTACGAGTAAAATCCGAACACGCTAAACGAGCCTCAAATTCAGCTTGATTTTCTAAAGGTGGAAATTGAATAGAACCCGTATTCTTTACACTAGTAAATCCCTGCTGAAATGCCCAGCATTGCTCTATTCCCCAGCCTTCTCCCGTTAATGCAACATTTAAAATCCCCAATCCTTTAATTTTTCTAGCTGCTTTTTGGATACTTACCAACGCATCTTGCTGTAGATGAATACACATTCCAAGATCCGTTGCTGAAATAATTGCCCCATTACCCCAGCTTTCAGTAGCTGGTTGCGATGAAAGTGTTATCTGCATTACCATAAGATGTCCTCTTTAAATTTATAAGCGGTTAGATTCTAGCAAACTTTTGCAAAAAATAGCGACAAAGTTACCGCTTACTTCACTTTATTTTTCTTAATATTTCCGCTATCTTGAAAAAATCTTGCTTATTTTATTAAGGAAATCTAATGTCGCTATTTATAAAATTATCTCAATTTATCAGTAAAACCTTTGCTATTTGGGTGATTATGTTCGCTATCATTGCGACACAATTCCCAGATATTTTCAAATTGATTGTCCCGTGGATTCCATATCTTCTCGGGATTGTTATGCTTGGAATGGGGCTAACACTCACCTTTAAAGATTTCACAGAAATTACCCGTAATCCAAAAGGCGTAATCATTGGAGTTATTGCTCAATTCGTAATAATGCCAATGATTGCTTTTTTCTTAGCCAAGATATTTCAACTTCCTGCTGACTTAGCGATTGGCGTCATCTTAGTGGGCGCTTGTCCTGGAGGCACATCCTCCAATGTTATTACATTTTTGGCTCGGGGAAATACTGCTCTCTCTGTGGCCTGTACCACTATTTCCACCTTACTTGCCCCGATACTAACACCCGCAGTTTTCTATCTTTTTGCAAGTCAATGGCTAGATATCAATGCTTCATCAATGTTTATATCGGTCTTGAAAATTGTTTTATTACCTATTTTTGTAGGACTACTCATTCGCTCCATATTCAAGCAAAAAATTGAGAACTTTAGCCAAATAATGCCACTTATTTCTGTAATTGCGATTATTCTGATTTTGTGTGCGGTAGTTGCGGTGAGTAAAGATAAAATTATTGAATCTGGTTTACTAATTTTTGGTATCGTTGCTCTACATAATATACTAGGCTACCTTTTAGGTTATGGAATTTCTCGAGCATTCCGCTTATCTTCCCCCGATAGTCGAGCAATTTCGATTGAGGTTGGTATGCAAAATTCAGGATTAGGCGCAGCATTAGCAGCCCTACATTTTAAATTTAACCCCATCATTGCAGTGCCGAGTGCAGTTTTTAGCTTATGGCATAATATTTCAGGCCCTATTTTAGCTATGATTTTTACGCTATCTGATAATAAAAAATAGGTGAGAACAAGCGGTGAGTTAAGTAAAAATTTTGCAAAATTTATGCCATAACACACCGCTTGTCTTTTAATTAAAGAATAGCAAATGTTGCCCGTAAGTAACGTGCAACCGCTTGCTCATGATTATTCCCAATCACCTCATTATTTGGTAATGCTAGCTTCAAACGAGGATCGGCATTTTCCATTACGCAGCCTTTTCCAGTTTGTGAAAGCATTTCCAAATCATTCATTCCATCACCAAAAGCTATACACTGTTCTAAGCTATATCCTCGTTGTTGAACTAATTGAGCTAGTGTTGCTGCTTTTGATACATTTTTTGCCATAATTTCAAGACATTGTGGGGTTGAATAGGTAATTTGTACCTCATCGTTATATTTATTACGAATAAACTGCTCAACTGAGCTTAATGACGCTAATGTTTTGCCAATAAAAAATATTTTTTCGGTTTGGCGAGGGTGATGACATTTAAAATCAACTACTTGGTACATAAATCCTGATTCTTGATGAAATTTCCGTAGCTGTTCTACATCAACATTGATAAACCATTCATCACCTTGATAAGTATTCAAGCAAACACTGAAAGGGTCAAAAGGTACATTCTGCATTAAATCATTCGCAATGTCTTCAGGCAAGTAATGGCTAGCCAACAAATTCCCATCTAAATTATTCGCCCTTGCACCATTACTGGTTACCAAGGTTGCCGATTTAATCTCTAACTTCCCCATCAGTTTTGACACATCAGGTAAACTACGTCCTGTGGCAATAAAAATATCAATGCCCTGCTGAGCTAATTTTTCTAGCGTTTCAATCGTAAATTGGGCTAGTCTGTGTTCACCGTTTAATAACGTCCCGTCTAAATCAGAAATAACAGCTTGAAATGGTTTTTTCATAGGAAATCCTTATAGATAATTATTGAGAAAGGCTAACAAATTTATGTGATGAGTTCAAAGAAAATCCTTTTCTTTGAAAGAATTGTTCAAAAAATAGTAATTCAGTTTAAGTTTATATAAAAATGATTTTATACGTAATTCATATGTTTTATTTGTTAAATAATAGTTAAATAAGCCTTATAATCTAGTTTTATTATGAAATACGATATAAAATGCTAAATTATTATTTAAATAACACTAGGAAATCGTTTGCACACAGTTAAAAATACTATTGACTTCATTTAGATTACCGCTAATATGTCTTCACTCCCGAATAATAATGCAAACATAAAACACAAAAATGGTAAAACTTATTTCTTTTCTCTTATCCCTGAACCTATACACATTGATATGTGCGGTATGAGCTAAGCGAAAGAAAAAGTCACTATCCACACTTACCCGCATATTATATTGCGGGTTTTTTTATTCTTAAATTATGCAAATCCTAGGAGATGCCAATGAACAACAATATTATTATTTTTGATACTACCTTGCGTGATGGTGAGCAATCTTTAAAAGCAAGCCTTACCGTAAAAGAGAAATTACAGATAGCATTGGCATTAGAACGCTTAGGTGTTGATGTAATGGAAGTGGGTTTCCCCGTATCTTCTGCAGGCGATTTTGAATCCGTACAAACTATTGCCCGCCATATCAAAAATAGTCGAGTATGTGCTCTTTCCCGTGCGGTTGATAAAGACATTGATGTTGCAGCCGAAGCCCTAAAAGTCGCTGAAACTTTTCGTATCCATACTTTTATTGCGACATCCGCTCTCCACGTTGAGAGTAAACTTCGCCGTACCTTTGATGATGTAGTAGAAATGGCAATCAAAGCGGTAATGCGAGCAAGAAACTACACCGATGATGTTGAATTTTCTTGTGAAGATGCGGGAAGAACAGGAATTGATAATATCTGCCGTATTGTTGAAGCTGCGATCAATGCGGGAGCAACAACAGTAAATATTCCAGACACCGTTGGCTACTGTTTACCAAATCAATTCGGCGACATTATTGCCAATGTTAGAAATCGTGTATCAAACATTGATAAAGCAATTATTTCAGTACATTGCCACAATGATTTAGGAATGGCAACGGCTAATTCATTAACTGCTGTACAAAATGGGGCAAGACAAATCGAATGTACCATCAATGGTATTGGTGAACGAGCAGGTAATACGGCACTGGAAGAAGTAGTAATGGCAATTAAAACACGACAAGATATATTTAATGGTGCAGATACCCGTATTCATACACAAGAAATCCATCGTGTGAGTCAAATGGTCAGCCAACTTTGTAATATGCCTATCCAACCTAATAAAGCAATCGTTGGTTCAAATGCGTTTGCTCACTCTTCAGGTATTCACCAAGACGGTATGGTAAAAAATAAAAATACCTATGAAATTATGTCTCCTGAGACGATTGGCTTGAAAAAAGAAAAATTGAATTTGACCGCTCGCTCTGGTCGTGCCGCAGTGAAAAACCATATGGAAGAGATGGGCTATCAAGAAAAAGACTATGATTTAGACAAACTCTACCAAGCATTTTTGCAACTCGCTGATAAAAAAGGACAAGTTTTTGACTATGATTTGGAAGCCCTTGCTTTCATTGATATGCAACAAGGTGGTGAAGATCGCTTAAAACTCGATGTAATTACCACTCAATTAATTAGTGGTTTGCCTGCTTCCGCTTTTGTACAAGTTGAGCTTGATGGCGAACGTGTTAGCCAAGTTTCACAAGGCGGAAATGGACCTGTTGATGCGACTTTTAATGCAATCTTAAACATTACAGGAATGGAAATTAAAATGCTCAACTACAATCTTACTGCTAAAGGAGAAGGTGCTGAAGCATTAGGGCAAGTAGATATTGTTATTGAACATAAAAACCGCCGTTTCCACGGTGTAGGACTTGCAACAGATATCGTTGAATCTTCTGCTCGGGCCTTAATTCACGCAATCAATGCCATTTATCGTTCACAAAAAGTTGCTAACTTGAAAAAGAATAAATAAAAAACAAGCGGTTATTTTTTAAATAAAATAACCGCTTGTTTATGTAATCTAATCAGCAAGAGCCGCTAGCTGATCGGCTTGATATTCATTGATAATCGGCTGAATTAGCTCATCAATTTTACCATTCATTACTTCGTCTAAACGATAAACCGTCAAATTGATACGGTGATCAGTTACCCTTCCTTGAGGATAATTATAAGTACGAATTTTATCCGAACGGTCGCCCGATCCTAATAAATTACGGCGAGTATCTGCCTGTGCCTGTGCTTGCTTTTCTTGCTCTGCTTGCACAATACGAGAGGCTAATACTGATAGTGCTTTCGCTTTATTTTTATGCTGTGAACGTTCGTCTTGGCATTCAACCACAATACCTGTTGGTAAATGGGTAATACGCACCGCAGAGTCTGTCGTATTAACGTGCTGTCCACCTGCGCCAGATGAACGATAAGTATCAATTCGAAGATCTGATGGATTAATTTCTGGCATTTCTGATTCTGGTAATTCTGGCATTACCGCAACCGTACAAGCCGATGTATGAATACGTCCTTGTGATTCTGTTTTTGGAACACGTTGCACTCGATGCCCTCCAGACTCAAACTTAAGTTGTCCATAAACGCCTTCACCGCTGATTTTAACGATAATCTCTTTATATCCACCTTGCTCACTTTCATTCGCACTTAGCTCTTCAATCCGCCAACGCTTACCTTCACAATAACGGCTATACATACGGTAGAGATCGCCTGCGAAAATACCCGCTTCATCTCCACCTGTTCCCGCTCTAATTTCAAGGTAAGCATTGTATTCATCATTCGGATCTTTCGGCAGTAATAATATTTGTAGCTGTTGCTCAACCTCAATCATTTCTGCTTTATTTTGCTCAATTTCTTCTGCTGCAATCTCTTTCATATCAGGATCGTCTAACAGAAGCTGTGCATCGTCAATATCACGTTGAAGTTTATTCCAACGATTAAAGGCGCTAACAACCTCTTCTAATTGTGAATATTCTTTTGAATAGGCTCTAAATTTATCTTGATCACTAATAACAGAAGCATCACCTAGCAGAGCTTGTAACTCTTCTTGGCGTTCACTCAGACTTTCTAATTTGGCAATAATAGATGGTTTCATTGATTTTCAAATAACAGTTAATAAATAATAGTTGTATTGTAACGGACAAGCCACATAAACGCAAAAAGCCTAGAGATTCTCTAGGCTTTTTTGTCATTTTAACAATGATTATTTTACTAAATCTTTTAGAGCTTTACCTGCAACAAATGCTGGCACGTTAGCTGCTGGGATTTCAATCGCTTCATTAGTTTTTGGATTACGGCCAGTACGAGCTTTACGGTGATTTACTTTAAAAGTACCAAACCCAATAAGTTGTACAGAATCGCCTTTTTTAAGGCTATCAGAAATTGCATTTAATGTCGCTTCTAAAGCAGCTTTAGCATCTTTTTTGCTTAACTCTGCACCCGCTGCGATTGCATCAATTAACTCAGTTTTATTCATTGTTTTATCCTCTAAAAGATTATAGTGATCAAGGCAATAGTGCCTAAATTCAAGTGTGAACTCAAATTCTGCTTTAAATGTTTTCATAGCTTAATTCAAACACGCTTATTCTCAAAGCAAATAATGCAAAAATTGTTAGCTATTTCACATTCACTGATTAAAATTCAATCCGATATTACTTACGCCACTCTCCTTTAACTCATTTTTTAAAGCTAAAATAAGCTCAATATCTCGTTCTTCACATTCATTCAATAAACGATAAATTTGCCACTGTACATCAAGCTCTTCTTGAATTTCTGCACAATTTTTAAGCTCTTGTTCATTCAATTCACGATCTTGCTCAGTTTCAATATAAGTAGCTACTGTTGCAAGGGAAAGCTGACTTATTTTTATCGCTTGCTCTAGTGTTTCCCCAGCAATAATTGCATGGAGCAACTCCGAAAGAGCTTGGCAAGCATCTTGTGCTGGAAAAACGCCATAAAAATCATATTGATTTACATCGGGGATAATAGCTTCTAACTTTTCAAGCTGATTTTCAAAATTAATTTTTGCTCCTTTTACCGTTAAAAACTCCCAAGCTAAATTGAGAATATTTTGGTAAATTTTTGCATCATCTGACCGCTTGCTTACCTCACAAAATAGCTGAAAATTCGGTAGCATACGTTCACATAAGCAAGCCATAAAAACAAGGTGCTGCCAACTTTCAAAACGCTCCATACGTTTATGAATCGGATTTCGCATTATTTCTCCTGATGATAAGGCTTAGATAAGTGATGTACTGCATCAACAAAAATTTTAGGACTCTCTTGCGGTACATCTTGATGAATACCGTGCCCTAAATTAAAGACCTGTCCTGTTCCTTTGCCAAAATCTGCTAAAATAGTTGCGACTTCTTGCTCAATGCGTTCAGCTGACGCATATAACACACTAGGATCCATATTGCCTTGCAACGCTACTTTGTTGCCAATTCTTGCTCTTGCTTCGCTAATATCAACCGTCCAATCTAGCCCCACTGCATCACACCCCGTATCAGCAATCGCTTCTAACCATAATCCTCCCCCTTTAGTAAAAAGAGTTACTGGCACTTTTCGTCCTTCATTTTCACGAATTAACCCATCAACAATTTTGTGCATATACTGCAATGAAAAGGTTCGATAATCTCGATGAGCCAGTACACCGCCCCATGTATCAAAAATCATCACCGATTGTGCCCCTGCTCTAATTTGTGCATTTAAATAGAGAATAACGCTATCGGCTAATTTTTCTAATAGTGCGTGTAATAACGCTGGGTCGGTATATAACATTTTTTTGATTTTCGTAAATGCCTTTGATGCCCCCCCTTCAACCATATAAGTTGCTAACGTCCACGGACTACCAGAAAAACCAATTAATGGTACTTCACCTTTCAATTCACGGCGAATGGTTCGCACTGCATTCATTACATACTGTAATTCTTGTTCAGGATCAGGAATAGGCAAATTATCAACATCTGCTTTACGTTCAATTGGACGAGCAAATTTTGGTCCTTCTCCAGCGCCAAAACTCAGCCCCAGCCCCATCGCATCAGGAATAGTTAAAATATCTGAAAAAAGAATAGCGGCATCTAAATCGTAACGACGTAAAGGTTGCAAAGTTACTTCACAAGCAAGTTCAGCATTGCGGCATAACGACATAAAATCACCTGCTTCCGCCCTCGTTGCTTTATATTCAGGTAAGTAACGCCCTGCTTGACGCATCATCCATACTGGCGTCATATCCACAGGTTCACGTAATAATGCTCTTAAATAGCGATCATTTTTTAACATTGTCATAATTCTTTTTCCATCTCTAAAACTGCCATTAGCATAGCCATACTTTGGCAGATAATAACATAATTTAAACGGCTATCAGTACCCCATTATATAAGAGTAAACCCAAGCGGTCAGATTTCCACTATTTTTGTAAATCGTGTTTTGCTTGTAAAATTGCTTCATTAACTCGTTCTAAATTTACTCCGCCTTTCGCACAACGCTTAGATAAACACGAATCCAGCGAAAGAATTGCATAAACATCGTCTGCAATAGCCTGATGAAATTGATTAAACTCAGTTAAACTTAATGCTTCTAATGCTTTACACTGGCTCATCGCATAGACAACAGTTTCGCCAACAATATGATGAGCCTCACGGAATGGAACGCCTTTTGCGACTAAATAGTCTGCTAATTCGGTTGCATTCGCATAGCCTTGTTGAGCAGCTTCTTTGGTTCGTAGAGTATCGACCTGAATATCTTCAAGCACTAACGTTGAAATAGCAAGGCAAGCCTGCCACGTTTCAACAGCATCAAAAATTCCCTCTTTATCTTCCTGCATATCTTTATTATATGCTAAAGGAAGCCCCTTCAACGTTGTCAATAGCCCCATTAACGCACCAAAAACACGTCCGGATTTTCCTCGAACTAATTCGCAAGCATCAGGATTTTTTTTCTGTGGCATTAACGAAGAACCTGATGTAACTCTGTCAGATAACTCTATAAAATGAGATTCACCACTGTTAAAAATAATCAGATCTTCCGCAAAACGAGAAAGATGTACCATACTGATCGATGCTATAGCTAGCAGTTCTAATATATGATCCCGATCTGACACGCTATCTAAACTATTACGTGTTGCCACCGCAAAGCCAAGATCTTGAGCTAACTTATCTCGATCGATTGCATAGGCAGTACCAGCTAATGCACCCGATCCTAGAGGACAAGTATTCATACGATGATAAGCGTCTGTTAAACGGCTATAATCTCGCGCTAACATTTCATAATATGCCATACACCAATGTGCAAAAGTAATCGGTTGAGCACGTTGTAAATGGGTATAACCAGGCATTATTGCTTGCTGATTTACTTCTGCCGTGGCAACTAATTTTAACTGTAATTCTTGTATTGCCTGTTGAAGCATTAATACTTGGGCTTTACACCAAAGTTTTATATCCACGGCAACTTGATCATTACGGCTTCTGCCTGTATGCAATTTTTTACCAAGATCTCCCACTTTTTTAATTAAATTTAGCTCAACCCAACTATGAATATCTTCCGCATTATCTTGCAAAATAATCGCTAAATTCGGCGCTATCTCTGCTCTTAATTCAGTCAGTGCTTTCGTTAATTGCTGAAGTTCTTCGGTATCAATCACTCCGACAGAATGAATGGCTTTTGCCCAACCGATAGAACCCTCAATGTCTTGTAGAGCAAGACGATAATCAAATCGTAAAGAGTCGTTAAAGTATTTGAATTGTTGATCCGCAGCCTGTGTAAATCGCCCGCCCCAAAGTGCCATAAACTTTCCCTTCTTTTGTAAAAATGTAAAAATAGGCTAAAACTGCCCGCTTGTTATAAACAAATACGCTTTAGCTATGCCTTAATACTTCTAGTACCTTCTCTAAATTATGATTGAACCGTAGCCAAAAAACTTTCTGCTTTCGCTGTTAAATTTTCTGCCCCTTGGGCTCGAATGACAACATTATCTTCTGTACGAATTCCGCCAAATTGCTTGAATTCTTCAATTTTTTTCCAATTAAAAAAACGTGCAAGCGGTGAGTTCCGCCAAGAATTTAGCAACATTTCAATAAAATAGAAACCCGGCTCAATCGTTAAAACCATTCCCTCTACTAAATCTCGAGTACAACGTAAACTCGGGTAAACCTCTGGTGGGGCTTTATGTGTTCCCCTAATATTCTGCTGAAATCCTGCCACATCGTGAACCTGTAAACCTAAATTATGCCCTAGACCGTGAGGAAAGAAGCAACGACTAATACCTTCCTCAAAGATTTGTTCGCTAGGTAATTTCACTAAATCAAACTCTGAAAGTAATTGTGAAACCCAGCGGTGCATTTGGGTATGATAGCTCAAGTAATTAAATCCGACTTGTAGATTATCAATAATCTCTAATTTATAGCAATCCATTCTGGTAATCAATTCAGCAAACTCACACCGCTCATCAAAAGCATAACTACGAGTAATATCAGACGCATAACCTAAATAACTCGCACCAGCATCAAGTAAAAAACTCTGTGGCTGTTTTGGCTGTTGAGTCACTAGATCTGTATAATGCAACACTGCACTATGTTGATTTATTGCCACAATATTGCTATAAGGTACGTTATTATCTGACTGTAATGTTGCATTAAGATAAGCAAGATTAATCTCAAATTCACTTTTCCCCTCAAAAAAAGCCAGCTTACCCGCTAAATGTCCTTTAATTGCAATCAAATTTGCCTGATAAATACAGGCTATTTCAAATTCTGTTTTACAAGAACGGGCAAAATGAAGTACATTTAACACCTTTTTCGGATTAATTAGCTCAAAGCCTAAGCTATTTGCTAACAGCTCATTATCTCCAAGAAAAGCACAGTGTGCTGGCTGAATATATTGGGTAATTTGCTCACAATCCGTCAAAATTTGCCACTCAAACGCTTCAGCAAAAAACGCATCAATCGGCGGATTAGGCGTAATATGCCAATAATCAGTAGGTGCATAGAAATAGACCTTCGGACGATTTTTACCATCAAGGTAAAGCCAGCTTCGTTGAGCGGTTGGATCGGGAAAAACATAATTAAATAAGGGGTTAATTTTAAATGGTGAGTGTTGATCATCTAAAAAATATGGCTTAGTTTCTCCTGCATATATCCATAGTCCGTCTAAACGAGAAAGCTCCAATGCCTGTTGCACTGTTTTTTGCACTTGTGCTAAATGTTGAGTAAAAAGTGATTGCATATCATTCCCTAATTTAAGTGATTTTAATGACTAAATTAACTATAAACCAAACATTAGATACCCTAGGACTACGTTGTCCTGAACCAGTGATGCTAACCCGCAAAACCATTCGTCAAATGCAAGAAGGGGAAGTATTACTTATTATTGCTGATGATCCTGCAACAACTCGAGATATTCCAAGTTTTTGCCAATTTATGGATCATCAACTTATTAAAAGCCAAACTACTATTATCCCTTACCAGTATTGGATAAAGAAAGGGTTATAAGTAAAAAAATAAGCGGTCAGATCCGTTGTAAAATTACCAACTATCTGACCGCTTATTATTTATTAGTGACGAGTTTCCTCGAAATCTTCATCATCAAAAAACTCGCCATCTTCACCATATTCATCTTCATCACTATTTGGATCTTCGAAATAGGTTCCCCAGCCTTCGTATTCTGCTCCTGATTTTTCAATTAACGGCAATAATTCTTTTTGTTGAGCAGTAATTAAATCACCATTGAGTTCAATTTCACTGACAATGTCGCATACAAAAATAATTTTACCATTTTCTTCCTCAATTTCTTCTGCTTCAGAAATTTCATAGCCTAATTTATACGCATCAACAACTAACTTTTCTAATTTATCAAAATCAGTATGTGCAATATGATGCTCAATAATATAAAGAGCTTCTGGATCAGATCCATTTTGTAATAATTCATCAATAATTTGATCGGTTTCTTTTCGTAATTCTGCTAAATTCATTTTTATCATTCCTTTATTAAATATCAGTATAATAAATAATTTGATTAGACGTTACATAGCCTAAATCTATCATTAATTGTGCTAAATTATATTGTGTTTCAAATAAACTATGCTTAGTTTTATCTTCATTTGAAGTTAAAAAAGCTAAACTTTCAATTTCAGCCTCTCTTTTCTTTAAATCTAAAGAGAGATAGAGGCTACTTGCAAATCCACCAAGTTTCTTTGCTTTAAAACCCAATAAAAAAAGAATTTCTAATGGAATATTATCTGGCAATCTAATAACTGATTTGAATATATCATCTACCTTTTTATTTATTTCTGGAGAATTAGGGTGTCCTTTATAAAATATAAGATAATTATCACCGATATAATACTTACTTTTAGGATCTAAATATTGTAATAATAGTTTAATATGTAATTTCTCTAAAACTGTTTCATTACCATCAAAAATAGTTGTCCCTGTAAAAACAAAAACTTTGTATTCTGAACTCAATTTTATATAGCTATTAACTAAATCTAACGGTAAATTTAGTATCGCTAAAATCATTTGCCACTGTTCTACCGACAAAGATGAATAACGTGTTAAATCCATTTCTGAATAGGAGCCATTCAGTTTTTCTTTCAATGGACTTAACTGAGCTATATCTAAATAATTTGATTGCATCAAATAATAATGGCTTGAGAAATTTGCATTCCAAAGATATCGTAAAATATTAAGAAAATTAAATTTAATTTCTCGTGTTTCATTTAGCTTAGATAATATTGAATAGTGAAAATCAACCTCTTTTATTAAATCTATATCCATTTTTGATAAGCTATATAAATAACTAATCCCTTCTGCACCATCATCATAAAAATTTAATTTAATCTCTTCAACTTTATCACTATATTGATTACAAATCTGTAATAAAGGGACAAACATCATCAAACTATGAAATAAGTTTAAATGAATATTAAACTTCAATTTCGTAGAACTTTCCGAAATCAAACAAGCAAAGGCTTGATTGAACTTATCTTGATCACCTGTTTTTACAGGATAATATTGAATTATTCCTTCAGGATAAGCATTAACAATTGAGTCTGGAATAGTAAATCGAGATAATCCAAATAGACGAATTGTTTCCATATCGTCTTTATTTTTTACAAAATGTAAGAAATAATTCAGACTAGGAATCGTTGCATAATCTAAATACACTTCAACATTTTTTGTTACTATATTAGCCATTTTGATATACTTCGCCAAACCATAAATCTAATTTCTGTGCTAATTTATCAATCCCAATTTTATTTAAAGCTGAATAAGCTTCTACTTGAATATCACCTTGAAAAGGTAAAATTGCTTCTCTTACCATTTTAACTTGCTTATTTCGTTGGGCTTGGCTTAATTTATCCGCTTTTGTTAATAACAATAAAATAGGTAATTGTGATGACACAGCCCATTCAATCATTTGTTGATCGAGATCTTTTAAAGGGTGGCGGATATCCATTAAAATAACAACCCCTCGTAAACATTCTCTTTTTTGTAAATATTCCCCTAATGATTTTTGCCACTGGATTTTCATCTGTTCAGGCACAGCGGCATAGCCGTAACCTGGTAAATCAACTAATTTACAATTTGGTTCAACTTCAAATAAATTGATAAGTTGAGTCCTGCCAGGTGTTTTTGAGGTTCTTGCTAACCCTTTTTGATTGGTTAAGGCATTTAAAGCCGTTGATTTTCCTGCATTAGAACGCCCAGCAAAGGCAATTTCTACGCCACTTTCTTCAGGTAGATGGCGAATATCAGGTGCTGACATTAAGAAATGTGTTTTATGATAGTTAAGTTTATGTTCTGTCATTATAATTTGAATTTAATTGATAGGCCTTTGTTTCCATAGGCATTAGGTTCAGGATTTCCTGCGAACACACCCCACTCTAGCAGTAACATTGTACCGATAAAGCAAGGCATAATGATGCCCAATAGTAATGCCATTGTACCTGTTGTGCCAAGAGAACCCCCATAGCAAATGAGCGGTACAACGATCATCAATAAGGCTTTCCCCGAGCGATTACGATCGTGCAATCGCTTTACAATAACAGCTGATAAGCTATATAAGCAAAGCAGTAATGGTAAAAGGCTAATCCAACTGTAAGCGGTCGGATTTAATACAAAATTTGCAAACAAAAATAAAAAAGCAAAATTAAGCAGCAATCCGAGCCAAAAGCCCTTACGGTTTAAGCGACCTTGAAATGAGAAAAGTGCGTTATACCAAATCATTATTGCAACGCTTTTTCTATTTTTTCATATAAATCACGAGATAAATTATCAAGTCCCTTTAAACGCTCCAACCCACGGCGCATTAATGTTTGACGTTGTGCATCGTAACGAGAAAATTTAATTAATGGTTCAATCAACCTTGCTGCCACCTGTGGATTAGTGCTATTTAATTTGATCAACATATCAACTAAAAAGCGATAACCAGCGCCATCAAGAGTATGGAATGCTTTTGGATTAGCCATTGCAAAAGAACCAATTAACGAACGCACACGGTTTGGATTATTCATATTAAAACTGCGATGATTTAACAAATGTTGAACAATCTCAAGTACGTTTTCATCAGGGCGTGTGGCTTGTAAAGCAAACCATTTATCCATTACTAATCCATCGTGATGCCATTTTTCCTCAAAATCCGCCAACAATTGATCCCGACACGGTAATTGTGCTTTAGTTGCCGCCGAAAGTGCTGCTAGAGTATCAGTCATATTATCAGCTTGATAGTAATGTTTATAAACTAATGTATTACCAATATCTGAGAATGCTAAGTATGATAAGCAAACATTGCGTAATGCCCGTTTTGCCATATCCTCAGCAACCACACAATAATTCGCTAATTTATTCTGGTTGTAAGTTACAAGTAACCGGTCTTTCAGAGCTTCAGAAATGGATACTTGCATAAAATCTCGCACAACCGAAATACCTGTTGGGTCAATCGTTTTAAACCATTCCGCAAATTGTGTTTCTGTTGGCAGTGTTAAGGTTAAAGCGGTCAGTTCTGGGTCAACATTTGCATTTTCCAGGACAAACGTTAGTGCCTCTAACAATGCCGATGAAAATTTCAGTGTTTCACCTTGTTGATAACGCCCTAAATTTTCACGCAATTCATTAATATATAACGTTTGAGCAGCGTCCCAACGAATGAAGTCATTTTCTGCAAATTTGACTAAGGTTAAAAGCTGATCCGTAGTGTAGTTATAATCTACACGCACAGGAGCAGAAAAATCACATAATAAGGCCGGTACTGGGCGTTGCGAAATATTATGGAATTCAAAGGTTTGATGTTCATGGATAACATCTAACACATCACTAATCGTAAATAATTCATATTGAAGATTTAATTTTTGCCCATTTTCAGCATAGAGCGCAACTTTTACAGGAATATGAAGACTCACTTTTTCAACTTGATCTGCCGTAGGTTGTGTCATTTGTGAAATATGCAAACGATAAATTTGACGTTTTTCATCATAATCATCAGACACCGTTAATTCTGGTGTACCCGATTGGCTATACCAACGGCGGAATTGCTGTAAATCAATTCCTGATGCACGTTCCATTGCCGAAATAAAATCTTCACAAGTTGCAGCTTTACCATCATTTTCTGCAACATAAAGTTTCATTCCTTTTTGGAAGAGTTCCTCTCCCAATAAAGTATGGATCATTCGGATCACTTCTGCCCCTTTTTCATAGACTGTAACCGTATAGAAATTATTCATTTCAATTACTTTTTCAGGGCGAATTGGGTGAGCCATAGGACTTGCATCTTCCGCAAATTGTACCGTACGTAAAAGTCGAACATCTTCTATCCGCTTAACCGAACGGGACCATAAATCTGATGTAAACTCTTGATCACGGAAAACTGTTAGTCCCTCTTTTAATGAGAGTTGAAACCAATCACGGCAAGTGATGCGATTACCCGTCCAATTATGAAAATATTCATGAGCAATTACGCTTTCTACATTCATATAATCATCATCAGTCGCTGTTTGTGGATTTGCTAGCACAAATTTTGAATTGAAAATATTTAAGCCTTTATTTTCCATTGCTCCCATATTAAAGAAATCAACGGCAACAATCATATAAATATCAAGATCATATTCTAAGCCAAAACGTTGCTCGTCCCATTTCATTGACCGCTTTAAACTTTCCATTGCCCAAGTTGCACGGTCAAGATTTCCTTTATCAACATAAATTTCGAGTGCAACTTCTCGCCCGCTCATTGTGGTAAATTGATCTTTTAGTAAATCAAAATTCCCAGCGACTACGGCAAAAAGATAGCTTGGTTTTGGGAAAGGATCTTGCCATTCCACCCAGTGGCGACCATCTTCAAGCTCACCTTGAGCAATTCGATTACCATTAGAAAGCAAATAAGGATATTTACTCTTACAAGCGGTGAGTTTAGTTCGATATTTTGCTAAGACATCAGGGCGATCTAACATATAAGTTATCTGACGAAAACCTTCTGCCTCGCACTGGGTACATAATCCTTCTCCAGATTGATATAACCCTTGTAAAGAAACATTTTTAGACGGTTGCAAACAGGTCTGAATTTCAAGTTGAAATTGCTCATTTGGAAAATTTGTTAAGTCTAAAGTTAAAGATTCATCATCTTTTTTATAAGACGAAAATGGCTCACCATTTAATTTTAATGCTAAAAATTCAAAACTATGCCCATCTAAACGCAAATGATTCGTCTGCGTATTTTTACGTTGTACTGTTAAGGTTGAAGTAACAAGAGTTCGTTCAGGATCTAATTGAAAATCAAGGTAAATATCAGTAATCGTAAAATCTGGCTGACGATAATCTTTTCTAAATTTTGCTTTAGGCTGCATAGCATTTCCTTAGGTCTTTGTCAGAATAAATTCGTGATGTAAGTATATTGTAATTTAAGGGGAAAGTCATTGATTAAGGCGAACGTGAACCAAAAATCGCTGTACCAATTCTTACCATTGTTGAACCACATTTTATTGCTGAAATGAGGTCATCAGACATTCCCATTGATAAAGTATCTACTTCGCTAAATTCGGCTTTTAGTTGTAAAAATAACTGTTGCATTTCTAAAAGCGCTACTTGCTGTTTCTCGGGATCTTGTTCAGGTTTAGGAATAGCCATTAGCCCTCGTAAAGTAAGATTAGGAAGCAAACTAATTTGGCGTGCAAGCGGTAACATTTCTGACGGAGCAATACCCGCTTTTGAATTTTCATCACTAATATTGATTTGAATAAGCACATTGAGCGGTAAACAATAGTCAGGACGCTGTTCATTTAAACGTTGTGCAATTTTAAGTCTATCAACTGTTTGTACCCAATCAAAATGCTCTGCAACAAGTTTCGTTTTATTTGATTGCAATGCACCAATAAAATGCCACTCTAAATCTGGATAATGCGCAAAATACTGTATTTTTTCTACCCCTTCTTGGACATAATTTTCACCAAAAATTCGTTGTCCAGCACCGATTGCCTGTTCAATCATTTCAATCGGCTTCGTTTTTGTTACCGCCAATAATTTAACACTATCTAAATCACCTTGATAAGCCTGACTAGCTTGCTGAATTTTCTGTCTAATCATTACTAGATTATCTGCAATCGACATTCTCATCTCCAAAAAGTTATAATACAGGAATGATAAAACTCCCCTTGTAGAAAAACAAGGAAAAGCAATAGAAAGAGAAAATCGAATGCAACAACTTGAAAATATAAAATTAGTCATTACGGATATAGATGGCGTGCTGACAGACGGTAGCCTGTACTACAATGAAAATGGCGAGGCATTAAAATATTTTAATGTAAAAGACGGACTGGGCATCAAAATGTTACTTGCCTGCGGTATTCAAGTTGCAGTCCTTTCGGGGGGCGATACTCCTATTTTACGCAGAAGAATAACTGATTTAGGTATTCCATTATTTCAGCTTGGGAAAATGTCTAAACGCCAAGCCTGCTTAGATCTAATGGCACAAGCAGGCGTTACTGCTGAACAAACTATTTTTTTAGGTGATGATACGCTCGATCTCCCAGCTTTTGAAGTCTGTGGACTAGCTGTTGCTGTCGGTGATGCCTTTGATTACATCAAACAAAAAGCTGATTTTGTTCTTACTCGTTCAGGTGGACACGCCGCCTTCCGAGAATTATCTGATATGATCTTAAAATCACAGGGAAAAGAGAGCGTTTACACAACAGCCGATGGATTTATGCAAGTTGTTGATAAAATGGCACAATAACTTTACCGCTAAATTATTTAGCTAAACTGTAAAAGTTTAATTTAAAAAGACCGCTTGTCTTAAGGTAAGCGGTCTTTTTCTTATTATTTTTGTATATACTACAATAACATTTTAACAATTTTATCTAATTTCACTCGCCCAAATTTCTTTAATAAATTTTGAACTTGCGATGGATAATCTTTTTGCATTTCTAAATGACTATAATGATTTAATATTTGTGTATGCTCTCTTATTTGGCAAAGCTCCTGATCAGCTTTTTGAGCTAATTCCGCATTAGGATCAGAAATTAATATCGCATTTTCCGCATCAAGTCCCCAAGCTCGTGGATTTAAATTATTACCTGTTAATAGAATATATCGCTGATCAATCCATACGCCTTTTAAATGATAGCTATTATTAGCATGTTTCCATAAACGAATAGTAAGCTGCCCATTTTGAATATATTGATCAAAACGCTTACTAAAAGCCCGTAAATTTTTTTCATATAAATATGGTAATGCCGAAGCCATTGTAAATTTTTCATCCGGTGGAGTATAAAAGTCATTGGCTGTTTTATCTCCTACAATAATTTCCACCTGCTTTCCGTCATTTAATAGCCACGAAATTCGCTGACGTAACGAACGAGGAAAATTAAAATAAGGGGTGCAAATCGTTAATTTCTGTTCCACCTGATAAAACAAAGCTTCAATCACTTTATTTAAGCAATTTTTTCGCCCTAATCCCATAATCGGAGCAACCATTAGCTGATCATCTAACATTGATTGCCCATCAAATTGATAAACTTGTTGGCTAAGTTCCTTACGGAATGCTTTTACAAGCGGTCGGATTTCATTTCTTTTTTGTCGATGTTCAATATCCAGACGAGACACAGCAGGGTTAGACAAAATATGTTGCTGAATAAATGCTACAAAACTATCTGCCAATGCCCGATTTGTAATTTGATGATAACGATCATAACGGTAACGATCAAATTGTTGCAAATAAACATTATTAATACTTGCTCCGCTATATAACAACGTATCATCAAATACAAATCCCTTTAAATGCAATACGCCAAAAACTTCACGAACATTAATTGGCACACCATAAAAAGCAATATCATTTTCTGGAGGTAGCCCATACTCATTACGCACCTGAGTGTACCAGTCGGCATTTGAATTTTGAGCCTGCTCACCAATTCGCCCACGCTGTGCTCGGTGCCAATCGACTAGTACTTTAATCTCTAAGTCAGGATTTACTAATTTAGCTTGATACAACGCATTCAAAATATCTTGCCCTGCTTCATCTTTTTCAAAATAAAGTGTCGTTAGATAAATACGAGATTTAGCTTGTGCAATTAACGATAAAAGACGTGCTTTAAATTCTGCACTATTTGCAAGGAAATCTACCTTATCGACCTCTTGAGGCAAAAAAGTCAAATTTGCTAAATATTTTTTTGCTCGAGTTAATTTATTTAATGTAAGCATAATTAAGGACTCCCGTTCGCTATGACAAGCGGTGAGTTTTTTCAAATGTTTGCGAATTTATTATAATGAGAAAATCTTAACATAAATTAAAAAGCCATTAAAAATAAACTGCAATTTTATTGATAGTAACAATTTACCATTCAATACTAAAAATAAAAGTTACTCTCTTTATCTAAAATATTAAACTAAATAAAGAGAGTAACTAAGAAATCAGGCTAAATTAATTACGCAAAATTGCGTTTTTCGCCTTCACCATATACATTTTCAATACAACGTCCACAAATATGTGGATGTTCTGCATTTTTACCAATATCCGTTGCGAAATGCCAACAACGAGGGCATTTTTCCCCCTCTGCTCGCTCTACTTTAACTGCCAGCCCAGTAAGTTCGCCTTCAGAAATATCTGCTTCAGCTAATGGTTTAACGACCGCTTGTGATGTGATCAAGACAAAACGTAATTCATTTCCTAACTGTTCAAGCAACGGACGTAATTGATCATCCGCATATACAATAACTTTTGCTTCTAAACCTGCACCAATCAATTTATCGTTTCGGGCCTGCTCAAGCACTCGGTTTACTTCTGCTCGTACAAGCAAAAGTTTTTGCCAGTAACTATCATCAAGCTGTTCATTTTCACCTAAACTAAATAAGCCTTCGTAAAATTCTTCTGTAAATACAAATTCTGAACGCCCTTCTACTTTCGGTAAATATCCCCAAATTTCATCAGCAGTAAAGGATAAAATAGGCGCAATCCAACGCACCAAAGCTTCACTAATATGCCATAGTGCAGTTTGACAGCTACGGCGTGCAAGACTATCTGCTTTGGTTGTATATTGACGATCTTTGATAATATCGAGATAAAATGATCCCATTTCAATTGAACAAAAACGCATTAATCTCTGTACAACTGTATGGAACTGATAATTTTCATAGGCTTCTTTAATTTCATTTTGTGCTTCTAATGCGCAACTTACAGCCCAACGATCAAGGCTTATCATCTCTTCAGGCTGAACCAGATCCCGCTGTGGATCAAATCCATTTAAGTTCGCCAATAAGAAACGTGCGGTATTACGAATTCGACGATAAGTATCGCCTGCACTGTTTAAAATTTTGTGAGAAACCGTAATTTCGCCTGTATAGTCCGTTGAAGCAACCCACAAGCGTAAAATATCTGCCCCATTTTTATTCCATACTTCACTTGGTGCAATCACATTGCCTAATGATTTGGACATTTTCCGACCATTCTCATCAACGGTAAATCCGTGAGTGAGAACTTGACGATAAGGTGCTTTCTCACTTGTTGCCGTTGAAAGCATTAATGAAGACATAAACCAACCACGATGTTGATCTGAACCTTCTAAATACATATCTGCGGAATGACCATTAAATTCAGGACGTGCATCAACAACAGAACCGTAAGTTGAGCCTGAATCAAACCATACATCTAATGTATCCGGCACTTTACGATATAATTTTGCATCTTCTTCGCCTAATACTTCTTTCGGATCAAGATCCCACCAAGCTTGAATACCTGCTTGTTCAACACGTTTTGCTACCTCATCTAAAATTTCTAATGTACGTGGGTGTAGCTCTTCCGTTTCCTTATGCACAAACATTGTCATCGGTACGCCCCAAGTCCGCTGACGAGAAATACACCAATCAGGGCGATTTGCAACCATCGTGTCAATACGTGCTTCACCCCAACTTGGAATCCAGCGAACTTGCTTAATTTCAGATAATGCCTTTTGACGTAACCCCTGTTTTTCCATACCGATAAACCATTGTGGCGTTGCACGGAAAATAATTGGTGTTTTATGACGCCAACAGTGAGGATAACTGTGTTTAATTTTTGTTAATTTAAGCAATGTCCCCGTTTCTTTTAACTTTTCGATGACTAAATCATTTGATTCAAATACGCCTTTACCAGCAAAAAATGGTGTAGTCGAAATAAACTTACCATCATTACCTACTAAACATGCCATTTCTAAGCCATATTTACGTCCTACAATAAAGTCATCTTGACCGTGATCAGGGGCAGTATGCACTAGACCTGTTCCACCATCAGTAGTAACGTGATCACCAAAAATAATCGGCACACTAAAATCATAGAATGGGTGGTTAAAGCGTATAAGTTCTAAGACTTCACCTTTCACCGTTCCTAATCTTTCAATCTCTTCAACTTTAATTGCATTTTTTACAGATTCAACAAGATCTGCCGCTAAAATAAGACGCTCATCTCCAACTTGTACTAACTGATATTCCAAATCAGGATTAACCGCAATCGCACGGTTGGAAGGCAACGTCCAAGGTGTCGTTGTCCAAATTACAGCTGAAATTTTACCGTGACCTTTATTTCCAAATAGATTAGCCACAGCATCTTGATCAACCGCCGAAAATTTTACATAAATAGAAGGCGATACTTTATCTTCATATTCGACTTCCGCTTCAGCAAGTGATGAACCGCAATCCAAGCACCAATGAACTGGTTTTGAACCTTTATATAGATGACCATTTTTAATGACTTTACCTAATGTACGGATAATATTTGCTTCCGTATCAAAATTCATTGTCAAATAAGGCTTTTCCCAATCACCTAGTACACCTAAACGTATAAAATCTGCTTTTTGTCCTTCAATTTGCTCTTTTGCATAAACACGGCAAGCTTCACGGAATTCTGCCGCAGAGACTTTCTCATTCGGCTTACCAATAAGCCCTTCAACTTTTAATTCAATCGGCAAACCATGACAATCCCAGCCAGGAATATAAGGTGAATCATAGCCAAAAGCCGTTTTAGATTTAATAATAATATCTTTTAAGATTTTATTTACTGCATGACCTAAATGAATACTGCCATTCGCATAAGGAGGCCCATCATGCAAAATAAATGATTTTTTCCCTTTTCTTGCCTCACGAATTTGCTGATAAAGCTTTTTATCCATCCAATTTTGTAACATTGCAGGCTCACGTTTTGCAAGATCACCACGCATCGGAAAACCTGTTTCAGGTAAATTTAAAGTGTTTTTGTAGTCTGTCATTTTTTATTCCAATTATAAATTACAATTTTTTGCTATCTTTTAGCATAAATGCAAAAATCTCTCACAACTCACCGCTTATAAGATGTTAATGCGACAATTTCAATATAACCATTCCAGAAATAATTAGCAATATACCGAGATACTTACTAAGGCTTGCAGAATCTCCATAAAACCAAATTCCAATAAGAAATGTTCCCACAGCACCAATACTTGTCCAAATAGCGTAGGAAATACCGATAGGAATTGTTTTTTGTGCTATCCACAACAAACCACCACTTGCAGCCATAAAACTGATCGCAATAATAATTCCTAAAATTCTACTCTCAGGCTGCTGTGCCATTTTTAATCCTATGGGCCAACCAACTTCCATCAACCCCGCTAAAATTAAATATATCCAAGCCATTTTAATGTTCCATATTCAAAAAAATTTTAGCTTGTTGAACATCTTGTTCTATTTGCTTTTTTAATTCATCTATTGAAGCAAATTTAATTTCAGACCGAATTTTTTCTACGAAACAAACTTCAAGTGTCTGCCCATAAATCATTCGGGAGAAATCAAATAAATGTACTTCTAGCAATGGTTGCGTACCATTAATTGTTGGACGATTCCCTACATTCGCAATACCATTTACTACTTGCCCATTTAAGATAACTCGTACTGCATAAACACCTTGAATAGGTGTAACAAGACGATTAAGCATAATATTTGCAGTCGGAAAACCAATAGTTCTGCCTAATTTATTACCGTGAGCAACTCTACCCCGAATAGAGTAAGTCTTACCTAATAATTGTTCCGCTAATGTAATCTTATCACAAGCTAACGCTTGACGAATTAATGAGCTACTAATACGATCTTTATCTAAGCAATAGCTTTGACTATTTTCAACTTCAAAACCAAATTTTTGTCCTGCCTGTTTCAACATTTCAAAATCACCTTGACGTTTCATACCAAAACGGAAATCATCACCTACACTTAAATAACGGATATGCAACTTATTCACTAAAAGTTGTTGAATAAACTGATCAGGTAAAAGTGAGGAAAATTTCCTATTAAAACGACTACATAAAACAAAATCTATGCCTAATTTATCAAGCTCACAGACTTTATCTCGTAAACGCATTAAACGTGCAGGGATTTCATTTGAATGAATATTTTTTGCAAAAAACTCTCGAGGCTGAGGTTCAAAAATCATCACAACAGAAGGTAACTTAAACAAAGATGCTTTTTCAGTTAATCTCTGTAATATTTGTTGATGGCCTAAATGTACGCCATCAAAATTACCTATAGCTAGCACACAACCATTCTTTAATGCCGATTGATTTGCTAAATTATGAATACCACGAATTAACTTCATTTAATGAACTTTATTACATTTTCAAATAAAAATTAGTTTAGATTATACGGTGATAAGCCCAAAATAGGAAGAAAGTTATCAACGAACATTAAGATAAGAAAATACATTTTTAAATGTAACCATGAATTTCATTTTTTATTACAAATAAATGAGTAAACGATAGATGAATATTTAAAAAAGTTAGAAATTAACTGAGAGCTTATTTCCGTTGCTATTTTCTTATTTTTCCCATAGCAAAAACCCCAAGGTCTCTCAACCTTGGGGTTATCTATAAAACCCTGATGGTGCCCTACTCTCACATGGGGAATCCCCACACTACCATCGGCATTACTGCGTTTCACTTCTGAGTTCGGTATGGAGTCAGGTGGGACCACAGCACTCTGGCCATCAGGAAAATTCTTTCCGTCTATCTATTCTTTCTTCTATCACGTTACTTATTCTACTATTACTCGATGTAACGCATAGTCTCTTCTTTATTTCTCTAAAAACAAGCTGTCTGAACCTTTCTTCATTCGTCTTTCGTTATCTTCTATAACCAATCTTTACCCTACATCAACCCCAAAACACTTGAGGTTGTATGGTTAAGCCTCTCGGGCAATTAGTATGGGTTAGCTCAATGTATCACTACACTTACACACCCCACCTATCTACGTCGTAGTCTCCAACAACCCTTACAGTCTTATAGACTGGGAGAACTCATCTCTTGGCAAGTTTCGTGCTTATATGCTTTCAGCACTTATCTCTTCCGCATTTAGCTACCCAGCAATGCCTCTGGCGAGACAACTGGAACACCAGTGATGCGTCCACTCCGGTCCTCTCGTACTAGGAGCAGCCCCAATCAATTCTCCAACGCCCACGGCAGATAGGGACCGAACTGTCTCACGACGTTCTAAACCCAGCTCGCGTACCACTTTAAATGGCGAACAGCCATACCCTTGGGACCTACTTCAGCCCCAGGATGTGATGAGCCGACATCGAGGTGCCAAACACCGCCGTCGATATGAACTCTTGGGCGGTATCAGCCTGTTATCCCCGGAGTACCTTTTATCCGTTGAGCGATGGCCCTTCCATTCAGAACCACCGGATCACTATGACCTGCTTTCGCACCTGCTCGACTTGTCTGTCTCGCAGTTAAGCTTGCTTCTACCATTGCACTAACCTGACGATGTCCGACCGTCATTAGCAAACCTTCGTGCTCCTCCGTTACTCTTTGGGAGGAGACCGCCCCAGTCAAACTACCCACCAGACACTGTCCGAGACCACGTTTCGTAATCTTCGTTAGAACATCAAACGTTAAAGGGTGGTATTTCAAGGACGCCTCCACAATGACTAGCGTCACTGCTTCAAAGGCTCCCACCTATCCTACACATCAAAATTCAATGTTCAGTGTCAAGCTATAGTAAAGGTTCACGGGGTCTTTCCGTCTAGCCGCGGGTACACCGCATCTTCACGGCGATTTCAATTTCACTGAGTCTCGGGTGGAGACAGCCTGGCCATCATTATGCCATTCGTGCAGGTCGGAACTTACCCGACAAGGAATTTCGCTACCTTAGGACCGTTATAGTTACGGCCGCCGTTTACTGGGGCTTCGATCAGGAGCTTCTCTTTCGATAACACCATCAATTAACCTTCCAGCACCGGGCAGGCATCACACCCTATACGTCCACTTTCGTGTTTGCAGAGTGCTGTGTTTTTAATAAACAGTTGCAGCCAGCTGGTATCTTCGACTTACTTCACCTTCGTCCGCAAGGGACTACAATTACCATAAGCGCACCTTCTCCCGAAGTTACGGTGCTATTTTGCCTAGTTCCTTCACCCGAGTTCTCTCAAGCGCCTGAGTATTCTCTACCTGACCACCTGTGTCGGTTTTCAGTACGGTTTAGATAAACCTGAAGCTTAGTGGCTTTTCCTGGAAGCGTGGTATCAGTTACTTCGTGTCCGTAGACACTCGTCATCAGTTCTCAGTGTTAAGAGAGACCGGATTTGCCTAGTCTCTCCACCTACCGCCTTAAACAGACATCCAACAGTCTGCTAACCTAACCTTCTCCGTCCCCACATCGCAGTTTATCCAAGTACGGGAATATTAACCCGTTTCCCATCGACTACGCTTTTCAGCCTCGCCTTAGGGGCCGACTCACCCTGCCCCGATTAACGTTGGACAGGAACCCTTGGTCTTCCGGCGAACGAGTTTTTCACTCGTTTTATCGTTACTTATGTCAGCATTCGCACTTGTGATACGTCCAGCAAACCTCTCGATTCACCTTCATCCGCTTACACAACGCTCCCCTACCCAACAGACTTTCGTCTGATGCCGCAGCTTCGGTGACTAGTTTTAGCCCCGTTACATCTTCCGCGCAGGCCGACTCGACTAGTGAGCTATTACGCTTTCTTTAAATGGTGGCTGCTTCTAAGCCAACATCCTAGCTGTCTAAGCCTTCCCACTTCGTTTCCCACTTAACTAGTACTTTGGGACCTTAGCTGGCGGTCTGGGTTGTTTCCCTCTTCACGACGAACGTTAGCACCCGCCGTGTGTCTCCTATGCATTACTCTTCGGTATTCGCAGTTTGCATCGGGTTGGTAAGCCGGGATGGCCCCCTAGCCGAAACAGTGCTCTACCCCCGAAGGTATTCACATAAGGCTCTACCTAAATAGATTTCGGGGAGAACCAGCTATCTCCCGGTTTGATTGGCCTTTCACCCCCAGCCACAAGTCATCCGCTAATTTTTCAACATTAGTCGGTTCGGTCCTCCAGTTAGTGTTACCCAACCTTCAACCTGCCCATGGCTAGATCACCGGGTTTCGGGTCTATACCTTGCAACTACATCGCCCAGTTAAGACTCGGTTTCCCTACGGCTCCCCTATTCGGTTAACCTTGCTACAAAATATAAGTCGCTGACCCATTATACAAAAGGTACGCAGTCACAGATTGCTCCGCTCCCACTGCTTGTACGTACACGGTTTCAGGTTCTATTTCACTCCCCTCACTGGGGTTCTTTTCGCCTTTCCCTCACGGTACTGGTTCACTATCGGTCAATCAGGAGTATTTAGCCTTGGAGGATGGTCCCCCCATCTTCAAACAGGATATCACGTGTCCCGCCCTACTTATTGTAAGCTTAGTTCCACAAAAAACTATTTAAGTACGGGGCTATCACCCGCTATGGCTCGACTTCCCAGACGATTCCTCTTAATTTATTGCTAAAACTTACTGGCTCTTCCGCGTTCGCTCGCCGCTACTGACAGAATCTCGGTTGATTTCTTTTCCTCGGGGTACTTAGATGTTTCAGTTCTCCCGGTTTGCTTCCTTAGCCTATGTATTCAGCTAAGGATAGTAGATTCTTCATCTACTGGGTTTCCCCATTCGGATATCTTGGATTAAACGCCTCTTATCGACTCATCCAAGCTTTTCGCAGATTAGCACGTCCTTCTTCGCCTCTGATTGCCTAGGCATCCACCGTGTACGCTTAGTCACTTAACCATACAACCTCAAATATTTTGGATTTGTGTTGATATCGGTAAACAACTGGTTATTTGCTTGTGTGCTTTTGTTCACACAAGGCTTTTCTTTACTCAGACTTTTTGGCGTGATGAGAAAACTCTTAATAATATATTAAGTAGATTACTCAACACCGCTTGAAAAAATCTCAATTTTCAGCTTGTTTCTAAATTTTTAAAGAACAGATATAACAATTAAAGTTAATTAATCATCATACTTAAATTCATGTTATTTATCATCTCTTATATAAACGTATATAAGCAACATAACCTTAAGTATGATGAATTGGTGGAGATAAGCGGGATCGAACCGCTGACCTCCTGCGTGCAAGGCAGGCGCTCTCCCAGCTGAGCTATATCCCCATTCCATCTTCCGTTTGTCACTCACTTACGAGTGGTGGGTCTGAGTGGACTTGAACCACCGACCTCACCCTTATCAGGGGTGCGCTCTAACCACCTGAGCTACAGACCCAACGGATGACCTTAATTATTCTCTTATCAGACAATTTGTGTGAGCGCTTATTAACGCAATTCGTCGTTGGTAAGGAGGTGATCCAACCGCAGGTTCCCCTACGGTTACCTTGTTACGACTTCACCCCAGTCATGAATCATACCGTGGTAAAC
This sequence comes from Vespertiliibacter pulmonis, assembly GCF_013377275.1. Lineage (NCBI taxonomy): Bacteria > Pseudomonadati > Pseudomonadota > Gammaproteobacteria > Pasteurellales > Pasteurellaceae > Vespertiliibacter > Vespertiliibacter pulmonis. The sequence continues at coordinate 490,963 of NZ_CP016615.1, forward strand.
GCCCTCCCGAAGGTTAAGCTATCTACTTCTGGTACAACCCACTCCCATGGTGTGACGGGCGGTGTGTACAAGGCCCGGGAACGTATTCACCGCAACATTCTGATTTGCGATTACTAGCGATTCCGACTTCATGGAGTCGAGTTGCAGACTCCAATCCGAACTTAGACGTACTTTGTGAGATTCGCTCCATGTCGCCATCTTGCTTCCCTCTGTATACGCCATTGTAGCACGTGTGTAGCCCTACTCGTAAGGGCCATGATGACTTGACGTCATCCCCACCTTCCTCCAGTTTATCACTGGCAGTCTCCTTTGAGTTCCCGGCATAACCCGCTGGCAACAAAGGATAAGGGTTGCGCTCGTTGCGGGACTTAACCCAACATTTCACAACACGAGCTGACGACAGCCATGCAGCACCTGTCTCAGAGCTCCCGAAGGCACTCCCGTATCTCTACAGGATTCTCTGGATGTCAAGAGTAGGTAAGGTTCTTCGCGTTGCATCGAATTAAACCACATGCTCCACCGCTTGTGCGGGCCCCCGTCAATTCATTTGAGTTTTAGCCTTGCGGCCGTACTCCCCAGGCGGTCGATTTATCGCGTTAGCTTCGGGGACCAAACTCAAAGCCCAATCCCCAAATCGACATCGTTTACAGCGTGGACTACCAGGGTATCTAATCCTGTTTGCTCCCCACGCTTTCGCACATGAGCGTCAGTATATTCCCAAGGGGCTGCCTTCGCCTTCGGTATTCCTCCACATCTCTACGCATTTCACCGCTACACGTGGAATTCTACCCCTCCCTAAAATACTCTAGCGACCCAGTATGAAATGCTATTCCTAGGTTAAGCCCAGGGCTTTCACATCTCACTTAAGTCACCGCCTGCGTGCCCTTTACGCCCAGTCATTCCGATTAACGCTCGCACCCTCCGTATTACCGCGGCTGCTGGCACGGAGTTAGCCGGTGCTTCTTCTGTAACTAACGTCATACCCAAGTGCTATTAACACCCAAGCTTTCCTCATCACCGAAAGAACTTTACAACCCGAAGGCCTTCTTCATTCACGCGGCATGGCTGCATCAGGGTTCCCCCCATTGTGCAATATTCCCCACTGCTGCCTCCCGTAGGAGTCTGGACCGTGTCTCAGTTCCAGTGTGGCTGGTCATCCTCTCAGACCAGCTAGAGATCGTCGGCTAGGTGAGCCCTTACCTCACCTACTACCTAATCCCACTTGGGCTCATCTCATGGCAGGTGGCCCGAAGGTCCCACCCTTTCATCTCTCGATTATACGCGGTATTAGCTACAGTTTCCCGTAGTTATCCCCCTCCATAAGCCAGATTCCCAAGCATTACTCACCCGTCCGCCACTCGTCAGCATAAGTACAAGTACTTACCCGTTACCGTTCGACTTGCATGTGTTAAGCCTGCCGCCAGCGTTCAATCTGAGCCATGATCAAACTCTTCAATTTAATCTTTTCGCTCAATCAATACTGACTCTATTACTTCTTTATGAATTTTCAAGTTAGCACTCATTAAGTCTTGTCTTTATATACTTATAACTACAAATTAACATCAACAAGTGCCCACACAAATTGTCTGATACATTATTAAAGAACAAAACAACGACGCACTATCAAATCAATCTTATTAATTCACAACAGCGCGTCGTTGTGTGGTGCGTATTATAGATATTTCTAAAACGCACGCAAGTACTTTTTGCAAAAATATTTGAAAATTACATCAAAAGATGAAAAATAAATCAAATTGATTCGATTTAATACTGAGCATTACTTTTAAGTGAGATTATTTCTCAATATCTTATATATTTTTAGAGTAATTCTACAATAATGTGATCTACTTCACAAAATTCCTACTACTTCCAACACTGAATTTGCTATGATACTACGCTTTTTAAATTAACTACAAACTAAAAGGAACTACTTATGAACCAACTAGATACACTGCGCGGAATGACAATGGTTGTTGCAGATACAGGTGATATTGATGCAATCAAAACCTACCAACCTGAAGACGCCACAACTAACCCTTCTTTAATTTTAAGTGCCTCAGCACTTCCTCAATATTCCCCATTGATTGATGATGCAATCGCTTATGCAAAAGCTCAAAGTAATGATAAAGCACAGCAACTTATTGATGCAGAAGATAAATTAGCCGTTAATATTGGTTTAGAAATTTTAAAAGTCGTTAAAGGGCGTATTTCTACTGAAGTTGATGCTCGCTATTCTTATGATACTGAAAAAACTATCTTAAAAGCCCGTAAACTAATTAGCTTATATAATGCTGCTGGCATTAGTAACGAACGTATTCTTATTAAAATTGCTTCTACATGGCAAGGAATCAAAGCTGCAGAACAATTAGAAAAAGAAGGTATTAACTGTAATTTAACTCTACTCTTTTCTCAAGCTCAGGCTCGAGCATGTGCTGAAGCTGGCGTATATCTCATTTCTCCATTTGTTGGACGTATTCTTGACTGGTACAAAGCCAATAGCGACACAAAAGAGTTCTCCCCTGCAGAAGATCCTGGTGTCATCTCAGTAACATCTATTTATAACTATTATAAAGAATATGGTTATAATACCGTAGTAATGGGAGCAAGTTTCCGCAATGTTGGTGAAATTACCGAATTAGCGGGTTGCGATCGTTTAACTATTGCACCGCCATTATTAAAAGAATTGCAAGAAAGTAACCAACCACTTGTACGTAAACTCTCTTTCACTGGAGAAATAAAAGCACGTCCAACACCAATGAGCGAAGCAGAATTCTATTGGGAACATAATTCAGATCCTATGGCTGTAGAGAAATTAGCAGAAGGGATCCGTAAATTCGCTATCGATCAAGAAAAATTAGAAGCTATGCTTTTAGCAAAACTTTAATTCCTTTAGCCCCCAATATACTGGGGGCTTCACTATAAGCGGTCTATTTCTCACAATTTTTACAGAGCCCTCTTGATCTTTTTTATTCACCTTGTATCATTCTGCCCCCGTTTAACTCTGGGTTCCCTAACCCCAACAACCTAACTAAAAAGGAAATACAATGAAACTTCACTTTTCAAACGAACAACGTCGTTCGCTAATTTTATTAGCCTTATTCCATATTTTTATCATTACATTGAGTAATTATTTAGTTCAAATTGCCTTCGAAATAAAAATTCCCTTCACTGATTTAGTTATTCCAACGACTTGGGGAACATTTTCTTTCCCATTTATTTTTTTAGCTACTGATTTAACGGTACGTGTCTTTGGTGCTTCGCTCGCCCGAAAAATTATTTTTACGGTGATGATTCCTGCACTTATTATTAGTTATATTATCTCTGTACTCTTTTTTGAAGGGCAATTCCAAACCTTTTCCGCATTACTCACATTTAATTTATTTGTTTTTCGAATAGCATTAGCCAGCTTTCTTGCTTATGCTGTTGGACAATTAATGGATATTTTCGTATTTAACCGATTACGTCAAGGAAAAGCCTGGTGGCTTGCCCCTGCAAGTTCAACTACATTCGGTAGCTTAATTGATACTTTTATTTTCTTTGCCGTTGCTTTTTATCGTAGTGATGATCCTTTTATGGCGGAACATTGGTTTACTATTGGCTCGGTTGATTATTCCTTTAAACTATTTGTGAGCCTGCTACTATTTGTTCCCCTTTATGGCGTATTACTTAATTTTCTTATTAAAAAATTTCATTTATCGACAAAATAGCGCATCAACAAGCGGTGAGTTTATGAAAAAAGTTACCACTAAATATAAAATGCTATAAATACAGATTATTGAAAGCCCCTATTTCTTATTGAAATAGGGGCTTTTTCATTATTAGGCACTAGGCAATCTTCATTTTACTTTTCTAATGCTTTTTCTATCAAAAATTGAGAAAGCATTGGTACTGGACGCCCCGTAGCACCTTTCGCCGCACCTGTTTTCCACGCTGTACCTGCAATATCCAAATGAGCCCAGGTGTATTTTTTTGCAAAATTAGATAAAAATACGCCTGCAGTAATTGCACCACCATAGCTTCCGCCAATGTTAGCAAGATCTGCAAAATTGGATTTAAGTTGCTCTTGATAGTCTTCACCCATTGGTAAACGCCAAGCTCTATCATCGGCTTGCTCTGATGCATTTAATAAATCGTGAGCTAAACTATTATGCGTTGAAATAAGCCCTGTGGTATGCATTCCAAGGGCAACAACACAAGCACCCGTTAATGTTGCGACATCAATAACTAATTCAGGATCAAAACGCTCCACATAAGTTAGTACATCACACAATACCAAACGCCCTTCCGCATCAGTGTTTAATACTTCAACTGTTAGCCCAGACATCGTCGTTAAAATATCACCAGGGCGATAGGCGTTGCCATCGGGCATATTCTCGCACCCAGCTAAAATACCGATAACATTTAGTGGCAATTTCATTTCTGCAATGGCTTTCATTGTTCCATATACAGATGCCGCTCCCCCCATATCATATTTCATTTCGTCCATTGCGGCTGAAGGTTTAATCGAAATGCCACCTGAATCAAAGGTCATTCCTTTTCCGACTAACACAATCGGTTTTGCCTTAGGATCAGGGTGATTATTATAATGAATAAGTGACATATAGGCAGGATTCTGTGAGCCTTGAGAAACCGCTAAGTAAGCATTCATTCCCAATGTTTTCATTTCTTCTTCGTCGACCACTGTCGTTGTTATTTTCTCGTAGCTTTCCGCCAATTTTCTCGCACAATTCGCAAGATATTCGGGGGTACATACATTCGGCGGACAATTTGCTACATTTTTTGCAAAAATCACACCTGAAGCGACCGCTTTACCTTGCTCCAACGCTTGCTCTGCAATAGATAATTCTTTACGACTCGCAATATTAAATGCTACTTTACGCAATTCACGATGGACTTCGGGTTTTATGCTTTTAAACTCAGTATAGGAATAACTTGCTTCTTGCATTGCTTCAACGGCAAAACGCACATTCCAATAGATTGAACGGGCTTTAACGTGTAATTCAGTTAAACAACATACAATCTCTGTCGAACCCGTATTATTAACGACCTGCAACATAGTTTGAATAACTTGCTTATACTGTCGTTCAGTTAGTTCTCGCTCTTTGCCACACCCCACCAATAACACTCGTTCCGCAGGAACATTAGGTAAATGATGTAACAATAACGTTTGCCCAACTTTTCCTTCCAAATCGCCTTTTTTGAGTAAAGCACTGATATAGCCTTCACTTAGCTTATCTAATTGTTCTGCCGCAGATGATAAACGGCGGGGTTCGTAGACCCCAACAACTAAACACGCTGTACGTTGTTTTTCAACGGATCCATTTTTCACACTAAATTCCATAATTCCTCCCGTGATTTTTTTTACATAAAAGGGTATGATGGCATATTTACAAGCGCCCCTTTGCAACAAATAATTTGCAAAAATTTTTCTAAATCTAACCGCTTGAACTTGCACATAAATTGTGGGGCGTAAAACTACGCTCTTACACTGAAATTGCAAGAACTAATTTATTAAATTGAGAACAATGTTGTGATTTTAAGCCGATATTTAACGAAAGAAATTTTTAAAAGCCAAATAGCGATACTTTTCATATTGTTAGTCATCTTTTTTAGCCAACAATTAGTTCGTGTATTGAACTCCGCTGTGAGTGGGAGAGTACCTACGGACTTAGTGTTAAGCCTACTTGGATTAGGTATGCCAACAATGGCACAACTGATGTTGCCATTATCACTTTTTATTGCACTTTTACTAACTTTAGGCAGATTTTATACCGAAAGCGAAATTACTGTAATGCGAGCCTGTGGCGTTGGGCAATCACTATTAGTGAAAGTCGCTCTCTTTCTCTCACTTTTTACCACTGCTCTAGCCGTTTATAATGTATTTTGGCTAACACCGTGGGCAATCAATAAACAAAGTGAAATGTTAGCAGAAGCTAAAGCGAACCCACGTTTTACTGCACTAACATCTGGACAATTTATGTCTGCAGGGGGCTATGTGCTATTTATTGACAACATAAAAGAAAATAGCATTAACGATATTTATATTTTTCAGCCAGCTCAAATGAAAAAAAATAAACCCTCAGTCGTGGTGGCAGAATCTGGACAATTACAAGGTTTACCAAATGGCGATCAATTACTCACGCTAACTAACAGCACTCGTTACGAAGGCACACCACAAACTGCTGATTTCCGCATTTCTAGCTTTGATAATTATTCAGCTTACTTAGGCTATCAAGATGTAGAAACCGATGAAAAATTAGTTCAACGTGCTGATTTTAATAATTTAATTCACAACAAATCCCCCGAGGCACAATCAGAACTACAGTGGCGTATTGCTCTAATTCTAGCCGTTCCAATAATGGCATTACTTGCTGTGCCAATGAGTAGCGTCAATCCACGTCAGGGCAGATTTGCAAAATTACTCCCTGCTCTTTTACTCTATTTAATCTATTTTCTACTGCAAAGCTCGCTCAAATCCGCAGGCAGTGCAGGCAAAATCGACACTAATTTACTGATGCCATTAGTTTCTGTTGCTTTCCTCATTTTAGGGCTACTTCTTAATAGTTGGAACAGCAAATGGTTGTTCGCCCTACGTTATCGTTTACAAAAAAAGGGGTAATTTAGATGAATGTATTAGAACGTTATATCGGTAAAACTATCCTTGGTTCAATACTGCTCACCCTATTTTTACTGGTAGGATTAGGCGCTATTATCAAATTTGTCGAAGAATTTCGTGCTGTTGGACAGGGATCTTACGATGGCTTACACGCAGCCTATTACACTTTTTTAACAATCCCTAAAGATATTGAAACGTTTTTCCCAATTGCCGCTCTACTTGGTTCACTAATGGGACTTGGTGGATTAGCAAGTCGCAGTGAGTTAGTTGTAATGCAAGCCTCAGGTTTTTCACGTTTTCGGATTGGGCTTGCAGTAATGAAAACAGCTATTCCCCTTGTTATTTTTACGATGGTTATTGGTGAATGGGGTGTACCACAAACAGAACAATTTGCTCGCAATATGCGTTCCCTTGCTCAAAGCGGAGGCACAATGCTCTCTACCAAAGGGGGTTTTTGGGCAAAAGATGGTAATAACTTTATTTATATTCAAAAAATAAGCGACCCACAACATCTTAACGAAATGCTAATTTATGAATTTGATCAACGCACATTGAAATCTATTTTAAAAGCCAAACAAGCGGTTTATCAAGATAATCACTGGCAACTCAAGCAAATTGAAAAATCTATAATTGAGCAAGATCAGATCACTCAAATAAAAACCACCGAACAGCTTTGGCAAACAACTATTACCCCAAGTAAATTAGGGGTAGTTTCTCTCAAGCCTGAATCCTTATCCATTTCAGGTTTAGCTGATTATGTTGGTTTTTTAAAAGAGACAGGGCAAGATCCAAAACGCTTTGAAATAACCCTTTGGCATAAAATTTTTCAGCCCATTTCAATGGCTGTTATGATGTTATTAGCCATTTCATTTATTTTTGGACCACTTCGCAGCAGTACAATGGGCGCTAAAATTGTGATTGGTATTTTGGCAGGCTTTGTATTTTACGTTTCTAACATTGTATTTGGCAATTTGAGCCTTGTCGTTTCTTGGATCCCAGTGCCTGTTGGGGCAATTACCCCAAGTTTACTCTGCTTACTCATCATCTGGTGGCTGTTAGGTAAGAAAAGAGATTAAATCTCAATGGCTTTTCTTCTTGATGATTTATCACAAAAGAAAAGCCCAATTTCAACCAACAAGCGGTCGTTTTACCCAAAATTTTGCACATTCTTCTTTACGCCTGACCATAACAAGTCAAGCTGCTTAGGAATACTTAGGAATAATAATAGTTAAATATGACACAACCACGTTTTGTTCATCTTAAAGTTCACAGCGATTTCTCAATGATCGATGGCGTTGCTAAAGTCAAACCGTTAATCAAAGCCTGTGTTACCAACAATATGGTCGCTATGGCATTAACAGATTTTACTAACTTTTACGGCTTAGTTCGCTTTTACGGAGAAGCTCTAAGTTCTGGGGTTAAACCCATTATTGGTGTTGATGTAATGGTTCGCCCAACACCTGAAAGTGAAGATTATTATGAATTAACGCTTCTTGCCAAAAACAATACAGGCTATCACAACATTACACTACTGATTTCCCGAGCCTATCAACAAGGTTATTTTGAGTTCCCTTTGCTTGAAAAAGCGTGGCTTGCAGAACTAAATGAAGGGATTATTATTCTTTCAGGCGGGCGTAACGGTGATGTTGGTAAAGCACTTCTGAAAGAAAACCAAACTGAAGCAGAAAATTTACTGCAATTTTATCAACAATATTTCCCTAATCACTATTATTTATCCCTATGCCGAACAGGACGCTCAGACGAAGAACGGTATATTCAACAAGCGGTCAAATTCGCCCATAAATTTGCATTACCCGTAGTTGCCGTAAACGATGTTGTTTTCCTGCACACGGACGATTTTGATGCTCACGAAATTCGTGTTGCCATTCACGATAGCTACACATTAGACGACCCAAAACGTCCACAAAAATACTCTCCACAGCAATATTTTCGCAGTGAAGAGGAGATGTGTCAGCTGTTTGATGATATTCCGCAAGCCTTAGAAAATACCCTACTAATTGCTCAACGTTGTAATGTAACTATTCGATTAGGCGAATATTTTCTGCCTAATTTCCCCACTGGAGATCTTTCTACAGAAGAATATTTAATCAAAAAATCCCAAGAAGGTTTAGAAGAAAGATTAGAATTTCTCTTTCCCGATCCCGAAATTCGGGCAAGCAAGCGGTCTGTTTATGATGAAAGATTGCAAATTGAACTTGATGTAATTAACCAGATGGGCTTTCCTGGCTACTTTTTGATCGTTATGGAATTTATCCAATGGTCCAAAGATAACAATATTCCAGTAGGCCCAGGACGAGGTTCTGGGGCAGGCTCTTTGGTTGCTTATGCTTTAAAAATTACTGATCTTGACCCATTAGAATTCGACCTCCTTTTTGAGCGTTTTCTGAATCCAGAGCGGGTTTCAATGCCCGATTTTGACGTAGATTTTTGTATGGACGGACGAGATCGAGTTATTGAACACGTTTCTGAAACCTACGGTCGCCAAGCGGTTTCACAAATTATCACTTTCGGAACAATGGCTGCCAAAGCAGTGATTCGAGATGTTGGGCGAGTACTCGGACACCCTTATAGTTTTGTGGATCGCATTTCAAAATTAATTCCGCCAGATCCTGGAATGACTCTGGCTAAAGCCTTTGATGCCGAACCAAAACTACAAGAACTCTATGATACTGATGAAGAAGTTGAAGCCTTAATTGATATGGCTCGTAAACTTGAAGGCGTTACACGAAATGTAGGTAAGCACGCTGGGGGGGTGGTGATTGCGCCAACGACTATTACTGATTTTTCCCCACTTTATTATGACTCTCAAGGACAACACCCTGTTACCCATTTTGATAAAAATGATGTGGAATATGCGGGGCTTGTTAAATTTGACTTTTTAGGCTTACGTACCCTGACTATTATCAAATGGGCGTTGGAAATGATCAATCAACGCCGTTCACAAGAAGGGAAAGATCCTATTCGCATTGAAAGTATTCCACTTGATGATAAGAAATCTTTCGATCTGTTAAAAGCGGCGAAAACGACAGCCGTTTTTCAGCTAGAATCTCGGGGAATGAAAGACCTTATTTCTCGTCTACAGCCAAGTAATTTTGAAGATATTATCGCTCTAGTTGCCTTATTCCGCCCTGGTCCATTAGAAGCAGGAATGGTACAAAATTTTATTGACCGTAAACACGGTAAAGAGCCTATTGCTTACCCTGATCCAGAAAATCAGCACGAAAGTTTGCAACCGATTTTAGAGCCAACCTATGGCATTATTGTCTATCAAGAACAAGTAATGCAAATCGCCCAAGTTCTGGCTGGGTACACATTAGGTGGTGCAGATTTATTACGCCGAGCAATGGGTAAGAAAAAGCCTGAAGAAATGGCAGCACAGCGTTCTATTTTCAAAACAGGGGCAGAAAAAAAAGGTATTAAGGGCGAGCTTGCAGAAAAAATATTTGACCTTGTAGAAAAATTCGCAGGCTATGGTTTTAATAAATCACACTCAGCAGCTTACGCTCTTGTTTCTTATCAAACTTTATGGCTAAAAACCCACTATCCCGCTGAGTTTATGGCAGCGGTAATGACCTCCGAGTTAGATAATACCGATAAGATCGTCGGTTTTTACGATGAATGTATCAATATGGGACTCACAGTTGTACCACCCGATATCAACAGTGGGCAGCACCGCTTTAGTGTGAATGAAAAAGGCGAAATTGTGTATGGCTTAGGCGCAATTAAAGGCGTAGGCGAAGGGCCTATTGATGCCATTTTAGACGCTCGCAATCAAGGTGGTATTTTCAAAGATCTCTTTGATCTAACCGCTCGGGTGGATTTGAAAAAAGTTAATCGCCGGACCTTTGAAAGTTTAATTATGGCGGGGGCGTTTGATAAACTTGGGCCTCACCGAGCTGCATTGATGAAAAATTTAGAAGATGCACTTAAAGCCTCCGATCAACATAGCAAAATGGAAGCGCTCGGACAGAGCGATATGTTTGGTGTACTCACCGAGACCGCTGAAGAAGTCCAAAATGCGTACGCCAATACGCCCAAATGGACAGAACAAGCGGTACTTGAAGGAGAAAAATCTACATTAGGAATTTACCTAAGTGGACACCCTATTGGTCGTTTCTTAAAAGAACTAGCCCATTATGCCCCTACCCGTTTAAATGAAATTCAACCAACTTATCGAGGACAAACTGCAACCGTTGCCGGCCTGGTAATGTCATCTCGCATTACTGTGACGAAAAAAGGAAACCGCATTGGCATTGCAACTATTGAAGATCGCTCAGGTAAGCTAGATATTATGCTCTTTTCTGAAGCACTCGAAAAATTTGGTCACTTACTGCAAAAAGATAATATTATCATTGCAAGCGGTTCAATCCAAACTGATGATTTTAATGGGGGACTAAAAATGTCTGCTCGAGAAATTCTCTCATTAGATGATGCTCGTATTGGACAAGCTAAAAGCCTTGCTCTTGCTATCTCACAAGAACAAGTAACGCCGAATTTTATTAACAAACTCACCGCTCTTATTCAACCTCATAAAGATGGTGTTATACCACTACATTTTTACTATCATAGCCCAAATGGACGTGCATTAGTGCGTGGTGGAGTAGAATGGCGTATTATGCCAAAAGAAGAACTCCTCTCTTCACTCAAAAATTTATTAGGTGAAACTGCCGTAGAGCTTGAATTTGAATAACGTTAGCAGATGCTTTAACAATAGAAATAATTAGGGAAAAATAAAATGTTACGCCATATCTATACGGTTCTTACCTATTTACTTCAGCCGTTTATCTTAATATTAATGTGCCAACGGGGACGTAAATTACCAGAATATCGCAAGCGGTTACTCGAACGCTATGGCTTTTATTACAATATATCTTCTCCGCAAGCAAGGGGAATCGTTATCCATGCAGCCTCTGTTGGAGAAGTTATTGCAGCTACCCCATTGGTTAAAGCCATTCAGCAGGCATACCCTGATTTATCAATCACAGTAACCACCGTTACTCCAACAGGTTCAACGCAAGTAAAAGCTGCTTTTGGCCATTCTGTTTCTCATATTTATCTCCCTTACGATCTACCTGATGCCATTAACCGTTTTCTCAATTTCGTTAATCCAAAACTGTTTATTGTGATTGAAACCGAACTTTGGCCCAATTTAATTCATCAAATTAAAAAGCGCCATATTCCTTTTATTATTGCTAATGCTCGATTATCGCCTCGTTCAGCAAAGCGTTATGGTTGGGTAAAAAAACATTTAAAATCAATGTGGGACAATATTGATCTGATACTTGCCCAAGATGCCGTAAGTGCCGAACGTTATCTTGAACTAGGCTTTAATCCAAAACATTTAATTAATACTGGAAATCTTAAATTCGACTTAGAAATTACGACTGAGCTACTGATGAAAGTCATTCAAACTCGTATTGATTTAAATATGACTGGTCGCCCAGTCTGGATTGCGGGTAGCACCCACGAAGGAGAAGAAAAACTAATTTTAGAAGCTCATCAGGCATTACTAGAATACTATCCCCATTTAGTTCTGATCCTCGTGCCTCGCCACCCTGAACGGTTTGATAGCGTTGAAGATTTACTCAAAAAAATGCAAATTCCCTATATCAAGCGCTCAGATTACCAGCCACTTTTACCAAATACCCAAGTGCTGCTTGGCGACACTATGGGGGAGATGATGCTACTCTACGGCTTAGCTAAAATTTCATTCATTGGCGGAAGCCTAGTTAAACACGGCGGACACAATCCTCTTGAACCCATTGCTTTTGAACTGCCCGTTATTTCAGGCATTCATACCTTTAATTTCCCCGAAGTATTTACCAAATTACGCAATGTCAATGGTGTTGTAGAAATTAGCAGTGAGAAAGAAGAGCTTATCAAAGCTGTAAATTATTTCCTTGCACACCCAGAGCTAGGCAAAAAAATCAGCCAAGCTGGTTTTTCTGTATTAAAAGAAAATCAAGGGGCATTAAAACGCCACCTAAATTATTTAGCACCTTATTTACAATAAGCTATAATCAATCAATGAACGATAACAAACAACAAAAAATGACAAAACCCATAATTTATGCAGGAACATTTGATCCTATTACCAATGGACACTTAGATATTATTCAGAGAGCCTCTGCATTATTTGAACAGATCATCGTTGCCGTTGCAAAAAATCCAAGCAAACAACCGCTTTTTAACCTAGCTCAACGTATTGAATTAGTCAAAAAAAGTTGCCAGCATCTCCCCAATATTAAAGTTATGGGATTTGAACAGCTTTTAGCTGATTTTGCCCTACAACATAATGCCATTGCACTTCTTCGAGGCATTCGTGGAAGTAATGATCTTGATTATGAAATTGGGCTTGCTCAATTAAATCATCAGCTTGCAGGCAAACTGGATACCGTTTTTCTTCCTCCCTCTATTGAATGGCGACATCTCTCCTCAACAATGGTGCGAGAAATTTACCGCCATCACGGAAATGTTGAACAATTTGTGCCAAATGCAGTCTATCAAGCGTTAGAAACACTCAAAGAAAAAGAATTAAGGAAAGAAAATGAGTCAAAATAAACAGAATTTAATTTGGATCGATCTTGAAATGACTGGGCTTGATCCTGAAAAAGAACGTATTATTGAAATTGCCACGATTGTAACTGACAAAGATCTCAATATTCTTGCGGAAGGCCCAGTACTTGCTATTCATCAACCAGATGAGTTATTAAATAAAATGAGTGAATGGTGTACCACAACACATACTGCGAATGGCTTAATTGAGCGGGTTAAACAGAGCAAACTCAACGAACGTGCCGCTGAATTACAAACCTTAGATTTTCTAAAAAAATGGGTGTCTAAAGGCGCTTCACCTATTTGTGGCAACAGTATTGCTCAAGACAAACGTTTTTTATACAAATATATGCCTGATTTAGCTGACTATTTTCACTATCGCCATTTAGATGTGAGTACATTAAAAGAGCTAGCCACACGCTGGAAACCTGAAATATTCAACCAATTTTCTAAGAAAAATACCCATTTAGCTTTAGATGATATTAAAGAATCTATTGAAGAATTAAAATTTTATCGTACACACTTTATCAATTTGGCTGACAATGAATAATACGTTCTATCTAAAAAATGAAGAAGCATTGCTCCAATTCGGGGAATGCCTTGCAATTCAATTTCGTGATTATTTAAACAAAAGCACGAGCAACTCTCTTGTCATTTACCTAAATGGTGAATTAGGAGCAGGTAAAACGACCCTTACTCGTAGTATTGTTCGCACATTTGGTCATCAAGGCAATGTAAAAAGCCCGACTTATACTCTCGTTGAAGAATACATACTTCCACCATTTTCGCTTTACCATTTTGATTTATATCGTTTAGCAGATCCTGAAGAACTTGAGTTTATGGGGATTCGTGATTATTTTAAAGCACAAACGCTCTGCTTACTTGAATGGGCAAACTGTGGACTCGGAATGATTCCCCCAGCTGATTTTATTATTCAATTAGATTATGCAGAACAAGGACGTAACCTACAACTTCTGCCACAAAATGCTAAAGCAGATGAGCTATTTCGCAAATTTTTAAACAATCAGACCGCTTGTAAAATATAAAAGAATAAAGGAAGACTATGAGAAATAAATTTTTTACCTGCCTAAGTGCAACTACCTTGTTACTCTTTAGTATTCAAAGTTACGCACGCACAATTATTGCTATTGATGCAGGACACGGAGGAAAAGACCCGGGCGCAATGAGTAAGAATTTAGGTATAAAAGAAAAAGATGTAACCCTTTCTATTGCTAGAGAATTAAAAGCATTACTTGATGCCGATCCTAATTTTAAAGCAATTATGACTCGTAATAGTGATAAATTTATCCAACTTCCTGAAAGAACAGAAATTGCTCGAAAATCCCGAGCAAACTATTTAGTTTCTATTCACGCCGATTCATCTCCTAATTCTAGTGATATGAAAGGGGCTTCTGTATGGGTGTTATCTAATAGACGAGCTAATGATGAGCTAGGCAAATGGATGGAAGATCACGAAAAACAATCTGAATTACTTGGGGGGGCTGGCTCAGTATTATCAACTACTAACGAACGCTATTTAAGCCAAACCGTACTAGATTTACAGTTTTCTCACTCACAACGTTCAGGCTATGAACTAGGAAAAACAGTATTACGCCGATTAAGTAATATCACCGCATTAGCAAAAAGTGTTCCACAACACGCCAGCCTCAGTGTATTACGTTCGCCGGATATCCCCTCTATTTTAATTGAAACGGGGTTTTTATCGAATGCAACCGAAGAACAAAAACTATCCAGAGTCTCTTATCATCGCCAAATTGCTCGAGCTATTTACAACGGGCTAGTAGAATATCGTAGCCGATATTCAGGCTATGTTGTGCCAAAATCTGTCTTTAAAGAAGACACACCTGAAAAGGCTAAACCTTCTACTAATGATAAATCGGTAAATACCAACAAAAATGCTCAAGTAGAAAAAACGAAAAAGCAAGATAGAAAAGCGACTAACGAAAAAACTTCCGTATTGAGTGAAACAAAAACGAAAAAAGAGGTTACTGTAAAAGAGAATAGAAATAAAGAAAGTGCTAAGAAAGAACAAACAAAGACTATCAACCCAAATGCTACGCAACACATTGTAGGGCAAGATGAAACGCTCTACTCTATTGCAAGAATGTATAAAACTACGCCTGAAAAATTGAGCCAGTTAAACGGGATTAAAGATAATAAAATCGTAGTAGGCAAAAAGTTGAAAATAAGATAATCTTATTTTCCTAATAAAACATAAAAAGGTTGCTCTACTGCAACCTTTTTATGCATTTATACGATTAGCTAGCTAATTTTCTTAGCCAACATTGTTACAAATTTTAATTGAATACGATTGCCGTTTTCATCAGTTTTATGTAAATGCCCTAATTCTTCATTATATTTTATCATTTCCCAGCCTTGGTAATAATCAGCTAGCTCATTCTCTTTAAACGTAAATGAAAATGGCATTGAACAAGGGTATTCTACAGTATCCATTGCACATACAATCAAATTGTAGCCATTGATTTTAGTATTAGCCTGCATATTTTTAATGATTGCAGGAATACGATCTCGCTGTAAAAACATCATCACTACAGTAGAAATAATTAAATCATAACTCCCGCTAATATCAGCCTGGTTAATATCATAAATTGCGGTATGAAGATGTTTAATCTCTTCTTGAGTAATTATCCGATTTAAAAATCCAATACTTTCACTGCTATGATCTACTGCTGTTACATCAAATCCAAGTGAATTCAAATAAAGTGAATTTCTACCTCGCCCACAACCAAGATCTAATGCGGTCCCCGAAGAAATGTATTTAACTGCACTTAGGACTTCTGAATGGGTCACCGTCAAATTATATTTTTTAACAAAATAATCCTGTGGCTGACAATAAAAAGCAAGTTGGCACCTTAAATCATCAGTTAAAGGCTCAACTTTATGCCAAACTTGTGGGGAAACAAATGCGCTTTGATTATCCACATCAAACACCTGCTGCTGAACAATCTCACCTTGCTCGGTTAGCTCACTATATCTTATTGCCCCTTGCAATATCGTTAATTTAGCCCAAGTTCCAGCCTTTGTATTATGCTGTTCTTGAAACATTTGTGGCAGGCTATCTTTCGTCCAAACTGGCATCTGTTTATAGCAAATTAAATCTTGCATACTTGCTCCTATAAGAAAAATTACACTTAATCATATCCTTTTATTGCTAACACAGACAATAAAAAAACCGACTATTTTAGTCGGCTTTTACAAGCGGTTTGATTATCATCAAATTTTTACCGTTTTAAACTGTCGGGCAAAATAAACGAGACTGTGGTTTGGAGTAGATTGAATTGCTGAAAGCGCTACAATAAAAATAGTATGAGAACCAACAGCATACATTTCTACAATTTTTCCCTCTAAATTAGCAATCGCTGTATCTAGCTTAGGTATTCCTTTTTCATTTTCAGACCAAATATCCCACGAAAAACGTTCTTCCATTGTGCTGTTTTCCATTCCTGCAAAATGCTTAGCTAAATCAGCCTGCTCGTGATTTAACACATTAACGCACACCTCACCATTTCGCTTTAATATATCGTGTAATTCGCTTTGCTGATTCACACAAAATAGTAGTGTTGGAGGGCTATCGCTCACAGAGGTTACGGAAGAAACCGTAATGCCTATTTTTCCTGCCTCACCATTACTGGTTACAATATGTACAGACGCCGATAAATGAGCCATTGCATCACGAAATTGTTGTGAAAAATCCGCCATTATTATTCTTTCCAAACAACATGATATTCACGATTTTCTGCATCGTGAGAAATTAAAAAACGGGCAAAAATATCGTCCATTACATCATTTTCATTAACCAGCCCAACCCACACTTCAGCAAATGCCTCAGGGTCAATCAATGTACCAATTTCTTGATCCCAATTTTCGCTGGTTTCAACCATTTCCACAGCGCCTCGCTCTTCAAACTGTAAATTAAACAGTAAAATATCTGCAGGATCTAAATTCTCTCCCGCCATTTCTAAAAAAATATCATACGCAATATCAATCGCTTCATCAGGGGTCAATTTTGTTATCATTAAATACCTTCAACACTTAAAATTTATGGCTATTTTTACTTATACTCTAGGATCAAGTAAATCAGCCTTGATATATAAGATCAATTTTACTGATATCTTCATGATTATCAATTTTTATTGCAAAATAATTTACCCTATTAAAAGTGCAGAGCAAAACAAACTTAACGATAAATAGGGTAATCTTAGATAGAGGATTAAATGAACAATGCTAAATTTAGGATAATACTTAATTAAATAATTAAAGGCATTAGAGATGAGGAAAATTATTGCACTATCAAATGATTTAATAAATATAGATTAACACCTAAAGTTTATATAATAGATAAATAGGAAAAAATTTGTAACCTTTATAATTCCAATATTATTATTTTTTAAATAGAAATATTTTAGTGAGTTTTTAAATAATACAAAGAAAAGATAAATAATTTATAAATCAAGCGGTTACATTCATAGAAATATTTGCAAATTTTCTTAGAATTTAACCGCTTATATTTTGCTAGTTCTAGTAAATTATCCTACCCATACAAATTTTGCGATAAATAGTAGTGATACAACCAATACTGGGGCATTGATCTCTTTTGCACGCCCGGTTGCTAATTTCATTACACAGTAACTAATAAATCCGAAGGCAATCCCTTCCGTAATTGAGTAGGTAAATGGCATCATTGCGGTTGTGATAAAAGCGGGAGCAGCTTCCGTTAAATCGCTCCATTTTACTTCAATTAAACTTGATGCCATTAAAATACCGACAAATACCAATGCTCCAGCCGTTGCATAAGATGGTACAACACTAGCTAATGGTGAAAAGAAAATAGTTAATAAAAACAATAGCCCAACTACAATTGCCGTCAGCCCTGTACGCCCACCGACAGAGACACCTGATCCACTTTCAATATAAGTGCTAATTGCAGATGTTCCCATATAAGAACCGACCATTGCACTAACACTATCAACATACAATGCCTGCTTCATTTTCGGGAAACGCCCATTTTTATCCGTAAATCCCGCCTTATCTGTTACCGCAATAAGTGTGCCAGATGAATCAAATAGATTCACTAACATAAACGAAAAAATAATACCAAGTAATGCTGTATCAAAAGCCCCTGCAACATCAACTTGCCCAACGACTGAATCAAGGCTTGGTGGCGTTGAAATTACGCCATTAAACTGCACATTTGGGTCAATCCATAAAGCAAGTGCGGTAATCAATGTAATTGAAATCAAAACACCTGAATGAATGCCCCGAGCAGACAGTGTAACAATAATAAAGAATCCTAAAATACCGAGTAATACTGTTGGATCATGTAAATCACCTAGTGCAACCAATGTTGCGGGATTGGCAACGACTAACCCCATATTTTTTAAACCAATTAAGGCAATCAGTAAACCAATACCCGCACCAATCCCTACACGCAAAGCCAACGGAATTGCTGACATAAACCAATAACGCACTTGGAAAACTGTTAGCAAAAATAATCCAATTGAGCCTAAGAAAATAGCTCCCATTCCCACTTGCCATGAATAGCCTAATTTTTGAACCACCACAAAAGCAAAAAAAGCATTTAGCCCCATTGCAGGTGCAAGGGCAATAGGTAAGTTACTAAAGAGCCCCATTGCGATTGTTCCAAATGCTGCAATCAAACAAGTCGTTACAAACACAACTTGTGTGTCCATTCCTGCTACACCTAAAATAGACGGATTAACAAAAACAATATAAACCATTGTAAAAAAGGTCGTAATACCAGCAACAATCTCTGTTTTTACTGTTGTTCCTTTTTGTTTCAATTGAAATAATTTGTCTAACATAAAAATCCCCTAGTGAATTTAAAAACATATTCTAATCAAGGGATTAAAAAAAGGCAAACGTTTGCTTTTGTTTTTATAAATAAATTTTTCATAAAAAAACGCTTAGAGAATATCTAAGCGCTCAATATACTTACAGTTTTATAATCAGATTAATATTCCAATACCTGCTGTAATAATTCAATCGCTAAAAATGCAAGGCTAAAACGTTGCTCATCCGCCACACTCCAAAATTGAATTTTATTATCATTCTGTGCTAATAACTGACTAATTTGTAAACCATTTTGATCTTCATTTTCACCATTTTTGACCGCTGTCATCACTTGATTGTCGTTAAATGATATCCACCGTTGTGTTTGCCACTGCTCATTTAAAGTCGCCACATCTAACATATAATCTGATTTAACCGTTACCATTTGAGAAATACCATAAAAAACAGGTACTTGAATAGCGTGAAAGCTAACACAAGCGGTAAGATTTGGTAATACTTTTGCAAGTTGTAACTCAAAAGCACGAGAAAACGGTAAATTCGCTTCTTCTCCTTGAACATTCGCTGGAACGACATCAAAAGCTACACGAGGCTTGTCATCATCAAGCGGAATGCCATTCAATAATTGTGCCGTTTGTCCCGCAAGCTCACGCACCTTTTCATCACCAAAATAGGCAGAAGGTAAGAGTGAAGAAACAAAAACCTGCGAGATAGGCTGTGCTAACAACGGTTTCAATGCCAAAGCTAATTGGCTAATTTGTGGGTTTGCCAGTGCAACAATATTTCTCTCTCTCACATTAGCAATCATTTCATCATTCACGCTTGGCACAATAACTGGAACATTACTAATCAAAGCCGTAATACCATATAAATCAATCACTAAGCACCCAGCCTGTACTGCTTTCGCTAATAATTCCGCCTCTTTCATTTTTCCTGCAAACAAAACGTGGCTAAATTGCGACCAATCCACTTCTTCAACTGATAATTGTGGTACTGCTTTTGTTCCAAACCGTAAAGAATGTTCTTCGCCAAAACTTTCTAATTCAATAGCAGAAATCTTTTCAATCTTTAATTCGCTATTTTCTACTGCTTCTAATAATTTTTCTGCCAACAAAAAATCACTGGCGATCGCTAAGTGAATACTTGCCATTTTCTTTCTCTCTCATCAAAATAAACATCAATTCTACTCTTTTTCCCCTTTTTACGAAAGGATATGAACTAATAACACCTGTAATTAAGCGCTTAAAACAGTAACATATTCTATTTACCATTCTCCTATAAACACGATCCAAATAGTCATAATTTTGCCCGAGAAGTCGTAAAAAGAACTTGCATTTAATACTGAACAAGCATTCAGAACGCTACTTTGCAAGTATATTTCCCCAAAATATTATATGAATTTACCTAAAGTAAATCCTCTTTCGATTATTCCCAACCCATTGAGATTATGATATAGTTCTTCCCTATAATTTAGCGTATCATTCTCATCTAGTTAGGGAATGAGTTAATGCCCAAAGACAGAAAATGGCAAAACAAGATTCCGATTGCATTACACTGGATCTGTTTGAAAACCTGCCAAAAATTGGGCGGCCTCGTACCAATCCCCTTAGCCGAGAACAACAAATCCGAATCAATAAACGCAATCAGCTCAAACGAGATCGCTCCTCAGGGCTTAGACGAGTTGAGTTAAAATTGCATTCCGATTTAGTACATGCCTTAGAAGAGCAAGCATTTGCTCAAGGGCTTTCTCGTGGGCAGTTAATTGAACAGATATTACGTGATTATATCAATGATTAACACATTGATTTCATTATAAAAATAGGTAAATTTCAAATGGCAGTTGTTGGTTTATTTTACGGTTCAGATACCGGAAACACAGAAAATATTTCTAAAATGATCCAAAAACAAATTGGAGCAGAATTAATTGATATTCGTGATATTGCAAAAAGTACCCGTGAAGATATTGAATCTTACGATTTCTTACTTTTTGGTATTCCAACTTGGTATTATGGCGAATCTCAAGCTGATTGGGACGACTTTATGCCGACCTTAAAAGAGATTGATTTTAATGGTAAAGTTGTAGGCATTTTCGGCTGTGGCGACCAAGAAGATTATGCCGAGTATTTCTGTGATGCGATGGGGACAATACGAGATGTAATTGAACCAAATGGCGGTGTTATTGTTGGTCATTGGCCAACGGAAGGATACAGTTTTGAAGCCTCACAAGCTCTTGTTGATGAAACCACCTTTGTCGGTTTATGTATTGATGAAGATCGCCAGCCAGAGCTTACTGACGATCGAGTGGCTCGATGGTGTAAACAAATTTTTGATGAAATGTATTTGGCAGAATTAGCCTAATCCTACGACAACGATGGAGTAGAAAATGTCTGAAGAAAATATTAAATTACTAAAGAAAGTAGGGTTGAAAGTTACTGAACCACGGCTAACAATCCTTGAGTTGATGCAAAATATTCGTAGTGAAAAACAACATTTTTCAGCGGAAGATATTTATAAATTACTATTAGAACAGAAATCTGAAATTGGTCTAGCGACCGTTTATCGTGTATTAAACCAATTTGAAGAAGTTGAAATTTTGACTCGCCATAATTTTGACACTAACAAATCTGTCTATGAATTAAATCAACACCAAGAACATGACCATATTATTTGTATGGACTGTGGAAAAGTATTCGAATTTAAAGATCCTGATATGGAACGTCGCCAACGTGAAATTAGCCAAAAACACGGAATGGAATTAGCTAATCACAGCTTATATCTCTATGGCAAATGTAGTAACATTCAGCAATGTGATGAAAAAGAGAAAGAAAAGGATTAAATTCCCCTTTCTTATCACTATGTAACATTTATCAAGCGGTGAGATTTGCAAATTTTTTGCATATCGCACCGCTTACGTCTATTTAAAAGAATCAAATTTATGTCAGAAAATACCGTAGAAATTATCCCTGCAAAAGTACGCCCACCTCGTAAAATCTCACCTTTTTGGTTATTACCTTTAATCGCATTTCTCATAGGGAGCGTGCTCTTTTTTCAAATTTTACAAGAACAAGGCGAAAAAATTACTATTCGTTTCCAAGACGGTGCGGGTATTTCTGCGGGTAAAACAGCTATTCGATTCCAAGGGCTACAAATTGGTTTAGTCAAAAAAGTAAACTTTACTAACGCAATGCGTGAAGTCGAAGTAACCGCTGAAATCTCCCCTGAAGCTAAAGATATTCTGCGTAAAGATACTAAATTTTGGCTCGTTCGCCCCTCTGCGTCTTTAGCAGGTGTTTCAGGATTAGATGCATTAGTATCAGGCAACTATATCAGCTTACTACCAGGAGAAAGTAATGAAGAAGAAGACGAATTTATTGCTGAAACGGAAGCTCCACTTGTTCCCGTTAATGATGGCGATCTACTGATAAAACTAATTGCAGACGATCTTGGCTCTATTACCGTTGGTGCGAATGTCTATTTCCGTAAAGTGCCAGTTGGAACAATTGCTGATTACCGCTTTACTGATGATCAAAGAAAAGTTGAAATTGATGTTGTGATCAATAAGAAATATACACATTTAGTTAAACAAGATAGTCATTTTTGGAATATTAGTGGGCTGAAATTTAACGCAAATTTTAATAGCGGTATTTCATTAGAAATGGACAGCTTACTTTCAGTTGTACAAGGGGCTGTTGCCTTTGATTCTCCCGTTGATTCTGTTAAGGCAAAACAAGAGCAGACTTATCAACTCTTCTCTGATATAAAATCAGCTAAACGTGGCATTGAAGCTCATCTCAAAATTCCTACAAACATTGCTTTAAGTCCAAATGAAACAGCCCTGTTTTACCAAGGGGTTCAAATTGGTATTTTATCTAATCTAGAAACACCGCCAAATAATCAGGGAATGCGGCTAGGCACATTATTGATCGACCCAAACTATCAAGATCTATTACGATCACATTCGGCAATTGTATTAAAACAGCCAAAATTTAATTTAAATAAAGAACAATTAGAGAAATTTAGCGAGCTTTTCCGTGGCAATTATCTTGAGCTTATTGCAGGCGATGGCGAACCAAAGCTTGATTTTATTGTACAAAAAAATGAGGACTACCAGCTCAATCGCCCTGAAAATCTCTCATTTAGCTTAACTTCTCCACAATCTTATGGCGTGGATCAAGGACAAGGAGTTTACTACCACGATGTTAAAATCGGTGAAATCCTCAAACGTGATCTTACCATCAATAACGTAAAATTTAGTGTAATTATTTTCCCAGATTATCGTCATTTAATTGGTGAGAATAGCAAATTTATTACCGTTTCTAATCTTGATCTTTCCGTAGGACTAGACGGTTTCCACTTAAATGCCAGTTCTCCTGCACAATGGGTCCAAGGTGGAATACGCTTACTTGATGGTAACGCAACAGGCGAAGCTAAAACACAATATCCACTGTATAAAGATGTAGAAAGTGCAGAAAACGGAGTCATAACAACCGAAAAGAAAACAACTTTGACCCTTTCCGCCAAAGAACTTTCGGGCATTAGCCAAGGTTCGGTACTACTGTATCGCAATTTCCAAGTCGGCGAAGTGCTAAACATTCGTCCACAGAAAAATAATTTTGAGGTCGATATTTTTGTTGAACCAAAATACCGCCATTTAGTTAGTGAGCACAGCCGTTTTTGGATTGAACCTGCGGTACAAGTTGATCTTTCTGCTCGTGGCTTAAATTTACAGGCTTCTCCGCTAATGCGAACTCTAAAAGGGGCAATCAGCTTTGATAATAATGGGGCAAAAAACAATCGAACACTCTATGCTAATGTAGAAAAGGCTCATTCAGGTAATACTTATATTACTTTAACAGCAAAAGATGCGAGTAAACTGAGTGAAGGAATGCCATTAAAATATATGGGATTAACCGTAGGTAAAATTGAAACATTAACACTCGATAATGCAAAAAAACAGGTAAAAGCGACCGCTTTTATTAACGGTCAATACTATCCAGTCATTGCCAAAGCAGGCAGTAAATTCAGTGCAATTTCCCCTGAAATTAGCACCACAGGGCTAAAAAATCTTGATGCGGTGTTACAAAATTACATCAATATTCAAGTCGGTAATGGCAAAACACAAACGCAATTTGCACTGACAAATACAGATAATAGCTCAGTACAATTTACTTCAGGATTTCCAATTATTATTGAAACCAGTAATGCAAATGGTATCGTCGCCGATGCGCCTATTCTTTATCGTGGAATGCAAGTAGGTGCAGTGCAACGTTTAAGTTTAAGTGAACTCGGCGACAGAGTGCTGATTTATGCCAAAATTAGCAACCAATACCGCCATTTAGTCCGTAAAAATTCGCAATTTTGGGCAGCCTCTGGTTACACAATGGATATTAGCCTAAGTGGTGCGAGTATCAATTCAGGTACAATGTCGCAACTCTTAAACGGTGGTATTACTTTCTCAACA
Source organism: Vespertiliibacter pulmonis (assembly GCF_013377275.1). Lineage (NCBI taxonomy): Bacteria > Pseudomonadati > Pseudomonadota > Gammaproteobacteria > Pasteurellales > Pasteurellaceae > Vespertiliibacter > Vespertiliibacter pulmonis. Next base: position 515,466 of record NZ_CP016615.1, read on the forward strand.
CCATCTGGCACCGTTGTCCAACCACAAGCAGAGGCAAACCAACGTTTCCGCCTACAACGTAAAACCCCCGAAGGGGCGTTAGGCTGGGATCAGGGTGTCGCAGAATAGATATTCTGTCCAACAGAATATTGGAATTACCCTAAATGAAGAGTTAGGACTTGATGAAAAATCATTAACGGGTTGATACAACAAGCGGTCATTTGCAAAATTTTTTTGTATCGTACCGCTTGTTATAAAAAAACCGTAAAGGACGCAACAGCGTCCTTTGATCTATACACTTATTATTTACTCACTTAGGAAATGCAAAATGTTACACAAATTATTCGAATGGTTTGAAAATCGAATAGACCCCTATCCCGATAATGTCATTAAACCACCGAAAAAACACCTCCTTCCATTTATTTGGCAATCCACCAAAGGACTACGTCCTTACTTGCTTTTAGCTATTTTCTTCAGTGTTATCATTGGAATGATCGATTCTATTCTTTTCCAATTTATCGGAAATATCGTTGATTGGGTAAATAAATACTCACCTGCTGAACTTTGGGCGGAAAAAGGCGACGATATTATCAAAATTGTACTACTCGCTCTGCTCGGACTCATTGCTACTTACGCCTACGCAAGCCTTCGCTTTCAGAGTATGCAAGGGGTTTACCCAATGCGAATGCGTTGGTTTTTCCACCGCTGGATGCTAGGACAAAGTATGCGTTTTTACCAAGACGAGTTTTCAGGTCGTATTTCTGCAAAAGTAATGCAAACAGCGCTTGCTGTACGTGATGTAGTAATGACGTTCATCGAAATGGTCGTATATGTGAGCGTATTTTTTATAACATCTGGCGTTATTCTCGCTCAATTTAATAGCTGGCTTCTACTTCCTTTTGCTGTTTGGCTTATCTGTTTAGCCATTAGCATTTACTTCTTTGTACCTCGTTTAGCAGCTGCTTCACAACAACAATCAGATGCTCGTAGTTTAATGTCTGGACGTATTACCGATGCCTATTCAAATATTACGACCGTTAAACTTTTCTCACACGGTAAACGAGAATCTGAATATGTGAAAGAATCTATGCAAGAATTTATGGTAACCGTACACAAACAAATGCGGTTAGTTACTCAAATTGATCTCTTTACCTATGCCAACGGACTTATTCTCATTTTTATGACCGTAGGCATTGGGCTTTCTTTATGGTCGTTTGAATGGATTACTGCCGGTGCAATTGCGACCGCTACGGCACTTGCTTTGCGTTTAAAAGGGATTGCTCAATGGATTATGTGGGAATTTGCAGGGCTATTTGAACATATTGGTACAGTTCAAGACGGAATGGAAACACTTTCTAAACCCCATACCGTAGTAGATGACCAAAATGCGACAGCCTTACAGGTCCAACACGGTGATATAAAATTTGAACACGTTGATTTTGCCTATGATGAACAAAAACAACTCTTACATAACTTTAATTTACATATTAAACCCGGTGAAAAAGTAGGATTAGTAGGTCGAAGTGGTGCAGGGAAATCAACTCTAACGAATCTGCTTCTACGTTTCTATGATGTTCAGCACGGCACAATCACTATTGATGGACAAGATATCAGTAAAGTTAGCCAAGAAAGTTTGCGCTCACAAATCGGCTTAGTTACTCAAGACACCTCATTATTACACCGTTCTGTACGCGAAAATTTAATGTACGGTCGCCCAACAGCTACGGAAGAAGAAATGCTAGATGCAACCCGAAGAGCTGCAGCAGCGGAATTTATTCCACAACTACACGATGCACAAGGTAGAACAGGCTATGATGCACAAGTTGGCGAACGTGGGGTAAAACTTTCAGGCGGGCAGCGCCAGAGGATTGCGATTGCTCGTGTTATGCTTAAAGATGCTCCAATTCTCTTACTTGATGAGGCAACCAGTGCCTTAGATTCTGAAGTTGAGACGGCTATTCAAGAAAATCTGACTCAGCTAATGGGCGGTAAAACTGTTGTAGCAATTGCTCACCGTCTTTCAACTATTATGGCAATGGATCGCTTAATTGTGATGGATAAAGGGCGTATTGTAGAACAAGGCACTCATGAAGAATTACTTGCTCAGCATGGCATTTATGCAAAACTTTGGGCTCACCAAAGCGGTGGATTCTTGCCTGAATATGAATAACTGTCAGCCGATAAAATTACAAAAAGCAGGTAAATTTGACCGCTTGTGATCGTTCACTAACTATTTTTATCTGAACCGAAGTTTGCTACACTTCGGTTCTAATTTTATAGAGAGAAAAAAATTTGAAAGGTTTAGCAATTCGAGTAATGGCTGCTATTGCTTTGCTACTATGGGCTTGGGATATGAGCTTTCCGTGGCAAAAAACAATGCGAGCAGAACAAAATCATTATATGCAAATTCAAAACGATAAAGTGCTAAGAGTAGGAGTTATTAATCACCCTCTAGGCTATTTTGTTGGGGTAGAAGGTCATTCTGGCATTGAATATGATCTGGCAACTGCGTTTGCAAATTACTTGAATGTATCATTAAATATTACCTCTTTTGATACCAGTGCAGCACTATTTAATGCTCTAAAGAATAATGAGATTGATATTGCTGCTGCCGGGCTACTTTATCAACCAGAGCAGGCCAAACAATTCCAAATTGGAGCAAGCTACTATTCAACTTCGTGGCAAATTGTCTATAAAAAAGGGACACAACGCCCCTATAAAATTGACGATCTCAATGCCGAATTGCTTGTATCATCAAGCTCTTCCGTGCTCCCTTTGCTACAACAACTACAAGCCACTCACCCTCAATTACGTTGGAAAACAACCGATAAATTCACGCAAGAAGAGTTGTTAATCCAAGTAGCAGAAGGAAAAATCCCTTACACCGTTGCAGTTTCTGTCGATATTTCTGCAGCCCAGCATATCAAACCTGAAATTGCAGTGGGCTTTGACCTAACAGATGAAGCTCCCGTTGTTTGGTATTTACAAAACAGTGCATATAGCGAATTACAAGCCGCTGTACTTGAATTTATGAATCAAGCTAATGAAAATAGTACAATTTCACGCATTGAAGAGAAATATTTTAACCATTTATCCAATTTTGATTACGTTGATACTGCAAGCTATCTGCGAGCAATCGAAAATACTTTACCGAAATACCAACCTCTTTTTGAAAAATATCAAGGGGAACTTGAATGGCAAATGTTAGCCGCAATTGCTTATCAAGAATCTCATTGGGATCCTTCTGCCACCTCACCTACAGGGGTAAGAGGCATAATGATGCTAACCCGGAATACGGCTGAACGAATGAATGTACAAGATAGAACAAACCCTGAACAGAGTATAAAAGCGGGGGCGGATTATTTACATTTGCTCATTAACCAACTACCAAATAGCATTGTTCCCGAAGATAGAATTTGGTTTGCATTAGCGGCTTACAATATGGGGCTAGGGCATTTAATTGATGTTAGACGTTTAACCAAACAGCTAGGTGGCAACCCCGATAATTGGCTAGATGTGAAAAAAAACTTGCCTTTATTGGCAGAAAAACGTTATTACAATAGTTTAAAATATGGCTACGCTCGAGGTTTTGAAGCATTTAATTATGTTGAGAATATTCGCCGCTATTATCATAGCATTATCAACTATCAACGGATTAAAGAACGAGCATTAGAAAAAGAAGAGCAACCACAAGAGCTTTAATCAAAATTAAATTAACCACTGACAAAATCTACCACATCAACAATGTAAAAATACAATAGTAAGAAGGTAAAGAAATGATTAGAAAGAGAAAATTAAGACAACGAACTCGCCGTCTAAACAGTAATAAATCACACCGTATTTTACGGCTTTATCGCTTAAAACGGCGGATTTCAAATCGCCACCGTATCGGCTTTGTTATTTTAAATCCTCAGCAATAAACGGTAAGCCAAATAATAATTTGGCCGCTCCAATTTACATAGAAAAAGAGGCGTTGCCTGCAATTTTTAACTAAACGCACCGTTTTTTCTTTGCAACGAGTAAATAAAATACTTTTGGCACATCTTCAGGATTACGTGCCGAAAAGCCATTAAGTGCTTATATGATTAATATTTTGTTCTATTTAGCGGAAAGCTTACAAGTAACATTAATAAATTAAAAAACAAATTGCTAACAAAATATTGATTTACTAATTTCTATTTACTGAAAAGCTTTTAACGATATTTATCTAAAAAACGATAATAAGGGATACCAATTTTTAAGGCTAATTTCTTAACCCATTTCCCACCGTAAACACTTGGAACTTTAAACTGCTCAAATAAACGTAAACGTTCTTCGTTACCATCAATTGCTTCTGCAATCACTCTGCCAGCAAGTCCTGTCAATGCCACGCCGTGTCCAGAAAAACCTTGAGCAAAATAAATATTTGATTTCAATTTGCCGAAATGCGGCGCTGAATTAAGGGTCATATCAATCGGCCCACCCCAGCCATAGTCAATACGTACATTTTCTAGCTGCGGAAAAACATATAACATATTTTGACGCATTTTTTGCATCATATCGACATTAGAGCTGGAATCACTGCCAAATAATAAGCGGTTATCTGCAGTTAAACGATAGTAATCTAGTAAGCGGTTATTATCACAGACTGACATACCGTTATTAATTACACTGTCTGCTATATTTTGATCAAGTGGCTCTGTGGCAATAATAAAACTTTCTACGGGCAGAATTTTTCGAGCCAGTTTTACTCCAATTTTTTTATTCAACTCTTCATCAATATAGGCATTGACGGCTAATACTACATTTTGTACGGTAATTTCAGCTTGAGGCGTAATAATTTTCGCTTGTTGCTCATTTGAACGAATATCAAGGGCAGGCGTATGCTCATAAATTTCTACACCTAGAGTGTGAGCAGCTCGTGCAAGTCCTAAGCAATAATTAAGCGGATGTAAATGCCCTGATTGTGGGTCATACAATGCCCCACAATAAATTTCACTGCCCAAATGTTGCTGAAGTTTTTGCTTATCCCATAAAGTCATTACGGAATAACCAAATAGCTCCCGAGCAGTTTTTTCAATAGCAATTAAATCCCCTAAACGGCGAGAATTTAACGCTAATGTTGCATAACCTTTTTTCCAATCACACTGAATTTGATATTTATTTACACGCTCATCAATAATGTCAATCGCTTCTAACGACATTTCCCAAAGTTTACGCACATTATCAATGCCCATTTGTTCAACATATTCATCAATGCCTTCCTCAAAGCCATTGATAGCCTGCCCGCCATTACGTCCAGAAGCGCCAAATCCAACTCTAGCCCCTTCAATTACCACAACTTTTTTACCTTTTTCAGCTAATTCAATCGCTGTTGAAAGCCCTAAAAAGCCTGCACCGATAATGCAAACATCCGCAGAAATATTGTGAGTTAATGGAGAATATTTAACATTCTCATTACGGGTGTCAGAATAGTAAGTACGAATATGTTCTTGATGTGCAAAATTTAGCATAATTATCGTTTAAACTTAGGTAATTTATTTAAGAAATGAATTAGATATTTGAATAATATGTGAAATGGCGCACCCGAGAGGATTCGAACCTCTGACCGCTCGGTTCGTAGCCGAGTACTCTATCCAGCTGAGCTACGGGTGCGTATTTGATAAGAAACGTTTACTTTAACTTAGTATTTATTGCTACCATTTATTCTTGATAGATAAAAAATAAATGGCGCACCCGAGAGGATTCGAACCTCTGACCGCTCGGTTCGTAGCCGAGTACTCTATCCAGCTGAGCTACGGGTGCGTGATAAAGTAAATGGCGGTGAGAGAGGGATTCGAACCCTCGATGGAGTTTTTGACCCCATACTCCCTTAGCAGGGGAGCGCCTTCAGCCTGCTCGGCCATCTCACCACTCACTGTGTCTGTGGGCGTGAATATTACTATTTTATAAAAATATGTCAAACGCTTTTTTGGAAAAATTTTACTACTTGCCTAGATAGTCGCCAAAGTGATGTATTTTTGCAAATCTTATTAAAAATTTACTCAAATATCATCACCTTATCTTTAGTATCTTCTCTTTTTAGCTATTTCAACAAAAACCAATACTAATCTCGAAAATTATTAAATTGGAAAGGTTGCCCTAAATTTGCATTTTTTACTAACGAAATTACCGCTTGAAGATCATCTCGTGATTTTCCTGTTACACGTACCTGCTCTCCTTGAATTTGGGTTTGAACCTTCATTTTGGCATCTTTCACTAATTTAGTAATTTTCTTAGCCATTTCAGTTTCAATTCCTTGCTTAAGCTTAATTTCTTTACTATATAATTTACCGTGATGTTCACTTTCACTTGGAATATCTAATGAGCTATGCTCAATTCCCCGCTTAATACAAGCCCCCATTAAAATTTCATTTAACTGTTCTAATTGGAAATCTGACTCCGAAGTAATTTTAATACTCTCATTTTTTTCATTTAGCTCAATAACTGCCTCAACGCCACGAAAATCATAGCGTGTACTTAACACACGATTTGCATTTTCTACCGCATTACGTACTTCGTGCATTGTAATTTCAGAAACAATATCAAAAGATGGCATTCTATTTTCCTTCTAATTCCATAAATAAATTTTTTGCATTTAATAATACTATCAATGCGGTTAAATCACCAAAGTTTACCACATTCTTCGCTTGTGCTTGAACTTTAGGTTTTGCGTGTAAAGCAACTCCAAGACTTGCCACTTGTAACATTACCAAATCATTCGCACCATCACCCACTGCAACCCATTGATTTTGAGGTATTTCATACTGTTCGGCTAACTGTTTAAGACTCTCTGCTTTATAAATTGCATCAACAATACTCCCCTTAACTTTACCCGTTAATTTGCCATTTATAATTTCTAATTGATTAGATACTGCAGCATCTAGCTTATATTTTTGTTGAAGATAATCAGCAAAATAATTAAATCCCCCCGAGGCGATTGCCAACTTCCATCCCTTACTCTGCAAAATTTCAACCATCTGCTCAAAACCATCCATAAGCGGTAGGCTATCACGTACTTTTTGCAAAATTATTTCAGGTGCATCTTTCAATGTTGCCACTCGTTTTCTTAAACTCTGCTCAAAATCAAGCTCGCCTTGCATTGCGCTTGCCGTAATTGTGGAGACCATTTCACCTGTTCCCGCCAATTTAGCAATTTCATCAATACACTCAATTTTAATTGCCGTAGAATCCATATCCATAACAAGTAACCCCATCTGCTCAAGATCGGGAATAATATCTAGATCACTAATATCACAGGCCATCAATGACGCATTTTGCTTAATATTCTCAGTCAGAGGCTGATCAAAAAATGCAATTTGATAATCCAAATAACAGCATATACCCAATAAATTTAGTGCATTTTGTTGCTGAAATTCAGTAATTTTTTCTGTCGAAAGTGTTTTTGAATAGATAAAAAATGGCATTCTTACACCTAATTAGTTAAGCCTTTTAAAATAATAAAAAAATAAAACGGGAATGTCCACGCTCCTTTTCTTGTTACGTACAAATTTACAAGCTAGAATTAGGCTCAGCATTTTCATAATGGTAACAACAGAAATTATGCAAAAAATTAGCAGAAAAATGTGGAAAATGGGAATTTTAGCCAGTGTAATGATTACTTGCCTGCTAACTGTGTCATTAATTATCACCAGTATCAATCATTTTAAAATTGGCTCACAACTAGCAGGGATCAACCAAGTTGCGAATCTTTCACACTTACTGGTTCGCCAACAGGCTAAGCTCTTCTCACTAATGCTAATCCGCAATGCTAAAACAGAAGAACTGGCTGAAGCCTTAGATACATTTTCAAAAGAAGAGTTTGTAATAGATGCAACCCTTTATGCTCCAACGGGTATACTCATTGCACAAAGTCACAATACGCTCAAATTTACTCCAACCTCACAAGATATGTCTAACAAGCAGACTCAACAAATCGTAGAACCTATTTTATCTCAACAAAACCTTGTTGGTTTTTTACGGGTTACATTTGATTCACAATATGGGCAAACAACACAAAGCAAAGTGAATGATCTCTTTCATCTTCTCTATGGAGAGCTAATCATCTTATTTCTTACGGGTGGGCTTTTTATCAGCTGCTTTTACTATTTCACTCACAAGCGAGTACATATTATTCATACGCCATTGAAACTGGCACAAGCCGAAAATAAAAGCCAAACCCAGCGTTTTCACTCTCGCCGTCGTGCTTTTGGGCGTAAATGATTGTAATTCCGTCAAGTGAGAGTATAATATCTAACTGTTTTTGCCGAATGGCATACTTATATCATTCATAATCAGAGGAATAAATGGCTAAAGAAGATTGCATTGAAATGCAAGGTACAATTTTAGAAACCTTACCAAATACAATGTTTCGTGTGGAATTAGAGAACGGACACGTTGTAACTGCTCATATTTCAGGAAAAATGCGTAAAAACTATATTCGTATTTTAACAGGGGATAAAGTAACCGTTGAGATGACCCCTTACGATCTAACTAAAGGTCGCATTATTTTCCGTGCAAGATAATTAACCTAGAAATAACAAACGGAAGCAAACTGCTTCCGTTTTGTTTTACTGCAAGCCTTAAAGAGACTCAGCTCGTTCTGGTAATAATACAGGAATATCATTTTCAATGGGGTATGCAAGCTTTGCTTCCCGACTCACCAAACGGTTATTTTCTTTGTCCCACTCCAATTTATTATGGGTAATCGGGCAAGCAATTGTCATCAATAATTTTTCATTCATTTTATTTTCTCACTAAATTAAGAATAGGCTCAAGTAAACAAGCGGTTGATTGCTCGGAAAATTTTGCAGAAACAGGAACACACCACCAATTTTCTTGAGCAAATTCAGTACATTTTACCGCATCTTTTTCTGTCATCAATAATGGAATCCCCCCCATAGATAATGGATCAAGCATCTCTTTTGTATAAGACTGATGATCGGCAAAACTATGCTGTTGATACAATGAAATTCCATAGTTTTCTAGCATTGAAAAAAAGCGTGGAGGATAGCCAATACCCGCTAATGCAACGACCTTTTGTGCCGTAAAATCTACCAAAGGTTTAGCTTGCCCTGTTTTTAAATTGATAGCATTATCTGGTAGAAGTTGCATTAAATGTTCATTCGCAACATTTGCACTTTTTCCATTGCAAATCACCGCTTGTACCGACTGTAAACGGCTAGGCAATTCTCGTAACCCGCCAGCAGGCAAAACAAAGCCATTGCCAAATAAACGCTCACCATCAATCACCACCCACTCAATATCTCGATCTAATGCGTAATGCTGTAAACCATCATCGGCAATAATTAAATCCAAAGAAAAATGACTTAGTAAGAGCTCAATACTTTGCTGACGATTAGGTGAAATAGCCACAGGAGCTTTGGTTCTTTGTGCAATCAATACAGGTTCATCACCCATAAGTTCAGGATCACTCTCGGGAGTAATTAATTGAGGAAACTGCTTATTTTTCCCGCCATAGCCACGAGAAATCACCCCCACCTTGATCCCTCGTTGTTGTAATTGTTCAACTAACCAAACAACAACAGGCGTTTTACCATTTCCACCGACTGAAATATTCCCCACAATCAACACAGGCACAGGAGAACGGTAAGATGAGAAGATTTTCTTACAATATAACCAACGGCGAAATTGGCTAACTAACCAAAAAAGCAGCGAGAAAGGGGCCAATAGCCAAGTAATAATTGTTCGAGATTGCCAAATTTTCATATAATCTATAAAAAATAAAGGCAACAAAATTGTTGCCTAATGAATATTATTCCACTTTTGGTTTTTCGCCTTTTTCTACACAAGCTTTACCCACAGTGACTTTTTTAGCATTCAATGAAGGGAGATCATACATTGTATCTAACAATAAATCTTCGACAATAGAACGTAAACCACGAGCACCCGTTTTACGAGAAATTGCTTTTCGTGCAATTTCAATCAACGCATCTTTAGTGAATTTCAGCTCAACACCTTCCATTTTGAATAACACTTGATACTGTTTGATAATCGCATTCTTAGGTTCAGTTAAAATTTGAATTAATGCAGCTTCATCAAGTTCTGCAAGCGGCGTAATAACCGGTAAACGCCCTATTAATTCAGGAATTAAACCAAATTTTACTAAATCTTCAGGCTCTACTTGCTTAAATAATTCCGTGAGTGCTTGACGATCTTTATCTTTTTTCAATTCTGCACCAAAACCAATACCACCTTGTTTATTCGTACGGGTCTCAATGATTTTATCTAAACCTGCAAAAGCACCACCACAAATAAATAAAATTTTAGATGTATCAACAGGAATTGTCTCCTGTTTCGGGTGCTTACGTCCGCCTTGCGGATTGATATTTGCGACTGTTCCTTCCACTAATTTCAACAACGCTTGTTGGACACCCTCACCAGATACATCTCGAGTAAGCGATGGATTTTCCGATTTACGGGTAATTTTATCAATTTCATCGATGAAAATAATACCACGCTCTGCTTTTTCAGGATCGTAATCACATTTCATCAATAATTTTTGAATCACATTTTCAACATCTTCCCCTACATAGCCTGCTTGGGTTAATGTTGTCGCATCAGCCACGGCAAACGGGACATTTAAACGATTCGCAAGGCTTTCAGCTAACAAGGTTTTACCGCTTCCTGTTGGGCCGATAAGTAAAATATTACTTTTCCCTAACTCTACTTTTTCATCATCTTGGTTAGGTAAAAATGCATTACGCAAGCGTTTATAATGATTATAAACTGCCACCGAAAGTACCTTTTTAGCGTGATCTTGCCCAATAACATAATCATTTAAATAAGCGTGAATTTCGTGGGGAGTTGGGACTTTATCAAAAAAGCCTACTTCTGCGTCTTGTATATCACCTTCTGTTAAAATCTCTTCATCGCCATTCAATAACGCATAAGATTCTTCAATACATTCGTTACAAATATGCCCTTCTGTTCCTTCAATTAAGGCATCAACTTCATTACGGCGTTTACCACAAAAACTACAATGTGGCTCTTTTTCAATTTTACTCATTATTTATTATCTCTATGTGTAACCACTTTATCGATTAAGCCGTAGGCTTGGGCTTCTTCTGCTGACATAAAATTATCACGATCTGTATCTTTTTCGACTTTTTCTAATGGCTGCCCTGTATGCTCTGCCATACGCTGATTTAAGGTTTGCTTAATTTTTAAAATTTCTTGAGCGTGGATCTGAATATCAGACGCTTGACCACGGAACCCACCTAATGGCTGATGAATCATCACGCGTGCGTGAGGAAGTGCAAAACGTTTGCCCTTTGTCCCAGCAGAGAGTAAAAATGCTCCCATTGAACAGGCTTGTCCAATACACACGGTACTCACATCAGGTTTGATAAAATTCATTGTATCGAAAATTGCCATTCCCGCAGTAACTGATCCGCCTGGGGAATTGATATATAAATGAATATCTTTTTCTGGATCTTCGGCTTCTAAAAAGAGTAATTGAGCAACAATTAACTTTGCCATTTCATCTTCCACACCGCCATTTAAGAAAATAATACGTTCTTTGAGTAAACGTGAATAAATATCGTAAGCACGCTCCCCTTTAGAGCTTTGCTCTACAACCATTGGAATAACTGACATTGCATTTCCTTAATATAAATAAGTTCTACCTAATAAATTCGGATAAGTTTAGCAAAATTTAGGGAATGTAGAAAGTAGCAAGAAATCAGGCTAAAATAGACTAATTTGTACTTACTGTGAATTCTATGTCTTTAAATGAAATCTATTCTCTTTTTAAAACGAGCAAATCTTGGGAAGAAAGACACCGCTTGTTAATTCAATTTAGCCGCCAATTATCTAAACCGAGTGAAGAAGAACTCGCTACCTTACCTGAAATTCACGGCTGTGAAAGTCGTTTATGGTTCAACTTTAGCCTTGAACCCCGTCAAATTTCAGCATATAGCGACGCTCGTCTAATGCAAGGTATTTTAGCTATTTTGAATATTGCTCTTTCTGAAAAAACGCTCGAACAGTTACAACAATTTGATATTCAAGCCTTGTTTGATGAGTTGCAACTTTCTCGACATTTAACCAGCACTCGTTTGAATGGTTTAAAACAAATTCAACAGATTGTTCAAACAACCGCTAACCAATGATTTCATTGCAAAAATTTATAAAAACGCACCGCTTGTAAAATTAAGGTAGCTTGATTAAGGCAATAATTTTTTCAGCTCTCTAGCTCTTGTTTGATCTAACTTTTCTAACTGATTAAGAAACTGAACTAATTTCTCATTATTTTTTGCCTGTAAAGCACATAATATTCGATTTTCTAATGTATCTGCTTGATGATAGTAGTGAGATTGGCTTTTTAAGGCTTGTTCAAATTGAATATCAGCAGCATCAAATTTCCCTTGCTTACATAAAAAAGTACCATAATTATTACGCACATCAGGACGAGGATGTTTATCTAATGATTGTGTTTTACTCAATTCAAGAGCTTGCTGATAACTAGCCTCCGCATTTTGTGGCTCTCCAATTTGCTGGTAATAATAAGCCTGAACAGAATAAGGTAGGTAATCATTTGAATCGTGTTTTATTGCCCTATCAATGTTTTCTTTTGCTTTTGGATAATCATTCTGTTCTAAATAAGCTAATGCTAAATTAACTCGTGCTTTAACCGCTTGTGAATGATTAAATTCACGTTGCTCAGAAGAAATAGAATTAACACAGCCACTTAAGTAACAAAGTACAATACAAGCGGTAAGATAACGTAAAAAAATTGCAATTTTCATTTGTTCTCCCAATAAAAAAGGGTGGAAACCACCCTTACCCTTAATTTATCAATGTGCTTTGACGCTAATACCTTCGCCAAATTTACGTTTTTCAAGAGTGCGTTTGGTTCTATCAATAACATCACCTGCAAGCTGTCCACAGGCTGCATCAATATCATCACCCCGAGTTTTCCGTACCGTAACGGTAAAGCCATACTCCATTAGCGTTTTCTGGAAACGATCAATACGCGTATTGGAACTTTTCGCATAAGGCGCTTCAGGAAACGGGTTCCACGGAATCAAATTAATTTTACTCGGCGTATTTTTTAACACTTCGGCTAACTGGTGAGCGTGTTCAATACTATCATTTACTTGATTAAGCATAACATATTCAATCGTTACTTTACCGTGATTTGCATTTGATACTTCGAGATATTTATTCACGGAATCAATCAACATTTTGATATTATATTTCTTGTTGATCGGTACAATTTCATCTCGTAATTCATCATTTGGGGCGTGCAACGAAATTGCTAACGCCACATCAATTTGCTCTCGCATTTTATCCAATGCAGGCACAACACCCGATGTAGAAAGGGTAACTCGGCGTTTTGATAGCCCATAGGCAAAATCATCTAACATAATTTCCATAGACGGAATAACATTATTCATATTAAGCAATGGCTCGCCCATTCCCATCATAACAACATTGGTAATCGGTCGTACGCCTGTTACACCAAAATTACCGACAATTTTTGATGCTCGCCAAACCTGCCCTATAATTTCTGACACACTCAAATTACGGTTAAAGCCTTGTTGTGCAGTTGAGCAAAATGTACATGCTAACGCACACCCTACTTGAGAAGAAACGCATAATGTTGCTCGATCATCTTCGGGGATATAAACAGTTTCTATCTGCTGATCACCAACCCACATAGCCCATTTGATTGTACCGTCTGCCGAACGTTGCTCTACTGCAACCTCTGGGGCTTTAATTTCCGCTACTTGTTTTAATTTTTCACGCAGTACTTTGTTAATATTCGTCATATTATCAAAATTATCTTCACCAAAATGGTAAATCCATTTCATTAATTGATCTGCACGAAAAGGTTTTTCGCCCATTTCAGCAAATAGCTCCCGCATCTGCTGGCGATTTAGATTTAATAAATTAATTTTCTCTTTTTTAGAGATTTCTTGTTCGCTTTGACAACCTACATTGGTTGCTTGAATCTGTTCAGACATTAAAAAGCCTCGTTATTACACGGTTTGTGGCAAAAGGTAAGTTTTGCATTGATAAAAAGAGTGCAAATTCTACTGATGTCCGCCTCATTAGGCTAGTAATTTTTACTTGCTTTGCAAAGTTGAAGATTGCAATTTCTCGATCACGATCGCAAAAAAGCTCACTGAATCGGTAAGCTTTCGGAAATTTTATTGAATTCGATTGATCAATTTAATATGATGAAAACAATTTATATTCTTATTTAACTCAGCTATAAGAACATCATATTCATAATTAACTTTCTTATATTTATTAAGAAACTCATTTGCACTCACATTCATTGATAATGTCATAAATATAAATACTAAAATTTTACTCATACATTAACGCATACCGCCATGCCAAGAACATGCACCTGATCCGCTTGACGTTAAGTAAGATCCATCACTACATCTTGATTTAATATTTGAATCGTAAGAGTTACGAATTGCATACGCTGATGCTGATAACGCAGTAAAAATAAGAATGAATGTAAGAATTTTCTTAAACATAAATTACCTCAATATAAAGTTAAAATATAAAAGATTATGTTTTAGTAACAACAACTAACTAAAACCATTTCGGTTTATATAAAAACTATAATGGTTGGCAACTAATTTTTCTCTTCGCTGATAATTTCAATATGAAAATTCAAACAGAAAAAGAAAAATTCAGCCAACGTCTTAAGCTAGCTATTTCTTCTGCCTATCCACAGCAAATGAAAACGAGCGAAATTGCGACTAAATTTAATCTTCAATATGAAAATGAAGCTGTTACGCCACAAGCTGTTCATAAGTGGTTAAATAGTTTAGCTATCCCTGCTAATGATAAAATTCAAACGCTGTCTAAATGGCTAAACGTAAAGCCTGAATGGCTAAGATATGGCACAACAGAAGAGAAAAGCTATTCAGCCGTTGATGATGTTTTAATTGAAATGATTAGTAAACTAAGCGAAGAACAGAAAGTATCGTTAGTACAATTTATTAGTGGATTTTATAAAAGTTAATTAAGAATTTATAGGTAAGGAAAGTTTAAAGTGGTGGGCGATACCGGTCTCGAACCAGTGACCCCCTCCTTGTAAGGGAGGTGCTCTCCCAACTGAGCTAATCGCCCACTTTAAAATAAAATAGATTCATTTTATTTATTAGCGGATATGTAAATCGTAAGTGGTGGGCGATACCGGTCTCGAACCAGTGACCCCCTCCTTGTAAGGGAGGTGCTCTCCCAACTGAGCTAATCGCCCACTTAGAATTTACATTTGGGTAGTTTGAAAAGTTGGTACTTTTAAAAAGTGGTGGGCGATACCGGTCTCGAACCAGTGACCCCCTCCTTGTAAGGGAGGTGCTCTCCCAACTGAGCTAATCGCCCTTTTCAAACTCTACAACTTGCGTTGCGTGTGGGCATTATAGGGATCTTTAAATTATCGTCAAACAATTTTTTACGAAATTTTCTTGTTCGCTGTTTTTTTCGCCCAAAGTAACAATATTTTGCTACTAATCCCTCATCATAAGAGTAAAATAGTTAGGATTTATACACTAAAAATTTAGAATCGCATATTAGGATTAATTAGGATAAAAAATGAAGATCTCTCCCCTTTTCCCATTAGACCCGAATGTAAAAGTTCGTACTCGTTTCGCACCTAGTCCAACAGGCTACTTACACGTTGGCGGAGCAAGAACCGCTTTGTACTCTTGGCTCTATGCAAAACATAACCACGGTGAATTTGTATTGCGTATTGAAGATACCGATTTAGAACGCTCTACACCAGAAGCGACTGCTGCTATTTTAGAAGGTATGGAATGGCTCAATTTAGAATGGGAACACGGACCATATTATCAAACTAAACGATTTGATCGTTACAACCAAGTAATCGATCAAATGCTTGAACAAGGGCTTGCTTATCGCTGTTATTGCTCTAAAGAACGGTTAGATGCACTACGAGCAGAACAAGAAGCAAGCAAAGAAAAACCACGTTATGATCGCTACTGTTTACATAATCCGCCGAAAGATATCAATGCCCCTCACGTTGTTCGTTTTAAAAACCCAACGGAAGGATCAGTAATTTTTGATGACGCCGTGCGTGGACGGATTGAGATAAGCAATAGTGAATTAGATGATTTAATTATTCGCCGCACAGATGGCTCACCAACCTATAACTTCTGCGTAGTCGTTGATGATTGGGATATGGGCATCACCCACGTTGTACGGGGAGAAGATCATATCAATAACACTCCACGCCAAATTAATATTTTAAAAGCTTTAAATGCACCAATTCCTGTCTATGCTCACGTTTCAATGATTTTAGGCGATGATGGACAAAAACTGTCAAAACGACACGGTGCAGTTGGCGTAATGCAATACCGTGATGATGGCTATCTTCCTGAAGCCTTAGTCAATTACTTAGTCCGTTTAGGTTGGGGACACGGTGATCAAGAAATTTTTACCCGTGAAGAAATGATTGAATTATTCAATTTAGAAGCCGTGAGCAAATCTGCTAGTGCTTTTAATACTGAAAAGTTGCAATGGCTTAACCAACATTATATCCGCACGCTTGATCCACATTATGTTGCTCGCCATTTAGAATGGCATATGCAACATCAAGGAATTGATTACCACAATGGTCCAGCACTCCCTGAAATTGTTACTGTGTTGGGTGAACGTTGCAAAACCTTGAAAGAGATGGCAACGGCAAGCCGTTATTTCTTTGAAGAATTTGATCATTATGATGAGAAAGCAGCTGCTAAAAATTTCAAAACCGAAGCGATTGCTCCCTTAACAAAATTATTTGAGAAACTGACCGCTTGTAATGAATGGAGTGTTGAAAATATCCACAATGCAATGGAACAAACAGCTCAAGAACTTGAGATTGGAATGGGGAAAGTTGGTATGCCATTCCGCCTTGCTGTAACAGGCTCTGGACAATCACCGTCAATGGATATTACGGCAAAATTAGTCGGTAAAGAACGAACACTTACTCGCATACAAAAAGCTATCACCTTCATTAAAGCTAACGTAAGCTAGTTTTTGACCACTTAATAGTTTGGTAAATTTTTATGATTGACAGTTTAAATCTAAACTCATATTATAAAACTATATAGGGGATATAGCTCAGTTGGGAGAGCGCTTGCATGGCATGCAAGAGGTCATCGGTTCGATCCCGTTTATCTCCACCAAATTTTAATCCGATTAGTTCTGCTAATCGGATTTTTTATAGCTACGCTTTTCCCATTTAAATTCTCTTAAATAGCTCAAAATAAAAGACTGGCAAAAGCCAGCCTTTTAATTGATATATTTTTATTTATCAATAAATTGAGGTTTTTACTGCACAATCACATAAAAGTTTGAGCCATCTCTCAAAATATTCAATGCAACGGCTGAAGGTTTTGTATCTAATACTTTTCGTAAATCACCAATCGTCTCAACCTCACGGCGGTTTACACCAACAATAATATCGCCTTTTTTGAAGCCTCTACTATCCGCAACTGATCCTTTTTCAACCTTTGTCAGCTCAACACCTTTTACACCTTTGCTATTATAGTTGCTAAATTCAGCGCCTTTTAATGCAGGGAGCAAGCTATTTGCACTGGTTTTACTCTGTTCATCTGCTTGTAGTGTAACCTTAGTCGTGGTTTCTTTGCCATCTCGCAAATAGGTTAGCTCAATTGTCTTGCCTGATCCCGTTGTAGCAACTTTAGCACGCAGTTCCGCAAAACTACGGATTTTTTGTCCATTAATGCCTATGATAACATCACCTGCTTTTAGCCCTGCTTTGGAAGCAGCTGAATCGGCTAACACTTCACTTACAAACGCACCTTGTTGCGCATCGACATTAAACTCTTTAGCTAGATCAGCATTTAACTCGCCGCCTTTAATGCCTAACAGACCTCGCTTCACTTCACCAAATTCTAAAATTTGTTGTACTAAATTATTTGCCATATTACTTGGAATCGCAAATGCAATCCCTGCATTACCACCACTCGGTGAAATAATTGCCGTATTAATTCCGATCAATTCACCTTTTAGATTGATTAAAGGGCCGCCAGAATTACCACGGTTTACCGCTGCATCTGTTTGAATATAGCTTTCATAGCCTTCATCACTATTTCCTGTTGAACGCCCTAACGCTGAGACAATACCCGATGTTACCGTTTGTCCTAATCCAAAAGGATTACCAATAGCCACGGTAAAATCTCCCACTCTTAATTTATCGGAATCTGCTATTTTTATTGCCGTTAAATTTTTAGGATTTTCAATTTTTAATAATGCCACATCAGATTGAGGGTCTGCCCCTACCAATTTTGCTTTAAATTCTCGTCCATCGTCTAATTTTACGGTGATTTTATCTGCATTATCAATGACATGATTATTGGTAATAACGTACCCTTTATCTGCATCAATAATAGCGCCCGAACCTTCCCCTCTAAATTGGCGAGGAGCAC
Source organism: Vespertiliibacter pulmonis (assembly GCF_013377275.1). Lineage (NCBI taxonomy): Bacteria > Pseudomonadati > Pseudomonadota > Gammaproteobacteria > Pasteurellales > Pasteurellaceae > Vespertiliibacter > Vespertiliibacter pulmonis. The sequence goes on from NZ_CP016615.1 coordinate 533,909, forward strand.
GATCTCTTGATATACCCGGTCCAAAGAAAAATTCAAATTCTTCAGGAATATCTATCTCTGCCCGTCTATCTACTTTTGTTTTCCCTTCCACTGCAATACTCACTACCGCAGGACGAACTTTTTCAAGCATTGGGGCAAGGCTAGGAAGTTCTTGACCTTCTACGACAAGCGGTAAGTTAGCAGCTACAATTGTCGGCAAAGCCATTGCACCAAATCCCAAAATAAGTGAGGCAAGCAATGTTTTTTTCATACTATTTTTCATTTTCATTATTTTTCCTACCTTATAGTCAATAAATTTACTGAATATAAGACACAAAAAAATTTTTAAGGTTCTAAACAACCCGAATAACAGATTGTTTTTTAACCTAACCTTGTTTATATACACCGATAACTAATATAGCAACGATTAAAATAGCTATAAATTTCACGTTTTTTATATTGAAATATGATTTCACATCAATCTTAATTTACTTTAATCATACAAATCTTTAAAATAGCTCACCTTTTATCTAGGTATTACATAAACTTTACTCTTATTTTTAGGACATCTACTATGTTGTGGTTCTTATTTTGTATTGCCGTCTTAGTACTTGGTTACTTCATATACGGTACAATTATTGAAAAAATCTTTGTTATTAATCCGAAAAAAGCAACACCTGCATATACAATGCAAGATGGCGTGGATTATATGCCAATGTCGAAAAGCCGTATTTGGCTTATCCAATTATTAAATATTGCAGGAACAGGACCAATCTTTGGCCCTATCCTAGGTGCATTATATGGACCTGTTGCAATGCTATGGATTGTTTTAGGCTGTATTTTTGCAGGGGCAGTACACGACTATTTTTGCGGAATGCTAAGTGTTCGTAATGGCGGAGCATCAATGCCAAACCTAGCAGGTAAATACCTCGGTTCACCTGTGAAACTATTTATCAATCTGCTTGCAGTCGTTCTTCTTTTCCTTGTTGGTGTTGTCTTTGTTATTAGCCCTGCTAAATTGCTAAGCTCAATTACCGTTGAATCCTTTGGCTCTGATACAGACGGCGGCCTAACCGTATGGGGAATGAACCAAACAACTGTCATTACCGTATGGACGATTCTCATCTTCTGCTACTATGTATTAGCAACACTTTTACCAATTGATAAAATCATTGGTAAAATCTACCCATTCTTTGGGGCACTATTGCTATTTATGTCTGTGGGTATGGTATACGGTTTAGTTTCAAGCCACTTTAGTGCGACTGACCCCATTGAATTTTTCCGTACCGTTGATGGTATTACCGCTGATAAATTCTTCCAGAATTTCCAAGTAAAAGGTGATGTTCCTATTTGGCCACTCCTTTTCTTAACAATTTCTTGTGGTGCATTATCAGGTTTCCACGCAACACAAACACCATTGATGGCCCGCTGTGCTGAAAATGAGAAAGAAGGACGCTTTATTTTCTATGGAGCAATGATTACAGAAGGCGTGATTGCATTAATTTGGTGTACTGTTGGTCTTTCATTCTATGAAAATCCACAAATGTTACAAGATGCAATCTCAGCAGGCACACCATCTAAAGTAGTCTATGACTCATCTATTCACTTCTTAGGCTTTGTGGGCGGTATTTTCGCTATTCTTGGTGTAGTCGTTCTCCCAATTACCTCTGGTGACACTGCATTTCGTGCTGCACGTTTAATCATTGCTGAATTCTTTAATATTGAACAACGTTCGTTAATTAAACGTTTATTGATTTCAATTCCATTATTTGCTGTTGCATTTTATATTATCGCTTCAAATGTGAAATTTGATATCATCTGGCGTTATTTCAACTGGGCAAACCAAACCACTGCCGCAGTAATGCTATGGACTGCTGCAGCTTACTTATACCGCTATAAGAAATTCCACTGGGTATGTACCATTCCTGCGGCATTCATTAGTGCAGTATCCTTTACATTCCTTGCCTATAATAAAGCGATGGGATTTGGTTTAGACTACCAACTCTCAGTTTATATCGGCTTAGGATTAACAGTATTATGCCTCGTGTTATTCTTCATTCTACTTAAACCATTAGGTCCTTCTGATCCTGATATAAATGTTGATGATATAACCAAAGCCTAATTATTTTAAAAGCGAGAGAAATCTCGCTTTTATTTTTTTATATGAAATAAAACCACAATGCAATTTTTTGATACCCATACACACTTAGACTATTTGAGCTATGATACACAGCTTTCTATATCCCAATTGCTAGCTAATGCTAAGCAACAAAATGTTGAACGAATTTTAGTTGTTGCCGTAATGGCAAAAAATTTTGATAAAGTGATCGCTTGTAGCCAAACTGAACCCGAACATATTGTTTACGGGCTGGGTTTACACCCTCTCTATATTCAAATTCATCAACTTGCAGATCTTGATTTACTCGAAAACCAATTATCAAACCGTTCTTCCCACTTTACTGCTATTGCCGAAATTGGTTTAGATCGAGCCATCGAAAATATTACGACAGCAGAATATTGGTACAAACAACAACAATTTTTAGAAAGCCAGCTAGCCCTTGCCAAGCGGTATGATCTGCCTGTTAATTTACATTCCCGTAAAAGCCACGATCAACTTTTCGTCTTTCTAAAAAAAGCGAATTTAACTAGCACAGGCGTTGTTCACGGGTTTGCAGGCAGTTATGAGCAGGCAAAACGATTTGTCGATCTTGGTTATAAAATCGGCGTAGGTGGTACAATTACTTACCCTCGAGCAAATAAAACTCGCCAAGCGATTGCAAAATTACCCCTTGATGCTCTACTGCTTGAAACAGATTCACCTGATATGCCTGTTCTAGGATTTCAAGGCAAACCAAACCGTCCAGAACGTTTAGTCATTACCTTTAATTCACTTTGTGAACTTCGCAAAGAAACTTCAGAGCAAATCGCAGAAAGTATTTGGCAACAAAGCAATCAACTATTTTGGCTAAAATAAAACTAAATAATTAAGCCCTTGCTAATGTCCAAACTTGAATGTGTTTCACATTTTGGCGAAGGAGTTCCAAACAAATTGCATTGAGCGTAGAGCCAGTAGTAACAACATCATCGACAACCGCTACACGTTGATAAGTATGGATAGGCTGATAGTGAAATGCTCCTCTTAAATTATACCGCCGTTGTTGAGCTGTAAGCTCTCGTTGTGGTGAAGTTGAACGAATACGGGTCAAACTTTGACAATCTAACGGAATATTCAACCATTTAGCTAAAGGGCTAGCAAGCTGTTCCGATTGATTAAACCCTCGTTGCCACTGTCTTTTCCAGAACAGGGGTACAGGCAAAATCACATCGGGTAAAATCAGATTATACTGCCTTCGAGCATTATAAATCGCCAATAGTAACAATCGAGATAATGCCTGATTTAATTGATATTGATGTTGAAATTTAAAACGGTGAATCCATTGTGCAAGCGGTGGTTTATAACCAGAAATTTGTACTAATTGATGCCATTTAGGCTCATTAGATAAACAATTTCCACAACTCATACTATATTCCAATAGCGGAGAACCACACCGCCCACAATAAGGCGAAGTTACCACTAATTTTACACAACGAGAGCAAAAACCGTGAGAGCTTATCGACAACGGCTTATGACAGTGAAAACAGCGAAATCCCCAAAACATTTGTTCTCCACATTTATATAACCACTACTCTCATTACCCTACAAACTCTACATTCTTTACTACACAATAATTTTTTATTTTTACGATACTGATCGCAAAAATAATAATAAGCTACAGCGATTACCTAATAATGTTATTTGCGCCATTAAGCTATAAAATGTAAACTGTTCTCATCAAAATTAAATAATTGTAAACCTCTATTAAACGAAAAATAATGAAAAAGTATCTCATTTCTAGCCTTGGATTAAGCCTGTCAATAGCAACATTTGCCAATCAAGATCAACAAAAAATTAATGACCGATTAAATGACCAACGGGTACAAACAGAAGCAACGGTTACCGCTGTACCACAACCTACCGTCAATAAACCACAAAAAAATATAGTGAAGAAAGAAGATAATCACACTATTTCAATGTCTTCCGAAGAACTAGTCCACCACCCTGATCTTGTTCTTCGAGCACTTTACTCCGCTGTTCATTATGGAAATGCCGATAGTACTGAAATACTATTCCCTATCTATCAGAAGCTCCCTGAAACGGCTAAAGATCCTATATTAACTCTTTGGAGCCAAGCGATTTTAGCGAAACAACAGCAAAATTATTCAGAATCTATCCGCTTATTCCGTAAAACATTAGCAGCATTGCCCGATATCAATGTTCGCTTTCAACTTGCCGTAACACTTTTTGAAAATAACGAGTTAGAAGCCGCTGAAGATCAATTTCAAAAATTACGTGCTGAACCCGATGAAAATGCACAAAAAATTAGCGAACAATATCTTCAAGCTATCCAACACCGTGATCGCTGGGCATTCAGTGGTGGACTGACCTATTTAAACGACCCCAATATCAATAATGCTCCAAAATCTGGCACAACTTACGGACGCTGGTCTGCCCCAAAATCTGAATCGGCACAAGGTGTCGGCTTTAATTTCAATATTGGCAAAAAATGGTCGTGGGGAAATGGCTTTTTTAATAGCCTATATTTAGATACTGACGGCAAATATTATTGGAATAATAAAAAATATAATGAATTCACTACTCGAGGAAAAGTAGGATTAGGCTTCCAAAATAGCAAATATTCTATTGAAGTTCTGCCATTTATTGAACAAGTGTTATACGCCAATGGAACCAGCGGTAGCCAAACTCTCAAACGTTTCTCAAAAACAGGCGGTGCAACCGTTGAATTTATCCAGTGGCTCTCGCCTCAATGGTTACTTACCAGCAACTACGAATATGGCGAACAACGCTATATCTCTCGTAAACATTTAAATGGCAACTATCACTTTGTTTCTGCTGGATTACGTTTTTTAGCTAGCTCAAAGCAATACTGGTTTGCAAATATCAATTATAACCGTACCAGCACACGAGATGCAGACGATAGCTTTTTCCGCCGAGGAATTACTTTCGGTTGGGGGCAAGAGTGGGGAAAAGGGCTTTCAACTCGCCTCTCAATGAGCCTCGCACAAAAACGGTATAAAGGCCCAATGCCAATTTTTAATATCACCCAACGCAATCGGGAATACGGTTTACAAGCCTCCGTGTGGCATAGAGCAATCCATTTTTTAGGCATCACTCCACAGCTTACTTATAGTTTTAATAAGACAAAAAGCAACCACGCTTTTTACACTTATGACAAACACCGAGTCTTTGTAAACTTTAGTAAGAGCTTTTAATTCCGCTGTTTACAAGCGGTCAGTTATCCCTATTTTTTGCAAAAAGATCGAAGAACTGACCGCTTGCTCTGACTAGCGTTAAATAATGATTTCGTGTAAACTACGCTCCCGTCCTAATGGTATTTGCCATTCCGATTTCAAATCCAATTAACCTAATCACACAAGGCAAAATAATGACAACAAATTATATTTTTGTAACGGGCGGTGTTGTATCTTCTTTAGGGAAAGGTATTGCAGCTGCCTCTCTTGCTTCTATTCTTGAAGCTCGTGGCTTAAATGTTACGATGATGAAACTAGATCCTTATATCAACGTTGATCCAGGCACAATGAGCCCAACGCAACACGGTGAAGTATTTGTAACCGAAGACGGAGCAGAAACTGATCTTGATTTAGGACATTATGAACGTTTTATCCGCACCAAAATGACAAAAGCAAATAACTTCACAAGCGGTAAGATCTACTCAGAAGTGCTACGCAAAGAACGCCGTGGCGACTATCTTGGTGCAACTATTCAAGTTATTCCACATATTACGAATGAAATTAAAGCTCGTGTACTCGAAGGCAGTAAAGGCTATGATGTCGCTATCGTTGAAGTGGGCGGAACAGTCGGTGATATTGAATCTCTGCCATTTTTAGAAGCATTACGACAATTAGCTGTGGACGTTGGGCGTGAAAAAACATTATTTATGCACTTAACCCTCGTGCCTTATATTCCAACAGCGGGAGAAGTAAAAACGAAACCAACTCAACACTCGGTAAAAGAATTGCTTTCGATTGGTATTCAACCCGATGTACTGATTTGCCGTTCTGATCGTGCTCTTCCAGCCAATGAACGAGCAAAAATCGCGCTATTTTGTAACGTTTCCGAGCGTGCTGTTATCTCATTGAAAGATGTTAGTTCTATCTATCAGATCCCTGCATTATTAAAATCCCAGGGCTTAGATAAATTTATCTGTGAACGTTTCCATCTCGACTATAAAGAAGCCGATCTTTCTGAATGGGAAAATGTATTATATCAACAAGCCAACCCAACAGGTGAAGTTACTATTGGAATGGTGGGAAAATATGTTGAATTACCTGACGCTTATAAATCGGTCAATGAAGCATTAAAACACGCAGGCTTGAAAAATCGCTTAACTGTTAATATTCAATATATTGATTCACAAGATGTTGAGAGCAAAGGTGTCGAAGCATTAAAAGGGATTGATGCTATTTTAGTACCAGGTGGTTTTGGCTACCGTGGAGTAGAAGGAAAAATTCTTACTGCTAAATATGCACGGGAAAATAAAATCCCCTATTTAGGTATCTGCTTAGGTATGCAAATTGCTTTAATTGAATACGCTCGCAATGTTGCTGGAATGAAAGGGGCAAACTCCACAGAATTTGACCACAATTCGCCTTATCCTGTCGTTGGTTTAATTACGGAATGGCAAGATGCAGAAGGGAATATTGAGGTACGCTCTGATGATTCAAATTTAGGTGGAACAATGCGCTTAGGAGCACAGCCTTGTCACTTAACAGAAGGTAGCCTCGCTCGTGAAATTTACGGACAAGAAACGATTTTTGAACGTCATCGCCATCGCTATGAAGTCAATAATATGCTGTTACCACAAATTGAAGCAGCAGGCTTAAAAGTGTCTGGTTTATCTGAAGACAGTAAATTAGTTGAAATTATTGAAATACCAAATCACCCTTGGTTCGTTGCTGTCCAATTCCACCCAGAATTTACCTCAACGCCTCGTGATGGACACCGCTTATTTGAGAGCTTTATAAAAGCAGCTAAAGAGCATCAAACAACACAATCCAAATAATCATATTGCCCCTGAAAAGGGGCTTTATCTAGGAGAATACTATGTCTACCCCCCTTTTAACTACCACAGGTTTACCACAATTCTCTGCCATTAAGCCTGAACATATTCAACCAGCAATTACAAAACTCATTCAAGAATGCCGTGATACTATCGAACAAATTTCCCAAATTGAAAACCCAACGTGGGAAAACTTTTACCTGCCACAAGCAATGGTAAGTGATAAACTTTCTCGTGCTTGGTCGCCCATTGGACACTTAAATGCCGTAAAAAACAGCCTAGAACTGCGTGAAGCCTACCAATCTTGCTTACCATTATTATCTGAATACGGCACTTGGGTTGGGCAACATAAAGGGCTTTTTCAAGGCTATGAAAAGCTTAAAAACAGTGCAGAATTTGCGACATATTCACTCGCTCAGAAAAAAGCGATTGAAAATAGCCTGCGTGATTTTGAGCTATCGGGCATCTCTCTCCCAGAAGAAAAACAAAAACGTTATGGGGAAATTTCGCTACGCTTATCTGAACTTAGCTCACAATTTAGCAATAATGTCTTAGATGCGACAATGGGTTGGGATATTATCATCAGCGATGAAGAACAGCTAAAAGGTTTACCTGAATCTGCCTTAGAAGCCGCCAAATTATCTGCTGAAAGTAAAGGAAAAACGGGTTACCGCTTTACTCTTGAATTTCCTAGCTATCTGCCAGTAATGACCTACTGCGAAAACCGTGAATTACGCCAACAGATGTACGAAGCCTTTAATACCCGAGCTTCTGATCAAGGCGTAAATGCGGGGAAATGGGATAACTCTGCAATTATGTTAGAAATTCTGCAACTTCGCCAAGAGCTGGCGAATTTACTTGGCTTTGAAAGCTATGCAGATTATTCCTTATCAACTAAAATGGCGGAAAACCCTAAGCAAGTAATTGATTTTCTAGAAGATTTAGCAAATCGCTCAAAAGCTCAAGGTGAAAAAGAGCTGACTGAACTAAAAGCCTTTACCCAAAAAGAATTTGATGTAACCGATTTACAGCCGTGGGATATTGCTTTTTACAGTGAAAAGCAAAAACAAGCACTATATGCCATCAATGATGAAGAGCTTCGCCCTTATTTCCCTGAAGAGCGTGTACTTTCAGGCTTATTTGAGCTAATGAAGCGCTTATTTGGGCTGAAAATAGTCGAACAGAAAGGCGTTGATGTTTATGATGAAAGCGTTCGCTTTTTCAATATTTTTGATGAAACTGACCGTTTGCGTGGCTCTTTCTATCTTGATCTCTATGCGCGTGAGAATAAACGAGGTGGAGCTTGGATGGACGACTGTATTGGACAAAAACGCCTTGCTGATGGCTCACTACAAAAACCCGTAGCTTATCTTACCTGCAATTTCAATAAACCGATTGGCGATAAACCAGCGCTTTTCACCCACGATGAAGTAACTACCCTATTCCACGAATTTGGACACGGTATTCATCATATGCTAACTGAAATCGATGTTGCAGATGTCGCTGGTATCAATGGCGTGCCGTGGGACGCAGTAGAATTACCAAGCCAATTCCTTGAGAACTGGTGTTGGCAAGAAGAGGCCTTAGCCTTTATTTCAGGGCATTATCAAACAGGCGAACCATTACCAAAAGAGAAGCTAACTCAATTACTTAAGGCAAAAAATTACCAAGCAGCAATGTTTGTACTGCGTCAATTAGAATTTGGGATTTTCGATTTCCGCCTACATATGGCAGCCCCTTACGACAATATTGTATTAGATATTCTACGAGATGTGAAAAAGCAAGTTGCTGTGGTAGAAATTCCAACATTCGTGCGTACACCACATAGCTTCAGCCATATTTTTGCAGGCGGTTATGCTGCTGGCTATTATAGCTATTTATGGGCAGAAGTACTGTCTGCTGATGCCTTTGCACGCTTTGAAGAAGAAGGTATTTTTAACCGAAACGTAGGGGAATCATTCCTACAAAATATTCTAACCCGTGGAGGTTCAGAAGAGCCAATGGTTTTATTTGAACGTTTCCGTGGTAGAAAGCCAAGCCTAGATGCGTTATTAAAACACAAAGGTATTGCGAATTAATTTGAGATATAAAAAAGCACGCTTAAAAGCGTGCTTTTTTAATATTACTGAACCTGCACAATTTCAGGGGTATATTTTAATTTCGTGATTGCCTGTATTAACTGTTCATTATCTACAGTCTTTTTTGCCACAATTTTAACTTGATGATCATTAATATTACCTTTAGTAAACACTACGCCATCAATATTGCGTAACTCTTTATTAACAAGGTAAACACAAAGTTGGCAATTCATCTCTTTAATATAAATCACTACATTTTTTTCATCTGCTTGATGTTCATTTGCTTGTGCAGATGAAAATAATATAAACATTAATAATACACTAAGAAATTTTTTCATTCTAAAATCCAAGGTAATAAAATTGGGTAAAAAAGTAAAAATAAAATAATGGCAAACATTACCCAGTAAAGAATTAAAAGCATTCGGCGAGAGAGATATTTTGTGCAGATCACTTTTTTTGATCCTACTAATAACCAAAAACCATAGCCAAATGCCCCTAATGAGACAATGAGCATTGGAATACGCAGATATTCAAATTCACTTAATTCGATCAGCCAACTGGAAGATACGCCAAATAGCAGATAAATTAAAGGTGCAACACAACAAAGTGTTGAACTAACCGCTGCTACAACTGCAGTAATACAGCTTGCTATAAATGTTCGATTAGCGTTGTTCTGAGATAAATTCATACTTAAACTCATTCGCATCAAAAGAATTAAATGGATCACCACCAATTTCTGCATACGGATAGCCAAAGTTATTCATTGGGGTAATTTCTGGTGTAGGATAGAGATCAAAATCTCGGGCGTGATTAAACCCAATCCAATTCATTTCCCAATTTCCAAAAAGATAATTAGCTACTTCTTTCACCTCTGGATCTTGCACCACTTTTTTCTCAACTAACCGCATTTTAGCGACATCTGCAGAATCAACTGGGACCCAGCCAAATCCAGCTAGATAAAACTCAGCTCGGCAATGTTGCCCACCACTTACATTCGCTACTCCTTGTTCATTCGCACTTCCAAATGCTTTTTGCGAAAATTTACCCATTTTAACCGCTTGTCCTAAACGAAGCCCAAACACTTCACGAGCAGGAATTCCCACAGCACGAGCTAAAGCGACAAAAACGGAATTTATATCCGTACACTTTCCTTTAAGCACACCTGTTGTCAATATTTTTTCTACATCACCATCACCACAGCCTAACGATGATTCATCTCGTTCCATATTATTTACGATCCAATGATGTATTAACTCTGCTTTTTTTAATGGGTTTGTTTCTGTACCCACAATTTTATCCGCATAAGTTTTCACAATACCATCAATTTTAATGTGAGCCGTAGGTTTTAAATACGCTAAAACATCAATTGAATAGGTAATTTTTTCTGGCACTTTATAATCTGCTAACGCTTTTTGAAGCATTGGCTCACGGTCTTTTGTTTCAACTAATAATGTTAAATTTAAGTTCCGTTTATCAGCTTTTTCGTCCCAGGTTGCATATAAGGTTTTGGCTCCATATTGATTATTTTCGGTGATATATGCTTGCTGGTAATCCCCCTCAAATTGGATTGATTTAACCTTCTGATAATCGCTATTAAATGGAATAGGGATCCATAACTGAGTTTTACCTTTCGACCCTTTGGGGGCAATAAGATTATAATTTTCTGTTAGCTCATATAAATGCGTTGTTGTTAGTGAATCAGAATAAACCGTTGCCAATGCAATCGGCGAATAACACAAAAATGCACCAAGTAATTTCTTCATAAAAGTCCTAAAAAATATACAAATAAAATAGTGTTAAAGAAAAATCTACTTCATCAACCAAAAAGTTGATCAAGTTCCTCAATTAATTCTAGACTTGGTTTATCAAAATAAACCCCTGAATTTTCAGCGCCATTCATTCCTCGTAAAAATAAATAAGCCACACCGCCAAAGTCCCGCTGGTAATCATAATGTTCCCCTAAGCGATAACGTAAATAGCGGTGAACAGCAAGGGTATATAGCAAATATTGCAAATCGTAACGATACTGTGCCATTGTTTTTTCAATTTTCTCAATTGAATAATCCTGAGTCAAATAGCCAAGAAAATTTGATTTATAATCAAGCACATAATATTGTTGATTAATTTCTACAATACAATCTACAAAACCTCGGACATATCCCTCAAATTGGAAAAATTGAAGATCTGGCAGCCGCTTGGCTAATCGGCTATGCTTTCTCAACAACTGATTGATTTTAACTAATGCCTTCGGATTTTTAAGACGTAGGTAAAATTGCCATTCATTTAACCGCTTGTTAAGTGGAATATCGGCTAAACAAAAAAGCGAATTATCGCCAAATGGCGTTTGTAATACTTGTTCAAACCATTGCTGAACAGGTTCAATCCATTCGTCATTTAATGAAAATTGTTCACATAGTTGCTGAATTGCTTTAGTCTCCAACGGTTGTTGAAAATCTAATACTTCAAAAAAGCGGTGTAAAATATTCCCTACTCGGGTACTATGTGGGAAATTATACGGCGAAAAATGTCCGTTTTCTTGCTCTGTTAATTCTGCAAAATTTTCAAATAATACACCGCTATCATAATCCTGTGCAGTATCGCCCAATGCCGTGTTAAGTGGATTTCTAAGCCTTTCATTCTGTGCCTGTAAAGCAGTAAAGCTAGTAATCTGCCCTATTTCCCGAATAGTTCCTGTAAATTCTTTTGCAGTGATCTCCTGCTCCTCACCACTTGGCATCACAAAAGCTGTTTGCTCTGCCTGATCCGCTAAAGGCGTAGATTTATATGTAATCCCCTTACGTTTAAAATAATCTGTCGTTGAACCATTTTTAACAATATCCCCATCACTTAATAAATAAAGCAGTGCATTCCATTTATCACTCCACAGTGTTGGTAAAACCAAATGAAGCTGATATTTCGCACGGGTTAAAGCCACATACAACAAACGTAAGTCTTCCGCTCGCTCTGCTTCTTCTATCCCTTGTTTAATCTTTTTATCATCACTATTAAAATCCCAACAAAGGTTATTTTGTTCATCACGGTAAATTGTCATCGCTTTAGAGTCGGTTCTTTTAGCGGATTTTGCTACAAATGGCAACCATACCACGGGGTATTCCAAGCCTTTAGATTTATGGATTGTAATAATTTTAATCAAAGCATCTTCACTTTCAAGACGTAAAATCTGCCCATCATTATTATTGCTTGGCTTTTTAATCTGTTGCGTAAACCAACGTAATAACGCTGACTCATTTTCAACGCTATCCATTTTTTCCTGCAACAGCTCTGCTAAATGCAAAATATTAGTCAAACGGCGATCTGCATTACGTCCTCCATTTAAACGAGCAACAATCTGTTGCTCAATAAAAAGCTGATGTAACATAGGTAATACACCCTGTGTTTGCCAGATTTGTTGATAGCCAATAAACTGTTCAACATAGTTTTCCCATATATTTTCACTATTTTTAAGCTGATAAATGTCTCGTGCCGTTAGCCCCCATAAGGCCGTTCCTAATGCAGATAATACATTTTTTTGAGAAAACGGAGTTAAACACGCTGTTAAAATTAACGCCAAATCTTTTGCTTCTTCACTTTCAAAAACGCTTTTCCGTTCAGATAAAAATACAGATTGCAAATTTCTTGCAGAAAGTGACCGCTTGATCTGCTCTGCTTCACTATGTGAACGAACTAAAATCGCAATATCTTTTGGTTGTAATACACGTTGCTGAATTTCGCCATTCCCATCTTTTTCTTGTATAAATAGCTCTCCTTGCATTGCTCGACTAAGGCTTTGCTGAATTTGATCCGCACAATGTTCGGCAGCTTGCTCTGCTTTATAGTCCTGTTGCAAAAGGTATAAATTTATCGCCTGCTGTTCATTTAACAAATTCGTTTCTGTTTCATTGCTTTCAACAGGATAGAAATGAATATCATCATAAAGAAATGGCGGTTGATCTTTAGGTAAAGTAAACAGCCTATTGATACCTTCAACCACATTCGGCAGTGATCGCCAGTTTTTCGATAGCGTAAAAGTTTCCGCCACTCGCTGTGAAGCGGTAAGATAAGCAAAAATATCTGCACCACGAAATTTGTAAATTGACTGCTTAGGATCGCCAATCATAATAAAACCGTGGGATTCGGCATTATCAATAAAAATCCGTTGAAAAATTTGGTACTGAATCAGGTTGGTATCTTGCGTTTCATCAACCATTGCAAATTGGAACTGCTGACGCACTTTTTTGGCTAATTCATCACCATTTTCACCCGTCAATGCCTGATGAAAATAATTCAACATATCATTGAAATTCTTTTCTATATGGCTATTTTTATACTCTGCAAGTTTATGGCGTAAATGCTGTAAATAGCGGTAAAGCAATTTAGCTTCAATTTGTGAATAGAAATTTTTAAATTGCTGATATTCATCAATAAATTGATCCCACCGCTCAAAATGAGAACTACGGACAATTTCAGCCCCTTTAATTGCTTTAGCTTCCAGCATTGATTGGCTAAAATAACTCAACGTTTTTTCTGGGAAAGATAATGCTTTCGATTCTACCCATTGATTGATTTCGGGTAACCACTTTTGTTGGAAACTCGTTTCTTTATAACTTGTGCCATTTAAAATTTTAATTTCTTCTGCACGCTGGCGATCAAAAACCTGTTGAATAATTTCAATAACTTGCGTTTCATTCTCTTTCCAGTAATGCCGAGCGGTTGCAAGAAATTGCTCAAATCTCACCGCTTGTTGTATATAATCTTCCGCCAGCCATTGTTGTTGAGATGGGTTCAAAGGCGGTAGCTCTTCAGATAAATAGGCCGATAATTTCTCTAATACTTTTTCAGGTGAATTCAGAATATCTGTAACTAACTGTGCTTCAAGCAATGAAGTAGGATAAAAAAGCTCCCGCCACGTTTCTTCACTCAACCGAATCAAAAGATCTCGTTCATCTGCTTGTAAATCAATATCAAAACGAACCCCTGAATCAAAAGCATACTGAAATAACATTTTTTGACAAAAACTGTCGATCGTAAAAATACTTGCGAGATCCATTTCTCGTTCAGCAATACTTAATCGCAACAACGCTTCGGATAAATTTGTCGCAACCAACTGATAAAGTTCTTGCATAAACGGATCTTTTGCAAATGCCAATTGTGATTTTTCACTGTTTGGATCACTAAATATTTTTGCAGTTTCTTTTAATTTAAGGCGAATTCTATCCCGCAGTTCTTGCGTTGCCGCTTTAGTAAATGTAACCACTAAGATTTGCTCAACCATCATCGGCTCACACGCTATGCCTAATATTAAACGCAGATATAAATTTGCGATTGTATAGGTTTTACCCGTGCCAGCCGATGCTTCAATTAAACTTGCTTGATTTAAAGGAATTGAGATTGGATTGAGAATATTCATTGGTTATATCATTTAGAGGAAATTTTTTGCTATTTTATCACTCTCTGTGCAAGCGGTCAGTTTTATTCATTATTTTACTTATTAGAGAGCAGAAAACGTCCCCTATCATTTCTCATTCCGTGTTATGCTATTGCTCAATAGCACCACATATCTAAAGCATTCATACTCAATGAAACTCAATACACAACAACAACAAGCCGTTGAATATATTACGGGAGCGTGCCTCGTTCTTGCAGGTGCGGGTTCTGGTAAAACTCGGGTCATTATCAATAAAATTGCCTATTTGATCGCTCAGGGTAATTATTCACCAAAACAGATTGCCGCCGTTACATTTACCAATAAGGCAGCTCGAGAAATGCGAGAACGGGTTGCCCATTCCATTGGCAGAGAAAATAGCCGTGGCTTAACTATTTCTACGTTCCATACGCTTGGTTTTGAAATTCTAAAACGAGAGCATAAACTACTTGGCTATAAAAGTGGAATGACCCTGTTTGACGAACACGATCAAATTGCACTACTCAAGCATTTACTGCCTGAAAAAGTTACGGAAGATAAAGACTTACTGAAAAATTTGATTTCAGCAATTTCTCATTGGAAAAATACACTACTCAGCCCTGAACAAGTAATTGCACAAGCTCAAAGTGAACGAGATCGTGTGTTTTCCCATTTCTATTCTCAATATCAAAATCAGCTCAAAGCCTATAATGCCTTAGATTTTGATGATTTAATTATGCTTCCAACGTTATTGCTCCGCCAATTTCCCGAGGCTAAAGCTCGTTGGCAAAATAAAATCCGCTATCTATTGGTTGATGAATATCAAGATACAAACACGAGCCAATATGAATTGATCAAATTACTAGTCGCTCAGCACGGTAATTTTACCGTTGTGGGCGATGATGATCAGTCCATTTACTCGTGGCGAGGAGCAAAACCCGAAAATATTGGACGGCTGAATACAGATTTTCCAAACCTCAAGGTGATCAAATTAGAACAAAATTATCGATCAAGCCAACGGATTTTACATTGTGCCAATATTTTAATTGATAACAACGATCACTTATTTGAGAAACGCCTTTTCTCCCAACTAGAACAAGGCGAAAAACTCAATGTCATTGAAGCTAAAAGTGAAGAACACGAAGCTGAAAGAATTATTGGCGAACTGATTGCTCACCGCTATTCACGCAAGACTAAATATAAAGATTACGCTATTTTATATCGAGGCAATCATCAATCCCGCTTGCTTGAAAAATTACTAATGCTCAACCGAATTCCTTACAAAATTTCAGGCGGTACTTCATTTTTTGCTAAAGCCGAAATTAAA
This sequence comes from Vespertiliibacter pulmonis, assembly GCF_013377275.1. Lineage (NCBI taxonomy): Bacteria > Pseudomonadati > Pseudomonadota > Gammaproteobacteria > Pasteurellales > Pasteurellaceae > Vespertiliibacter > Vespertiliibacter pulmonis. The sequence continues at coordinate 549,833 of NZ_CP016615.1, forward strand.
GATATGTTGGCCTATCTACGTTTATTAGTTAATCAAGATGATGACGCTGCATTTTTACGCATTGTAAACACGCCCAAACGAGAAATTGGCGCAGTAACTCTCGAAAAATTAGGGCAACTCGCTAATGAAAAACAGACTAGTTTATTTGAAACAATTTTTGACTTTGAACTCATTCAACGTCTTAGCCCAAAACCTTATCAATCATTGCAAAATTTTGCTCACTGGATTGTGGAACTCTCCGATCAAGCGGTGAGATCCGAACCACAATCTGCCATTAAAGAAATGCTGGCACAGCTTCAATATGAAGCCTATTTATATGAAAATGCGACAATGCCTAAAGCCGCAGAAATGCAAAGCCGTAACGTGCAAACGCTATTTGAATGGGTACAAAAAATGCTGGAAGGTGATGAACTCAATGAACCGATGACACTAAGCCAGGTGGTAGCTAATTTGACCTTACGGGATATGTTAGAACGAGGCGAAAGTGATAGCGAAAGCGATCAAGTTCAGCTAATGACGCTACACGCCTCCAAAGGGCTAGAATTTCCCCACGTTTTTTTAATCGGTATGGAAGAAGGCATTTTGCCTCACCAAACAAGTATTGATGAAGATAATGTAGAAGAAGAACGCCGTTTAGCTTACGTTGGCATTACACGAGCACAACAAACACTAACCTTTTCACTATGTAAAGAACGGCGTCAGTATGGTGAAATAATTAAACCCGAAGTAAGCCGTTTCCTACTAGAGCTTCCACAAGATGATTTGCAATGGGAACGAGATAAACCACCACTTACTGAACAACAAAAACAGCAAAAAGTCTCAAATAACATTGCTAATCTACGGGCAATGTTGCTTGCTAATAAATAAACATATCTAGAAAAACTGAGCAAATGCTCAGTTTTCATTTTAATTCTTTCACCAAAATTTCTACAAATCACAAAATCTTGTAAGAATTCGACCGCTTACACTTCACAATGCCGATTTAATCGGTAAAATACCTATAATTTTTTACAGTATTTTAGAAGAGAATAGTACCTATGAATTCTGACGATCTTTGGCTTTATCTTACCCTTATTGTGCTAATTTGTGCTGTAATTTTTCTCATTATACTGCAATCACGGGATAAAAATTCTCTTGCACAATTCGAACAAAAATATGAACAACTTTCCAATGAAAAAAATCAGCTAGAGCAAATCGCCATTCAGCAACAAACCCGTGCCGAATCAACCCTTGAGCGTTTAACTGAGCGTAATAACCATATCGCTTATCTACAACAGAAAATTACACACGCTGAAGAACAGGAAAATCAGCTAGAAGAACATATCAATCACTTACAAGAACGCATTGGCTCTGCACAAGCCAAAGCAGACAGCTTAAACCAACAGCTCAATATTAGTCGCCATCAATTCGAATTGAAGGAAAATGAAAATCAGGAACTGTATAGTAAACTCTCAGAAGTTCAGCAAGAGCTAATGAAACTTCGTACAACATTATCAGAAAAACAGGAAAATTTTGAGCAACAGCAACAAAATTTTCTTGATATGCGTCAGCAATTGAATGCTGAATTTCAACATTTAGCTCAACAAATTTTGGATGAAAAAAGTAAATCGTTTGCTCAAACTAATCAATCGGCATTAGATATGCTACTTAAACCGTTTAAAGAGCAAATTGAAGGTTTTCAAAAACGGGTAAATGAAGTACATACCGAAGCAGTAAAAGGCAATGCTAATTTAGAAACCGAGATCAAACGTGTGCTTGAAATTGGGCTTTCAATGTCACAAGATGCTCAAAATCTCACCACAGCCTTAAAAGGCAATAACAAAGTGGCGGGGAACTGGGGAGAAGTTCAGTTAGAGAGTGCGTTACAAATGGCGGGGCTACTTTCAGGCGAGCACTATCTTGCTCAAGCAAGTTACCGTGATGATGAAGGAAGACGCTTTGCGCCTGATTTTGTAGTTAAACTACCCGATAATAAACATTTGATTTTAGACAGCAAAGTATCGCTTGTTGCCTACGATCAAGCGGTGAGATCTGAAGATAATTTTGCAATTCAAAAAGCCCTTGATGATCATTGCCGTTCTTTGCGTAACCATATTGATGGACTTTCTAAGAAAAATTATAGCCGTTTAATTGGCATTAAAAGTCCTGATTTTGTGCTAATGTTTATCCCGATTGAACCTGCCTATATTGAAGCAATGAAGCACGATCCACAGCTTTTTAACTACGGCTACGAACGTAACGTCATTTTAGTATCTCATACAACGTTAATGCCTATTTTACGCACTGTTGCTAATCTATGGAGAATTGAGCGAGGTAATGTCGAAGCTCGGGAAATCAGTGAAAAAGCAGGCGATATTTATAACCAGGTTTGTGTAATTGCTGAACGTTTAACAAAATTAGGCAACACTCTCAGTACAGCGAGCAATCAATATAATCAAACTGTAACTTCATTGGTTGGCAAACAAGGACTTGTTGGCAAAGTAGAACGCTTCCAACAACTTTCTAGTAAAGCCAGCCAAGTGCTTCCGCAAGTAGAATTGCTTGAAACCGATTGGGACACAACACGGCTTACATTAGTTACCGAGAAAGCAATAGAACAGGAGCAACAAAATGCTACTACTGATTGATAATCACGACTCATTTACCTTTAATTTAGTCGATCTACTGCGTAAAATTGGGGTTGAAACGAAAGTTGTATCCGTTGAAACATTAAATTTAGAGGAAGTCAATGCTTTCAGCCACATTATGATTTCACCTGGGCCTGATGTACCAAGTGCTTATCCACAACTTTTTGCGATGCTAGAGCGTTATCAACAGACGAAATCGATTTTAGGCGTTTGTTTAGGACACCAAACGTTATGTGAATTTTTTGGTGGAACGCTGTATAACTTGGATAATGTCCGTCACGGGCAACAACGCTCTCTCACCCAAATTTTGGATAATCCATTATTCGAAGGCTTACCCAAACAATTTAATATCGGGCTCTATCATTCTTGGGCAATTTCGCAAAATTCCCTTGAAAACACACCGCTTGTTGCAACCGCATTTTGTGACCAAAATGTGCTAATGGCAGTTAAACACCAGAATTTACGTCTTTACGGCGTACAGTTCCACCCTGAATCTTTTATTACTGAATTTGGTGAACAAATTTTACGGAATTGGCTAAGCACCTAAATAAAGAGCCATACTCCAACTATTGAGATAATAATGGTTCATACCGTTCATCGGTTAATGTTCTTAAGAAGGCTTCTAATGCATCAATTTCTTGATCTGTAAGCGCTTTTGCCTTTAACTCATTATAATTAACCGTTGGTGCATATTCAGGCTCGTCCCACAAGCGGTGAGTTTCAGGATTTATTTGTCGATCTGAATGATTAAAATGATCTAAAAATAACAGTACCGTACGCAATTCTTTAAATACCCCGTTATGCATATAAGGAGAGGTAACGGCAACATTTCTCAACGTTGGTACCTTAAATTTTGCTTTTTGCTTTTCATCGCCATTTACCAATGGGTTTTCAAATAACCCTAAATCTACCGTATTTTCTGCTAAATGGTTATGAATGAGTAACTGTCGATTTTTTGGTACGCCAATATTATAATAGTGGTAATTTGTAAAAGTTTCTTCCATTGCGGTTTGTGTAGACCGTAACTGATGACAACTCGCACAATTTGCTCCGTTTTTATCAAAAAAAAGTGCTCGCCCTTGATTTTCTAATGGCGTAAGTGCTATTTCACCTTTTAAAAACTTATCATATTTTGAATCAAAAGGAGCAAGTAAAGGTTTCTCTCTCTGGAACGTAGCTAATGCATTTTCCATAGCTGTATAAACTTGTTCCACACTATCCCAAACTTCCTGTCCGTAATGAAATGTTAATAATCTCGCATACATTGGATTTTGCCATAGTCTTTCAGCAACAGAACGCTTATCTGGCATTTCCATTTCAACGGGATCAAGCGGAGGATTCCCCGCCTGCTGTTGCAAATCTTTAGCTCGTCCATCCCAAAATAACCCGCCAACATAAGCTTGTGAAGCCTCATCAAAATGAAATTCTGGCGTATATTTTGCATAAAGCATCGTTGGGCTATTACGTCTTCCAAAGCGGTAAGGATCATCACCCTGTGAAACCATACCCTCCGCACTATTTTTTCTCACATCAATGAATGCGTGATCTGGATGATGACAGCTTGCACAGTTTAAGCGGTTATTCTTTGATAGCGTTGTATCAAAAAAGAGAATTTGCCCTAATAAGGCTTTATCAATGCCATTCGAAGGCATTACTCTAGCCTCTGGTTCAAGAGCCTGAGCAGAAAAAACAAATAAATAACTAAAAAAAATTAATAGAACTCTCATTTAACTTCCTATGTAAAAAACGGCACGTTATGTGCCGTTTTATTCATCTTATGATCGTTTCATTATTTCAAAAAACTCATCATTGGTTTTTGCCACCATAAGTTTATCAATTAAAAATTCCATCGCTTCCACTTCACCCATCGGATTAAGAATTTTACGAAGAATCCACATTTTTTGGAGTTCTTCTGGCGTTGTGAGTAGATCTTCTTTACGGGTGCCTGAACGGTTAAAGTCAATTGCAGGGAATACACGGCGTTCCGCAATTTTACGAGAAAGATGAAGTTCCATATTCCCCGTTCCTTTAAATTCTTCAAAAATAACTTCGTCCATTTTTGAACCTGTATCAACAAGTGCAGTCGCAATAATCGTTAGACTTCCACCCTCTTCTACATTACGAGCTGCCCCAAAGAAACGCTTAGGGCGATGTAAAGCATTTGCATCAACCCCACCTGATAAGATTTTGCCTGACGCAGGTGTAACCGTATTATACGCACGGGCTAAACGAGTAATAGAATCCAGTAAAATTACCACGTCTTTTTTATGCTCAACTAAACGTTTAGCTTTTTCAATCACCATTTCAGCAACTTGAACGTGGCGAGAAGCTGGTTCATCAAATGTAGATGCAATAACTTCGCCTTTTACTGAACGTTGCATTTCAGTTACTTCTTCTGGACGTTCATCAATCAATAATACAATCAATACACATTCAGGGTAATTATGGGTGATACTTTGTGCAATATTTTGCAGAAGAACTGTTTTACCTGCTTTGGGAGGGGCTACAATTAAACCACGCTGACCTCTACCAATCGGAGAAGCTAAATCTAAAATACGGGCAGTTAAATCTTCTGTTGAGCCATTTCCCCGCTCCATTCTTAAACGAGAATTAGCGTGAAGAGGAGTAAGGTTTTCAAAAAGAATTTTACTGCGAGAAACCTCAGGTTTGTCATCATTAACACGATCAACTTTTAACAATGCAAAATAACGTTCACCTTCTTTCGGAGGGCGAATTTTACCGCCAATAGAATCCCCAGTTTGTAAATTAAAACGACGAATTTGGCTTGGTGAAACATAAATATCATCAGGACCAGCTAAATAAGAGCTATCACCTGAACGTAAGAAACCAAAACCATCTGGTAAAATTTCTAACACGCCTTGTCCAAAAATGTCTTCACCACTTTTAGCGTGTTGTTTAAGTATTGCAAAAATAATGTCTTGTTTACGTAAACGGGCTAAATTTTCTAACCCCATTTGTTCTTCGCCAATACGGACAAGTTCCGATACAGGCGTATTTTTTAATTCTGTAAGATGCATAGAAATGTTTTATTATTTATGTGAGATTGGGTTACAAAGAATAAATTCAGTGGAATTAACTAAGTACTTTAGTTGGGAATTGAGTGTTGAAGAATACAGCAGAATTCTTTAATTTGCAAACTTTTTCTTCCATCTAACCGCTTGTTTCTAACATTACTCTTGAAAAATGCAAAAGTTACCATATCTTACTGGCTATCGTTTTTCCGATATAAGGAAAAGGAAATAAAAATGAAGCAACATAATGTTGATCACAATGAAAATGAAGTCCGCTTAGATAAATGGCTTTGGGCAGCTCGATTTTATAAAACTCGCAGTTTAGCCAAAGCAATGATCGAAGGAGGAAAAGTTCATTATAATGGGCAACGAGCAAAAACAAGTAAACTGGTTGAAATTGGTGCCTTAATTAAATTACGTCAAGGCAGTGATGAGAAAGAAGTTGAAGTTATTTCGCTTAGTAGCCAACGTCGTGGTGCCACTGAGGCACAAGCGCTTTATCAAGAAACAGAGATAAGTATTGCGACACGAGAGAAAATTGCATTTGCACGCAAAGCAAATTCGTTATCAATGCCACACCCAGACCGCCGCCCAACTAAAAAAGAACGGCGAGATCTCGTAAATTTTAAACATATTAACTCGGAAACTTTATGAATTACACTCAAGACAATGACAAACTTTACCGCTTTTTATTCCAAGACCGTGCGGTACGGGGTGAATGGGTTCGCTTAAACGAAACCTTTAACGAAACACTAAATAGCCACCATTACCCAAAAGCAGTACAAAATTTATTGGGTGAAATGCTAGTTGCAACAAGTTTGCTTACTGCCACCCTTAAATTTGAAGGAACAATTACTGTACAAATTCAAGGTGATGGACCATTAAAACTCGCCGTAGTTAATGGTAATGATGAACAACAATTTCGTGCTCTTGCCCGTGTTGATGGTGATATTAACAACACAATGAGCTTACACGAAATGGTAGGTAATGGCGTATTAGTTATATCAATTATTCCAACACAAGGAGAACGCTATCAAGGCGTTATCAGTTTAGATAAACCAACGATTAGTGAATGCTTAGAAGACTATTTTGCTCGCTCTGAACAACTTGCAACAAGCTTAACCATTCATATAGGTGAATTTGAAGGAAAACCCGTTGCTGGTGGCACACTATTGCAAATTATGCCCGATGGTACAGGCACACCTGATGATTTCGAACATTTAACAACCTTGGCTAGCACCATCAAAAATGAAGAACTTTTTGGACTTACCGCAGAAGAATTACTCTATCGCCTATTCCACGAAGAAACAGTCGAGATCTACCCACCTCAAAATACTGAATTCAAATGTGGTTGCTCTCGTGAACGTTCTGGTGCTGCTATTATGCTATTACCTGATGAAGAAATCGCAGAAATGCTAGCAGAAAAAAATGGCGTTATTGATATGCAATGTGAATGTTGTGGAACACAATACTTTTTTGACAAAAAAGCTATTGAAGAATTAAAAGCAGCATAACCGCTTGTGCTTTATTGATGATCATTAAAATTCTATACTTCCAGAAATGAAATATTACAGGACATTCAAATGAGTGAACAACCAATATTACGCCAAGTCGTGCTTGATACAGAAACAACGGGAATGAATTTTAACGGTGGAGCTCCCCATCTTGGACACAATATTATTGAAATCGGGGCGGTGGAAGTCATTAATCGCCGTTTAACTGGCAAAACTTATCACGTCTATATCAAACCGCCAAGAACCGTTGATGAAGATGCGATAAAAGTTCACGGTATTACGAATGAAATGCTTGCCGATAAACCTACCTTTGCGGAAATCGCCCCTGAATTTCTAGCGTTTATTGATGGTGCAGAACTCATTATACATAATGCTCCCTTCGATGTGGGCTTTATCGATCAAGAATGTTCCACATTACCCACACCACCACCTAAAATAGCTGAAATGTGTACGGTCACCGATAGCTTACAACTTGCCCGCCGAATGTATCCCGGCAAACGCAATAATTTAGATGCACTTTGTGACCGTTTAGGCATTGATAATAGCAAACGAGTATTACACGGCGCATTACTTGATGCGGAAATTCTTGCAGATGTATTCTTACTAATGACAGGGGGGCAAATTGCTCTACTCGTTGATGAAGAACCAGAAAAAAAAGTAGTAAGTGAAGAGATTATTGATATCTCACTTGATATTGATACCAATAAACTTATTGTACTTCAGGCTGATGATGATGAATCCAAAGCTCATTTAGAATACCTCTCTTTATTAGATAAAAAATCAAAAGGGAACTGTTTATGGATGCTCCGTCAGCAAAGTATTACTCAAACAGTGAGCTAAAAAACAACGACTTGTAGATAAAAAAAGCAGTCGCATAAAAAAACCTAAAAACCATTTGACGAATAAAAACGAAATTATTATTATACGTCTCGTTCACAGCGGAGTGGTAGTTCAGCTGGTTAGAATACCTGCCTGTCACGCAGGGGGTCGCGGGTTCGAGTCCCGTCCATTCCGCCAATCAATTTGATAAAAAAGCCTTTGATTATTCAAAGGTTTTTTTTACTTTTCCATATAAGAACATACTCTATTCATTTCAACTAAATCATAATTTTAGCTAAATAATATTTTAGTTATGCACATCTATTTTCATAAATAGATACCTAACTATCCTTATAAATTTATAGTAAAAATCTTACTTCATTCCTTAATATATAGCATCAAAAACCTAAAAATATTCCTTTATTAGTTTACTAATATTACTTATAAACTTAAAAGAAGTATAAAATATTATGATAAAAATAAGATTTATATTAAATATAGACATATCAGATAAATAGTATCTGAGAATCTTATTTAATAATCTAAAAAATTTAGACTAACTCAAACTAATTCTCGTATACTATTATCTTTATATAATTTGTTAAGACGAAATATTTTGTAAAATTTAATAAATAAATTGCTTAAGAATAAGTAAATTTGAACAGAAAAGAATTAAAAATTAATCTGACTTACACACAAATTTTAAATAAGGAAATAGCCAGATTAAATTTCTAAAATTAAATATTCTATATATGATTAGAAAGATTTTCCTACATTAAAAAAGATCTGTTTTTTATCATAAGAATAAATAGGAATATTACTGTCTGTTTTAGTATAATTAAACGTAATTCTTGGAGTAAATCCTAAAAAATGAATTTTTTTATGCCATAACGATAAAGAAGTTGAATATTCTGTATTTTTTTGTTTAGGTCCAAAAAATGTAATATCTTTATAATTACGTTTACCAATACCAAATGTTAAAGATGTTGATAAACCTAAAGGCCATTCCTGTCCCCAAGTAAGACGAGAACCTAATCTATCATAAGCATTTGATTTATCTTTGGCTAATTTTTTATTCGCATCTAAAGATAAAGACCAATACTGAGTAGCACTATGAATATAAGTTAATGAATTAATTAAAGTATGGATTGAGCCATCATATTGACTACTATATGCGTTTCTATCATATTTTTCATAACCATAATCATATAAAAAACTATACTTTATACTTTGATTCAACCAATAAGAGAAAGATAAAGCAGACCCATAAGTACTTGAATAACGTTTTAATGCTTTTCCAGAGTTAATACCGCCTGCATACCAACGTCTATCAATATAAGGAATAAATGATATATTTAAACGCGCATCTGAATATCCTAATCCTAGCCCAATATGTCCATTAATTTCATTATAAGATTTATTATCCCAATAATATTTACTTGCCACATTAGAATCAAAAGCTAAATATTTCCCACCACTTAAACTCCACTGCTTATTTGCACCAAGCCAAGCAGAAATCCCCTGTCCTTTTTGCTGTGGAGAAGAATAAGAAATAATATTGCCATTAGGCAAAATAACTTTAGTTCCTTGTTTAGCAGCATTCGACAAATTTTTGTCATTCAAAAATGAAGTACCAAAAGAAAAATTCCAGTCCTCTTTACTATTAATAGCCTGTAAATAATTATCGAATACTGTAATATCTTCCGAAGAAACATTTTTAGAAGCTCTTAATTTTTCAAACTGTGTTTTAGATGCATTATATTCTTGATTATAAAATAACGTTTCAGCTAATTGGAAACGAATAAAATCATTCTCAGGAAAATTAGATTGCAATTTACGGTAAGCAGTAACTGAATCATTCAAATTTTGATCTCTTAATAAAATAGCATCTGCCCATTCAATAAGCGATAAATCTGGATCTGGTGTTAATTTATATAATTTTATATAAATAGGTAAGATTTTATTATTAGGCGTAATTAATGCCTCTAAAAATAAGTTTTCTAATATAGCTGGATTTTCAACCAATTCTTTCCCTGTAAGCCTAGCAACATCATTATTAATAGCACTATTGGATGTTGATAACTTTTGTTTTCTTAATAAATCAGACTGTAAATCTTTATCAATAGACGATGATGCATCTATATCTGTTTGGCGTGGATCTTTATTAATAATATTATTAGCATAAGCTAAATTAATTGTAAGAGCAGATAATGCAAAAGATAACAATACTGACGTCTTCATAAACCTTCCTTATTAAATCATAAAAAGCAGTCCACCGAAGTGGACTGCTATTAATTATTTAAAGATAAAATAAACCATTATTTTTTAATTGGGCTATTAGTATCTTTTTGGTCTGTACTTTCACCCCAAGCTGGAACTGGAGTTGGCTTAGCTACTGGTTTATTAGCAGGTGCTTGATATGCAGCATTTTGTACCTCTGCTCCAAACACTGCCCCCCAATGTTTCTCACCTTTCTCACTTCTAATTGCACCACCTAACTCCTCAGCTTTAGCACCAAATAAGTTAGCATTAAATGTACCCTTATCGCCATCTGCTTTACGAGTAGATTTACCAGCGATGCTACCATTATTCTCTAATTTACCATCAAAGTTAGCAAGCTCAACTTTCTCCGTTTTGAATCCTTTATCTGTACGGTTTCCATGACGCCATACATCATATAAATTACCTGTTACAGATTTAGTTGCTAAATCAACATTAGCAAACACATGAGTACCAGATACTAACTCTTGTTTGTAACCGATAGCATTTGGAATACCATCTGTAGCATTAAATTTATGATCAATACCATAAGTTACAGCATGACCTTGATATTGTAAGCTACCGCTGCTCGCTTTATCACCATAGTAATGTTTAGTCAAATCAGCAGCTAAAGTTGCGCTATATTTAGTATCATCAATACCACGATAGAAATAGTGGTTTTCAGTACCTTTAGAACCATATTTACCAAAACCAGCAACTTTAGTACCAAAATCGCCTAAATATTTACCATCTTTAAAATTACGTTCATCAGCAGCATGTAAAGCAGATGTTACACGACCATATTGTACATGTTTTAATTGTCCATCTGCATAGCTTTGAGTTTTTTCATTCACTAAACGAGTAAATGGCGCATTATTAAGTTTAGCATCAACTACAGGTTGTTTTTCACCATCAATTTCTGAATTACCTAAAGCAAATGTTCTATAACCATAAACTTCTGCTACAGAACCTCTTCCATCTTGCACTTGAGTATAATTAGCACGTCCATCAACATCTGCTGATTTTAATACTGCTTGAGTACGTTTATATTTAGGATCAACTACATTATCACCTTCATAATCAGTATAATTTAAACGACCTTGCTCGTATACAAATGCTGCACCCTTATCCTGACCTTTAGTTTGAGTTTTCGTTAAATGTTGAACTTCAACGTCACGCACAGCACCATTTTTAGTATTTTTACCTACATATATATGCTCAAGAACAGTAAAGCCTGTCTTATTAGATGCAACTGCACCTTCGGCAGATTTACGGAAATCAAAATCTTCTAAATATGCCTGTTTCCCTTTAGGATCTGCATTACCATTTTTATCTAATGGAATAGCTACTACGATAGTATCTAAACTTGGATCTAAATCAATACGCATAGAGGTGATTGATGTAGAAGCATCATTGTTAACTTCAGTCCCCTTACCTACGTTCATATTAGATTGATTCTTTTGTACAAATTTATGACCAACTTCTAAAGTTGATTTTACTTTTTCTTCTGCTGCTTTTTCTGCTGCTGCTTTTTCTGCTGCTGCTTTTTCTGCTGCTGCTGCTTTTTCTGCTGCTGCTTTTTCTGCTGCTTTTTTAGCCACTTCTGCCTTTTGAGCAATTTCTTGTTGCTTAGCTTTAGCAGCATTATCATCACCACCACCGCTTGAAGAACAAGCTGCTAATACAGCAGCTGATACTAACGTTAAACTAAATTTAACAAACGTGTTTTTGTTCATAAAATCATAACCTTATATAAGAGTTAGTTGAGTAAAGACACTCTAAATTTTTGAATTTTCATTATAATGAAAATTCCCCTTTTGTATACAAAAGGCTCATAAGCCTTTCTTGTGTAATTTATACCAAAATTTCTCATTTAAATCAACAAATCTCAAAATAATTTGATTAAATATAAATCAAGGTTACAAAAAATATACTAATTCAAATTGTAGTATCATACTTAGTTTTTAGATTTACTTAAATATACTAAATTAATTTCTCTTTGAAAAAACAAAAGGCGTATCTTTCGATACGCCTTTTTAATTATTAGTAAATTATCAATAATCTAATTTAATTATTTGATGATTTTCGCTACTACGCCTGCACCTACTGTACGGCCACCCTCACGAATCGCAAAACGTAAACCTTCGTCCATTGCGATTGGGTGAATTAAGCTTACTACCATTTTGATGTTGTCGCCTGGCATTACCATCTCAACACCTTCTGGTAATTCAATCGTACCTGTCACGTCTGTTGTACGGAAGTAGAACTGTGGACGGTAACCTTTGAAGAATGGAGTATGACGACCACCTTCTTCTTTTGATAATACATACACTTCTGATTCAAAATCAGTATGTGGTGTGATTGAACCTGGTTTCGCTAATACTTGGCCACGTTCGATTTCTTCACGTTTTGTACCACGTAATAATGCACCTACGTTCTCACCTGCACGACCTTCGTCAAGTAATTTACGGAACATTTCAACGCCTGTTACCGTTGTTTTCGTTGTATCTTTGATACCAACGATTTCAACCTCTTCACCTGTACGGATAATACCACGCTCAACACGACCTGTTACTACTGTACCACGACCTGAAATTGAGAATACATCTTCAATTGGTAATAGGAATGGTTTGTCGATTGCACGCTCTGGCTCTGGAATATATGAATCTAAGTGGCTTGCTAATTCTAAGATTTTTTCTTCCCATTCAGCTACGCCATTTAATGCTTGTAATGCTGAACCACGTACGATTGGCGTATCATCACCTGGGAAGTCATATTGTGAAAGAAGTTCACGAACTTCCATTTCAACTAATTCTAATAACTCTTCATCATCTACCATATCGCATTTGTTTAAGAATACGATGATGTAAGGAACACCTACTTGGCGACCTAATAAGATGTGTTCACGAGTTTGTGGCATTGGACCATCAGTTGCTGCAACTACTAAGATTGCACCATCCATTTGTGCCGCACCTGTAATCATATTTTTTACATAGTCCGCGTGTCCTGGGCAGTCAACGTGTGCATAGTGACGGGTTGGTGTATCATATTCAACGTGTGAAGTATTGATAGTAATACCACGTGCTTTTTCTTCTGGCGCATTATCGATTTGGTCAAATGCACGTGCTGCACCACCATAGTGTTTTGCTAATACGCTAGTAATTGCTGCGGTTAAAGTTGTTTTACCGTGGTCAACGTGGCCAATTGTACCCACGTTTACGTGCGGTTTTGTACGTTCAAATTTTTCTTTAGACATTATAAAGTCCCTCTAAACAAACACGGTTACGATGGTACGTTACCACATTAACCAAATGTAGAAATTAATACAATATTTATTTAACTAAGGAAGAGATGAAACTAGAATTTATGGTGCTGATAGGCGGATTTGAACCGCCGACCTCACCCTTACCAAGGGTGCGCTCTACCAACTGAGCTATATCAGCGCTGGAGCGGGCAGCGGGAATCGAACCCGCATCTTTAGCTTGGAAGGCTAAGGTAATAGCCATTATACGATGCCCGCTGTTCTAAATTCGTCTGTCCCATAGGACTCAATTAAGAAGTGGTGGAGGGAGAAGGATTCGAACCTTCGAAGGCTGAGCCAACAGATTTACAGTCTGCCCCCTTTGGCCGCTCGGGAACCCCTCCACATTAATTGAGTACTTGATTACTTTGCAGTAATGGTGCCGACTACCGGAATCGAACTGGTGACCTACTGATTACAAGTCAGTTGCTCTACCTACTGAGCTAAGTCGGCGTTGCGCGTCGTAAGCAAGTGATGCGCATTATAGGGTTTTCAAAAAACCTTGCAAGTACTTTTTTCAAAAAAATTTAAAAAAAACGTTCTTTTGATGTCAAAACAATCAAGATGATTATTTTTTAGATATTTTCTATGATTTTTCTTGGATAGTCTGTCTGATTTCACTATTTCTATTGTATATTTCACACCTTAAATAGGAACTTAGGAGAACTTAAGTTCTATAATCTGTGCAAATTTTGAGAAATTCATAATGCTTTTATGCGAAAACACAAAAATCACACCCTTTTTAACTTTTGAACGCCAGCAATGGGCAGAATTACGCAAATCTGTTCCACTTACCCTAACAGAAAAAGACTTAAAGCCTCTCTTAGGTTTTAATGAAGATCTTTCTCTTGATGAAATTCGTACAATTTATCTTCCTCTTGTCCGCTTAATCAATTATTACATTGATGAAAATATTCAACGTCAGCAAGTTTTACATAAATTTCTGGATTTAGCCTCTCCAAAAGTCCCTTACATTATTAGCATTGCAGGCAGTGTTTCTGTTGGGAAAAGCACTTCTGCACGGATTTTACAGGCACTGCTTGCCAGCTGGCCCACAGAACGTAAAGTGTCCTTAGTAACTACCGATGGTTTTTTATACCCCCTTTCTATCTTGGAAGAAAAAAACTTACTTAAGCGTAAAGGCTTTCCTGAATCTTATGATACACATCGATTAATTCAATTTATTTCGGATATTAAAGCTGGAAAACGTAAAATAAAAGCCCCTATCTATTCGCATTTAACCTACGATATCGTTCCTGATAAATTTAATGAAATTGATCAGCCCGATATTGTAATTTTAGAAGGGCTAAACGTGTTACAAGCAGGAATTCATTATCCAAGTAATCCACATAATATATTTGTATCTGATTTTGTCGATTTTTCAGTATATGTTGATGCTGATGAAGAGCTCTTATTAAAATGGTATATCAACCGCTTTCTGAAATTTCGTCGCAGTGCATTTTCTGATCCAAACTCTTATTTCCATCACTACTCTAAATTATCCGAACAAGAAGCAATTAGCATAGCCACAAAAATTTGGAATGAGATCAATGGGCTAAATTTACGTAATAATATTTTACCTAGCCGAGAGAGAGCAAATTTAATTTTAGTTAAAGGTGAAGATCACGCTGTTCAAACAGTCAAATTACGAAAATAAAATGGCAAAAAATTCTATAGGTTTTCAATTTAAGCAATTTTTTATTGCCCACGATTGCTGTGCAATGAAAGTAAATACTGATGGTATTTTACTCGGAGCGTTAGCTAATATTTCGCAAGCACAAAATATACTCGATCTAGGAACGGGATCTGGTTTAATTGCAATAATGTTAGCTCAACGAACCGCTTGTAATGCCAATATTATTGCCGTAGAACTAGATGAAGATGCCTTTCAACAAGCAAAAAGAAATGCAATAAATAGTCCTTTTGGAAAACAAATTACTATTCAACAAGCGGATATTTTCCAACTAAATTTTGCAATAAAGTTTGATTTAATTGTCTCTAATCCGCCCTATTTTGAGCAAAGCCTAAATAGCAATAACCCACAGAGAAATCTTGCCCGCCAAGCAATACAAAGTAATTTTGCGTGGTTAAAACAAGCTGCAAATTGGATCACAACGAAGGGAAAAATCTGCTTTATCTTACCGCTTGATATAGCAGAAAAACTCATTGAACAAGCGCAATCTCTCGGGCTATATTGTATTGAGAAATGGCTAGTCTATACTAAAATCAGTAAATTACCGAAACGAGCAATTATTACCTTTAGCCCTACAAAATTATCCTATATTGAAAAAACAGTAACAATTTACCAAGAAAATAACCAATATACTTCAGAATTTAAAAGGCTAACTCAAGATTTTTATCTCAATTTTTAGCAAAAAATAAGGGGTAATCCTAACAATTACCCCTAATTAACTGTTCTTTCTAGTTTATATTTTCAATTTCAAGTAACTCAGGCGAAAGAATAATTCCTGTTAAATCTGCATACACATAATCTTCAGGCAGAAAACTCACTCCACCAAAATTAACAGGAGTATCAACCTCTCCAATCATCGTATCATCAGCTCCTACGGGAATCGGGGCAAGTGCTTGAATACCGATATCCAACGTCTCAAGCACATCAAGCTGACGTACTGCACCATTGATAATAATGCCTTCCCATCCGTTATCCAGTGCAAGCTGGGCCAATTCTGCATCAATCAATGCTCGGCGAACAGCACCACCGCCATCAATTAATAATACTCGTCCTTGCCCCTCTTCTTCTAGCACTTCTGCAATCAATCCGTTGCTTTCAAAACATTTTACTGTGGTAATTTTACCAAAAAAGGTTGAACGCCCGCCAAAACTTGAAAAAATTGGCTCAACCACATCAACTTGATCGGAATACAGATCACAAAGTTCAGAAGTATCAATACGCATAATTGCCCCTAGTCTTATTCATTTAGATAATCAGTATAACCCTTTACACTAATTTTGTCACACTACCCCATCAGGGGGGACTAGCTCTAAATTAAGATATTAGCTAAGAATACACCTACACAGCAGGCTGTTATCACTCCCACTAAACCCGGCATCATAAAGCTATGATTAAAATAATATTTTCCAATTTTTGTTGTACCCGTTACATCAAAATTGACAGTTGCAATATCTGATGGGTAATTTGGAATGAAAAAATAGCCATAAGTTGCAGGCAATAAACCAATCAATAATGGTACTGGCAAGCCCATTGCAATCCCCACAGGCAATAACATTTTGGCTGTTGCTGCTTGGCTGTTAATAACGACAGAGACTGCAAATAAAGCGAAAGCAAATGTCCACGGATAAGTATGCACCATTTCTGTAATACCATTTTTAAATGAAGGCATTGCATAGGTAAAATAGGTATCACTCATCCAAGCAATACCAAAAATTGCAATCGCTGCAACCATACCCGATTTGAAAACCACCCCATTTGGAATTTTCTGCACATCGGTTTTTGTTGCAAGTAAAATAATCCCGCCAAAAGCTAGCATTACCATTTGGATCACTGCACTCATCGCAATTGGTTTTTTAGCATCACCAATCGTGCGAATTTCAGGTAATAATGCAATCGCAACAATCACGCCCAACGCAAGTAAAAATAGCAATACTGCACGTTTTGCTGAAGTAGGAAGTTGCTCATTTAATGATGTAGCAGTTGTGGTCGCAATACGTTCTTTCCACATTGGATCTTGTAAACGGCGTTGATATTCAGGATCATCTTGTAGCTCTTTTCCTCGTTTTAAGCTACACAGTGATAATGCAACAACCCCGATAAATGTCGCAGGAATAGTCACTAACACAATACTTAATAAAGAGATATGCTCAAAGCCTTGCAACTCAACAATCTGCCCTAAATAATAGACTACTGCAGCAGAAATTGGACTTCCTGTAATACCTAGTTGCGATGCAATAGAAGCTGCTGCCATTGGACGCTCAGGGCGAATACCATTTTTCAATGCAATATCACCAATAATTGGCATTATTGAATAAACTGCGTGCCCTGTTCCGAGCATCAACGTCATTACATAGGTTACTAATGGCCCTAAAAAAGTAACACTTGTTGGATTTCTACGTAAAATACGCTCAGCAATTTGCAACATAAATTTCAAACCACCTGCAGCCTCAAGTACCGAGGCACAAGTTACTACAGCAATAATAATTAGCATTACACTGATCGGTGGGGAAGTTGGGGGCATTCGTAACACAAATACCTCAACCAATAGCCCAATACCTGAGACAACACCAAGCCCAATACCGCCATAACGGCTTCCAACATAAAGAAAAGCAAGTAATAGAACAAACTCAAAATAAAGCATAATAACCTCACACCCAATAATAAATTGACATTATTTTACGCTTTGTAACATTACTTTTCGATAGATGTATTTTAAATAAATCAAAAAACTCACATTTTCTCTACAAATTAACGACTAATTCAGTATAAAATACAGTTTTTTCAATAGTTTCAATCACGACTAAAGGAGTCTTTATGAAATTAATCACTAAAACAGCATTGACATTACTGGCAACACTCGTTGCATTTTCTGCTCAAGCATCTCCAAAAGAGCCTTATACCCAAGCAGGCTTTAACACCCGTGCAGTAGAAGAACAGCAAGCACCAATCCACTGGGTTTCTGTTGCACAAATCAAAGAGAGCTTAAAAAATCAACCACCAATGAATGTTAGTTTTGATATTGATGATACTGTACTTGCAAGTAGTGGCTGTTTCTATTATGGTCAACAAAAATATTCTCCAAATGATTTTAGCTACCTTAAAAATCAAGAATTTTGGGATGAAATTAACGCTGGTTGCGATAAATACTCTATTCCAAAACAGGCTGCTCGTGATTTAATCAATATGCACCAAGAACGAGGCGATCAAATTTTCTTCATTACTGGGCGTACCGCAGGAAAAGACGATCAAGTAACCCCACTATTAGCTAAAACATTTGGCATTAAAAATATGCACCCTGTAAACTTTATGGGTGGTCATGGTCAAGATGTGTTAAAAACTAAATATAACAAAGCTGCAGGCATTTTGAAAAATAACGTGAAATTACATTATGGCGATAGTGATGATGATATTTTAGCGGCAAAAGAAGCAGGGATTCGTGGTATTCGTTTATTACGTGCAACGAACTCTACTTACACTCCATTCCCACAAGCGGGTGGATATGGCGAAGAAGTGTTAATCAACTCAAGCTACTAATATTTTTTATCCTGAGGGCGTAGTTTCACGCCCTCTCTTATTATTTTCATTAGCAAAATAGCTATTCCAACTTGTTGCTTGCATACATTTAGTTTCTCTTTTATATCTCATATCATTACACTAAATAAATCAATGAATGCAAAAAATAGTAATAAAGAACCGCTTGCTATACCTCTAATAAACAAAAGAAAAGCCACTGAATTCCAGTGGCTTGTTCTCTTTTGGTCAACTAATCATTATTTATGAAGTGCTTTTAGCTGCCATTGATAATGATGTTCTAATACCTTAAACAATAAATCAATATTAGGGTGTTTACCTGCATTTTGTTTAGCATCATCAACATGTTCTGCAAACCATATTAACCCTTGTTGGGCAGCTTCTTCATTAAGCTGATGATCAAACTGTTCCAATAACGCATTATATAACTTCAATGAACCTAGCTTACCTTCGATCGCAGGGATATGATGAATAACTTCACCTTTTTCATCTAATACATCTATTCCTGCCAAAGATGAAATATCAGGGAAACTGGCTAAATAATCTTTAAACTGCATATCTATCCTTACATACCTACAATTAAACACTCTGCTACACTGCGAGCATTAGATTGAGCAGCAGAAGCTGCTGCTCGATCACCAATCGGTCCAACAATAACCCTATTCCAGTCTGCACTGGAATTAATACGAGCGTTGTAGCCCGCCATTGCAAGACGTGCCTGCATATTTTCGGCCTGAGCTTTATTTTTAAATGCTCCGCACTGTAATCCATATTTACCCATAGATTTTGGTGCTTCCGACGCAGGTTTTGCGACCGCTACAATTTTGGTTTGAGCTTTCTGTTTTTCTTTTTCCGCTTTCTTCGCTAACTCTTGTTTTTTCAAGTCAGCTTGCTTACGCTCTTCTAACGCTTTTTTCTCTTTTGCAACTTTTTCCGCCTGTTGCTCTGGTGTAAGCTCTGAACGCTTAGACACAATCATAGTTGCATTACTTTCTGTATTTGCTTTAGAAACTGAAACGGTGTCTTGAGTTGAAATTGGCGAGACTGCTTGTGCTTGTTGTGCTTGCAGTTCTAACTTCAATTTTTCCTCCTGCTGCTTTTGCAGAATTTGTTTCTCTTGTTCTTTCGTTAATTGAGCTAATTTTGAATTCTTATCAATTGGCACTTCTCTGGTTTCTAAATCACGAATATAGCTATAAATTTCTTCTGGTTTACTCGGCAATTCATTCTTATGTTCCACAACTGCCTTAACTTCAATATTTTTTTGTGGTTGTTCTTTACTTGATAAGAACCATAAAGCCACTCCACTTAGCAATAACAATAAAACAATAATCATCAAAATGAGCAGTTTATTTCCACTTTTTTGGGATTTAGAGCGAGCAGCGTAATCACGATTTGGCACAATAACCTCTATGTCTAACAGATAATATTTTCAACGAATACTACTAAAAAAAAGGACATTTGACTAGGAATGGTGATAAATAAACTTAGAATTCAATTAAGTTAATTCTCTCTACAATTCTACCTCGATCAACCCTTAAGGCATAATCAAACAAGCCCTTTACTTCATTAAACTGATGGGTAACCATAATCAACGTCAAATTTCTTACTTGGCAGAGTTTAGCAACCGCTTTTTGTAACTCATTACGTCGGTTCGGATCTAAGGCTGAAAATGGTTCATCAAGTAATAAAATCGGCTTATCTCGTAGTAAAGTACGAGCTAATGCGACACGTTGTTTTTGTCCGCCAGAAAGTTGATCTGCTCTCCGTTCTAATAAATCATCAATTCCCATTTCAGTGGCTATTTGCATAATCTTTTCAGACTGATCTGCATTAAATCGCAAACTCGATACGAGGGCCAACCCAATATTTTGCTTTACGGTTAAATGTGGAAATAAATTGTTATCTTGAAAAAGCATTGAAACTGGGCGTTTTGCGGGTTCACTATTAAAATAATTTTGGCCATTCAAGCAAATTTCGCCTGAATCAGCCTGATCAAAACCAGCAATTAAATTTAATAACGTACTTTTTCCTGCACCACTTTCACCAATAATTGCAACTCGTTCTCCTTGTTTCACATTCAGCTGAAAATCCATTGTAAACTCACGGTAATGAAAAATTACATTTAAATAAATCACGACTGAACCTCTTTATTCTGAATCAGTAGAAAAGGAAAAAAAGCAAAACACATCAATACTAATGCGGTTACTGCTGCATCGTCCATTCGATAGCTGCCTAATTGCTGATAAAGTAGATAAGGTAAAGTGCTAAAATCAGGGCTGCCAAAAAATGCAATCACCGCAAAACTTCCTAAACTTGACGACATAGCTAATGCAAATGCATTAGCAAGCGGTCGGATCAAATATGTTTTTTCCACAATCCACCAACGGCGAATCCCTGTTAGCCCAAGACTTCGAGCCAATTTATCCTGTGTAATAAGTACGTCCCACATTGCACCAAATATCAGCCGATAAATATAAGGTAATAAAATCAAGCCATTACAGATACCCACTAATATCAATTTATGCCATTGTGTCAATTCAATATCAATCAACAATAAAAATAGCCCCACAGCCAACATAAAAATAGGCATCACTAAAGGATAAAAGCTCACACTACTCAAAATACTTTGAGCGACTTTTCGATGATGATAAGCCAGCTGGCGAGTTTCAAGAGCAATAAGATATGCCACAACGATGACAGTGAAAGATGCAATCAAGCTCAACAACAACGAAAATAACACTGACTCCCATAATAGAGGATTGGCTAACCTCTGCCCCAACTTCTCCACAGTTAGCCCACGCCAAACGACATTAACTAATGGCAGAACAATAACAAAACTTATTCCCCAAATTACCGCTTGCATACGCCACTTCTGCCAGCCAGAAAGTTTAGCTGTCCAAATAGTATCAATCGGCATTAAATTATTTTTCAGTTTTTGAAACCCCAAACGGGTCGTAAGATCCATTACAAATTGCAAACCAATACCGATAATAATTTGAATAATAATCAGCATAACTGCTTTTGCAAAATCAAATTCAAATGTAACCGCTTGATAAATAGCCACTTCCAGTGTGCTATATTTAGGTCCACCACCAAGCATTAACACGATAGGAAAACTGGTAAAACAGAGCAGAAAAACCGTAATGAACGCATAGGGAATGATGTTCTTTAATATTGGCCATTCTACAATCCGAAAATAACTCCAACCTTTTAGCCCTAGTTGTGCGGCTAGCTGATGCTGACTGCTCGGAATAAGACTTAACCCCTCTAAACAATATTTAGCAACTAACGGAATATTCAACAATAAATGAGCAATCAAAATCCCTTGCAAACCATAAAGCTGAAACGGCCATTCCCAACCCCAATATTGCCATAGTTGCACTAACCAACCTGAATTTCCCCATACACCAATAACAGCAAAAATCACTACTAATGCAGGCAACGCCCATACAAAAGTAATGATTTTATAGAGAAAAGATTTCCCCAAAAATTTCAAATAGAAAAAACTACGAGCAAGTAAAACGCCTAATAACATTGAAAAAATAGCAGAAAGACCCGCTTGCAACAGGCTATATTTCAGAATGGGATATACATCAGCAAAAGACCAGATAGAACTTTCTGCCCGATATTCAAATAACGAATATAGGCTAAACAGATAAAGTGCCAGCACGGCAATATAAACAGACCAAGCAGAAAATTGAGTAAATCTACGTAACATTAAAGTTGTAAAAGCTGAAAAAAGAATACTGTACTCTATTTACCCATAAAGTTAAACCTTGAATTATGAATAGAAATAAGAGAAGGAAAAATAGAATAGAAAGGAAATAATGTAGGTGTTCAAACTTAAATATTAAATAAAAACAAAAAGTCTTTAGTAAAATAAATTTTAAAATGGTGCCCGAGGCCAGACTTGAACTGGCACGCCCCGAAAGGCGAGGGATTTTAAATCCCTTGCGTCTACCGATTCCGCCACTCGGGCAAGACGCTTTTTAAATTTTCATTTAAAAATTGGAGCGGGAAACGAGGCTCGAACTCGCGACCCCGACCTTGGCAAGGTCGTGCTCTACCAACTGAGCTATTCCCGCATTGAGATGGTACTATATAAAAATGGTGCCCGAGGCCAGACTTGAACTGGCACGCCCCGAAAGGCGAGGGATTTTAAATCCCTTGCGTCTACCGATTCCGCCACTCGGGCAAGACGCTTTTTAAATTTTCATTTAAAAATTGGAGCGGGAAACGAGGCTCGAACTCGCGACCCCGACCTTGGCAAGGTCGTGCTCTACCAACTGAGCTATTCCCGCTAAAAACGCTACAAATTAGTAGCGTTTTGATGTGGCGTATTCTAACGAATTAAATTTAGCTGTCAAACAGAAATTTCAAAAAATTTTCTATTAGCCGAAAATTCACGCTTATTGTTGAAAATTTGCAAAATTTTTGTCTTAACTAACCGCTTGTTTAATGATCTTTTGATAATTGATCCAGTAGCTGAGTAACAAATTGTAACCGCTCTGCGGAATCTTCAAACCGTTGCATAAATTTAAATTTCAATGGACCATCAAATTTAAAGCTATTTTTATCCTTTTGAATAAGTTGCAAAAATTTAAGCGGATCAGGCGTTGCATTTGGTTTAAATTCAAGATAACCACCGTTTATACCCGCTTCTACTTTTTTTAACCCTAAATCTTTCGCAATATAACGTAACTTATTGATTTGGAATAAATTTCTAGCCGCATCAGGTAATTCCCCAAAGCGGTCAATCAATTCCACTTTTAACACATTCAACGCCTCATCATTTTCCGTACTCGCAATACGTTTATAAAAAGAAAGACGTATATTTACATCGGGAACATAGCTTTCTGGCAATAAGGCTGGAATTCTCAATTCAATTTCGACTTGCTGTTGGGTGATCTCTTCTAACGTTGGTTCTCGTCCTTCTTGCAATGCTTTAACCGCATTTTCAAGAAGATCCATATACAGTGAAAACCCGATACTTTCAATCTGACCACTCTGCTCACTGCCTAATAATTCGCCAGCACCTCGAATTTCTAAATCGTGGGTTGCCAGCACAAAACCTGCGCCTAAATTATCAATTGTACTCATTGCCTCTAGCCGCTGTTTAGCATCTTTCGTCAATGTTTTTGGATTTGGAATAAGCATATAAGCATAGGCTTGATGGTGTGAACGCCCAACACGCCCACGCAACTGATGTAGCTGTGCTAAACCAAATTTATCTGCACGTTCAATAATAATCGTATTAGCGGTTGGCACATCAATACCTGTTTCAATAATGGTCGTACACACTAATAAATTAAAACGTTGGTGATAAAAATCTGACATTACTCGTTCTAAGTCACGCTCTCGCATTTGTCCATGTCCGATCACAATGCGAGCCTCTGGCACGAGTTCCGCTAATTTTTCTGCACACATTTCAATTGTAGCGACATCATTATGTAGGTAATACACTTGTCCGCCACGCAAAATTTCACGCAAAATCGCTTCTCGAATAACAACATCATCGTTTTGTCGAACAAAAGTTTTGGTCGATAAACGGCGAGCAGGTGGACTCGCAATAATCGACAAATCTCGCATTCCATTTAATGCCATATTGAGGGTTCTTGGAATCGGCGTTGCTGTGAGAGTTAAAATATCGACATTCGCACGCAACTGCTTAATACGCTCTTTTTGACGCACACCAAAACGGTGTTCTTCATCAATCACTAATAACCCAAGATCGCTAAATTTCACATCATCTTGCAGTAATTTATGCGTTCCAACTAGAATATCAACTTTTCCCTCTTCCGCTCTTGTTAGAATATCTTTCTGCTCTTTTGCTGTTTTAAAACGGGAAAGGACCTCAACATAAACAGGTAAATTTGCAAATCGGTCTTTGAAATTTTCATAGTGTTGCTGGGCTAATAAAGTCGTTGGTGCTAAAATTGCCACCTGTTTTTGATTCATTATGGCTAAAAATGCTGCACGAATTGCCACTTCCGTTTTCCCAAATCCAACATCACCACAAACAAGCCGATCCATCGCTTTTGGTAAGCACATATCACTGATTACCGCATTGATCGCTATTTTCTGATCCTCGGTTTCTTCATAAGGGAATGTAGCACTAAACTGTTGAAATGCCTCTCTGTCATATTCAAATGCAAAGCCTTTCTGCGATTCTCGTTTTGCATACACATCAAGTAATTCTGCCGCTACATCACGAATTTTTTCTGCCGCTTTCTGACGAGTTTTTACCCACGCTTCCGATCCTAATTTGTGCAAAGGAGCATTTTCATCACTTCCGCCAATATAACGGCTAATTAGATGTAACGAAGAAATCGGTACATAAAGTTTAGCGTCGTTAGCATAATGTAAGACTAAATATTCAGCAACAATACCGCCCGTATCAAGAGTAACCAAGCCACCATAGCGTCCAACACCATTTTCTAAATGGACAACGGCTTGCCCAATTTTTAGCTCTGCTAGATTGCGGATCAATGTATCAGGGTTTACCGCTTTACGTTTATCACGGCTACGGCTCTGTTGAATTTTTTCACCAAGCAGATCCGTTTCGCAAATAATAGCTAAGATTTGACCGCTTGTCTCAGTAATAATAAAGCCCTGGTCAAGTTGCCCGATCATCAAAGAATAGCGTTGTTCTATTTGACTAATATGGCGAATTTGTGTTGGTTTTATTCCTAATGGAGCAAGGATCTCGAGGAGTGTTTCTCGTCTGCCTTCCGTTTCTACTGAAAATAAAATGTTGCCATTAAATGTTTGATGAAATTGTTGGAAGGCTTGAAAAGGTTCTTTCAACTGGGAATTGATCGCAATATCTGGCAAAGGTAGCACGTTTGCATTCTGTTTATTGGCTGACTTTCGTACTTTATCTGACGTTAAACTTAATCGTGGGTAATTTTTTAGCTCTCGGCTGATTTCATCAAATTTAAACCACAATCTATCGGGCGGTAACAGCGGACGCATTGGATCAACTCGACGGCTTTCAAAACGTTGTGCTGTATCTTTCTCAAATTGTTCCGCCTTAAATGCTAAATCCCCAAGAGTGATAAAAAGGGTTGATTTAGGTAAATAGTCGAAAAAACTTGCCATTTTTTCAAAAAATAGTGGTTGCCAGTACTCTATCCCTGCATTCAAAATGCCTTTGCTAACTTGCTGATAAATATGTTCTGGCTCACGGCGGATCTCACCAAATTGTTCCCGAAACTGCCCTCGGAAAAATTCAATGCCTTGATTATCTGTTGGGAATTCGTGAGCGGGCAACAAATTAATTTCGTCAATAGCCTCAATCGTTCGCTGACTATCTACATCAAAAGTGCGGATTGTATCAATTTCATCATCAAAAAAATCTAGCCGATACGGTAGTTCACTCCCCATTGGATAAAGATCAAGCAATGCTCCTCTCACAGCATACTCACCATACTCTAAAACTTGCTCAACCGCTCGATAACCTGCATTTTCTAGCTGTAAGCGTAATTTTTCGATCGAAAAGCGATCGCCTTTTTTAATCAGTAAAACATTATTTGCTAAATAGCTAGGCGGACAAAGTTTTTGCAGTAAGGTACTAATTGGCAATAGAAAAATCTGTTTTCTACTCTGTTGTAACTGAAAAAGTGCAGATAATCGTGCAGAAATAATATCCTGATGGGGGGAGAAGTTATCGTAGGGTAACGTCTCCCAATCAGGGAAAATCTGAATTGGCATATCACAAAATTGCGGTAGGCTCTTTTCAAGGCGTAATGCAGTACGAGTATCTGGCGTAACAACCACACTTAAACCGTTAAACTGTTCACTTGCTTGAGCAATCGCTAAAGTATCAGAATGCCCAACCAGTGAGCCAAGTGTTTGGTGATCTTGATATTTGCCGTCTGATTGTGGCAAGGTAAATTGAAGTGTAAAAGACATAACAAGCGGTTAAATTTAAATGAAATTTTGCATTGAGCTAGTTTACTCGCTCTAGGCTTCAGTTGCAAAAAATCACACTAAACTTACCGCTTGTTTTATGGTATATGAAATCTAGCTATATTTCTTCAGCTTCAAATGGGTAATCAGCAAAAGCTTGTGCAATCCCAATGATAACATTAACCGCTTGTTGCATCACATCAAGGGAAATAAATTCAAAACGCCCATGGAAATTTTCTCCGCCCGTAAATAAATTCGGACAAGGTAATCCCATAAATGAAAGACGTGATCCATCTGTTCCACCACGAATTGGCTCAAGAATCGGCTGAATACCTTGATTTTTCATTACTTTTTCAGCTATATCTACTAAATAACGATGAGATTGCAATACTTCATACATATTGCGATACTGTTCAACAATATCGACTTTTCCACACGCTTCACCATATTGTTGCTGCATTGCTTGCATTGTATTAGTTAGATAATCTCCAAAAGAAACCAATTCCTGACGATCAAAACTGCGTAAAATATAGTGTAATTCAGCCTGATCCACGCTACCTTCAATGGCGTGCAACATAATAAAACCTTCACGTTTTTCACTCATTGCAGGTGTAAGATGGGCTGGCAGACGCTGTT
This sequence comes from Vespertiliibacter pulmonis, assembly GCF_013377275.1. Lineage (NCBI taxonomy): Bacteria > Pseudomonadati > Pseudomonadota > Gammaproteobacteria > Pasteurellales > Pasteurellaceae > Vespertiliibacter > Vespertiliibacter pulmonis. The sequence continues at coordinate 577,159 of NZ_CP016615.1, forward strand.
GAAACTCACAGGCTCGTTCTAACGCATTGATCATTTTTCCTTTTGCTGTACCAGGGTGAACACTCCGTCCATAAAAGGTAACCGTTGCATAATCAGCATTAAAATTTTCATACTGCAATTCACCGAGTGGACCACCGTCTAAAGTGTAAGCCACGTCTGCACCAAAAGCAGTTACATCAAAGTGATCTGCTCCACGCCCAATTTCTTCATCTACTGTAAAACCAATGCGAATTTTACCGTGTGGAATTTCAGGGTGAGCAAGTAAATACTCTACGGCAGATAAAATAATGGCTATTCCAGATTTATCATCTGCACCTAAAAGCGACGTACCATCGGTAGTAATTAAAGTATGATTTTTCAGCCCGAGAAGCGCTGGAAACTGCGTTGCGGATAGCCAATCACCACTACCTTGCAGGAGAATATCACTTCCATCATATTGTTCTATAATTTGCGGGTTTACATTACAACCGTTGAAATCAGGGGAAGTATCAACGTGGGCAAGTAACCCAAGAACAGGAATTTTCTTTGTTGTAGTTGCAGGTAAAGTAGCAAATAGATAACCATTTTGATCCAAGCTAATTTCTGTTAGCCCCATTGCTTGCATTTCATCACGCAATAAATGAAGTAAATCCCACTGCTGTGGTGAGCTCGGCACACTCTGGCTTTTTGGATCTGAGGTTGTATGAATTTTCGTATAGCGTAATAAACGCTCAAGTAATGGTTGGCTTGATGCTACTTTCATTATGGTCTCCTTTATCAAGTTTCCTAAAAGGTAGCATAACATCAAATAAAAATCTGTATTGTGTACGATCAAGCGGTCATTTTTAACCTATTTTTTGCAATTTTCTATATTTTACTCAAAAGATATAATCTGACCTTGCTTAACAGAAAAACGCAGATCATTACTCTGTTCTTGCCACTGCATTTGTTGTAGCTGATCTTGAGTAATCGCTGTAACAAATACTTGCGATCCACTTTGACGTAAGCGATGTGCAAGTAATTCACGTTTAGTTGGATCAAGCTCTGAAGCAAAATCATCAATTAAAAATAGGCATTGGCGTTGTTTTTGAGCAGTTAAATGCTCACCCTGCGCAAGGCGTAACGCACACATCAACAACTTTAATTGCCCACGAGAAAGCACATCTTCAACAGGTAGCCCATTGGCTCGAAAACGAAAATCAGCTTTTTGTGGTCCAATCATTGTGTAACCAATATTTTTATCTCGCTCAAAACCATTAGCTAAAATATCAGCGTAATCGCTCTCTTTGTCCCACCCTTGATGAAAGCTAACATTGATCTCAAGTTCAGGTAGGAAAAATTGGCACGTTTGTTCAATTTCAGTACGCAGAGCTTCTGCATAGTTTGCTCGCATTTGGCTGACAATTTCTGCTAAACGAACTAACTCAATATCCCACGCACGCAATTCTGCATAAGATCTCACCTGCAATAATGCAGAATTTCGCTGTTTAAGTAACCGCTTGAGATTCGCCCAATGGCTGTAAAACTCACTATGTTGGTGAAATAATCCCCAGTCTAAAAACGCTCTGCGGTAGCTCGGACCACCATTTAATAGTGTTAAGCCTTCTGGCGTAATTACTTGCATCGGCAAAAGATGGGCAAGATCAGAAATTTTTTTGCCATCTTCCCCGTTAATTTTTAAGGTCGTTTCCCCTTGACGGCTTTTTTGCAAACCAACCGACCATTCGTGTTTGGCTTCTTCTACTTTTCCAAATAATGTGAAATGATCTTGATCATAATGGATAATGCGGTTACTGATATGGCTTTTGAATGATCTGCCGTGTCCAAGATAAAAAATTGCTTCCAATAAACTGGTTTTGCCACTACCATTTTCGCCCACTAAAAAGTTAAAGCCGTGGCTCAAATTAAGATCCACGGCAGCTAAATTACGAAAATGGTTAATGACAACACGAGAAAGCGACATACAAGCGGTGAGTTTTTTGATTATAAACGCATTGGCATAATAACGTATTCAGCGGTGCTGTTATCTACATCTTCAATTAAACAGCTTGAACTTGCATCAACTAAATTTAAACGCACACGTTGACATTTCAATGTGTTAATCACATCTAATAAATAGCTAATATTAAAACCAATTTCCATATCGGTATTTTCATAAGAGACATCAATGATCTCTTCTGCTTCTTCCTGTTCTGGGTTATTAGCAGTCAATTTCAATAAATTATGGCTTAAGGCGAGACGAACACCACGGAAACGCTCATTCGATAAAATAGAAGCACGAACCAATGCCCGTTTTAATACTTCTGCATCGGCTTCTAGAATACGATCTGGATTACGTGGGAACACTCGGCGGTAATCAGGGAAACGCCCATCAATCAATTTAGAGGTAAACACAATCCCATTCATTGATATCCGCAAATTATTGGTACTTAATTCTAAACGAACAGGCTCGCTGTTATGCCCAATTAAACGCACTAATTCTAATACCGCTTTACGTGGCACAATCACAGAATGAGCAAGTAATTCTTGATCTAATGCCATTGTACATACGGCTAGACGGTGTCCATCAGTTGCAATAGTACGTAATAAATTACCTTCCGTTTCAAATTTCATTCCATTTAAAAAATAACGAGCATCTTGGTTTGCCATTGAGAATTGGGTCGATTCAATCAGCTTTGCAAGCGTTGCTTGATCGATTGTAAAATCAACTTCGGCTTTCCAATCCATTAAATTAGGGTAATCTGAAGCAGGTAATGTCGCTAAATTAAATTTGCTCCGATCAGCACGAATTAAAGCTCGATCATTATCAAACTGCACTGAAATTACACTATCATCGGGTAATGTACGACAAATATCGAGGAATTTTTTAGCCGGAATGGTTACTTTTCCTGTGGAAACGACCGCTTCTAACAGCTCTGCTTGAGTAGTCAGTTCTACTTCTAGATCTGTCCCTGTCATAAAAAGGCGGTTTTCTTTAATTTCTAATAAAATATTGTTGATAACAGGAATTGATGGTCTGCTACCTAATACACCACAAACTTGTTGCAGTGGTTTGAGTAATTGCTCGCGGGTAATAGTAAATTGCATAACTACTCCTTATAATCCTTAGGACGAGAGTTTATGAGTTAAATTAGTATAATCTTCTTGAATATTGCTATCTGTTTCGCATAGCTTAATAATGGTTTTGCAAGCGTGCATTACCGTTGTGTGATCTTTTCCGCCAAATTCACGCCCAATTTCTGGCAAGCTATGATTGGTTAGCTGTTTTGATAAGGTCATCGCTATTTGGCGAGGACGTGCAACAGAACGAGTACGGCTTTTCGACTTAAGATCTGCAATTTTAATATTGTAATATTCTGCAACTGTTTTTTGGATATTTTCGATCGTAATTAAATGATCATAAGATGCTATCAGATCTTTCAACGCTTCTCGTACCGCATCTACGGTAATTGGGCGATGGGTGAAATTACTCCACGCCACCGCACGATTTAACGCTCCTTCCAATTCACGCACATTGGTTCTTAATTTTTGTGCTAAGAAAAAAGCGACTTCTTCACTTAGCTTTACACCTCGTTCTTCTGCTTTTTTCATTAAAATAGCAACACGTGTCTCCAATTCAGGCGGTTCAATTTTTGCATTGACCCCCCAACTTAAGCGTGAACGAATACGATCTTCAAATTTTTCAATATTCTTCGGAAACACATCAGAAGTAACAATAATCTGTTTACTGCGTTCAAATAAGGAATTAAATGTGTGGAAAAACTCCTCTTGTGTTACCTCTTTCTTGGCAAAGAATTGAATATCATCAATCATTAACACATCAAGAGAGCGGTAAAATTTCTTGAATTTTTCAATCACACTATTTTGTGGCGTACTGTTTTGGATCGCCTTAACCATATCTTGCACAAAGCGTTCTGAATGAATATAAACAACCTTTGCATTAGGATTCTTTTTTAGAATTTCATTACCAATGGCATGTAACAAGTGCGTTTTACCCAAGCCTGTTCCACCATAAAGTGAAAACGGGTTACAATGACTCTCGCCTGGGTTTGCCGCCACTTGCATTGCCACTGCTTTTGCGAGCTGGTTAGAGTTTCCCTGCACAAAATTATCAAAAGTTAAGCTACTAATTAGCCCCGATTTAACATTATTTGTTTCAGATTGAACCGCTTGTTCCTGCACTTTTTGTGGACGAGGAGCAACCTCTTCAGCAGGGCGAGTACCAACTTGGATCACAACAGCCAAATTATCATCTTTTGCTAAAAAACGGGCTAGCTCAGTAATTTCACCAATAAATTTATCTTGTACCCAATCGGCTACAAATTTATTTTGAGCATACAGCACTAATTTCCCATTAGCAAAACTTGCCTGCAACGGACGCAGCCAAGTGCTGTAATCCGTAGGCGAAACTTTTGTATGTAAATGGTTTAAGCAATCAGACCAAAGGGAAGACACTATATACTCCAAAACAGGTAAAAAAGATTGGTTATAATACCTGAAAATCGCAAAGAGATCTTGCAAATTTTTTATGATGAAAAGTGGGATCTTTCAAACAGAAAGCGGTTAGATTTTGCAATTTTTTACACAATCTAACCGCTTATTGATTAAAAAATTAAAATTACACTAATTCACCACAAAAGCGATAGCCTTCTCCGTGAACGGTAACAATAATTTCTTGCCCATTTGCGTGATCTTCAAAATGTTTACGGATACGGCGGATCGTAACATCAACGGTACGATCGTGCGGTTTTAGCTCTCTGCCTGTCATTCTTTTTAATAGCTCTTCACGGGTTTGAATTTTACCCGGATTTTCACAAAAATGGAGCAATGCTCTAAATTCACTACGAGGTAACTTAATCACTTCGCCTTCAGGGTTAATTAAACTGCGACTGTTTACGTCAAGCACCCACCCATTAAAATGATAACTCTCAGCCGTTATCGTTTCTTTCGAGCTTTTATCGTTCTCGCCCATTGTTCGTTGTAACAAATTTCTCGCCCGAATGGTTAGCTCACTTGGATTAAATGGCTTCGTAATGTAATCATCTGCCCCAATTTCTAACCCAAGAATTTTATCAACTTCGTTATCTCGGCCTGTTAAAAACATTAGTGCAATATTTGTATTTTCACGCAATTCACGAGCTAACATTAAACCATTTTTACCCGGTAAATTTATATCCATAATCACTAAATGGATTTTATGCTTTTCAAGCACAGTATTCATTTCTACGCCATCGCTTGCTTCAAACACATCGTAGCCTTCTGCTTCGAAAATACTTTTGAGCGTACTGCGTGTTACCGTTTCATCTTCTACAATTAAAATTTGTGGGTTTTGCATTTTTCTTCCCTTAACAATAATAAAAACTTAATTCTGCAATTATCTCACTTGTTTCAAGTTCAGGGAGATATTTTACGTATCATTTACAACTTATAGAAAAAATTATTTTACATTTAATTTATTCTAATCAAATTTTGAATGGAAATTTACATAGTTGCTAATGAAATATACTCTACGGCTAGCCCTAAATAGTGACGAGCAAGTGATTCGGTGATATTTCGATGACTTAGTACCGATTTTTGCTCCGCCAACACTACTCGCCTAACGGGAATATGATCAAGCCCTCGTAATCTTTGATGATTTAATGCACTTTGTAACGCTAAAAAACTTGGGTTAAATGCCGCATTTTCTGCGTATTGCCCTGTAATAATTTGATCACCTACCTGCAATGCTACACCACTTTTTGCTTGGCTATAAGGAGCGTAAGAACGATATGCTGAATTGATTGCTTGTTGCACAAGCGGGTCGTTTACTTCTGAGTTTTGCAAATCAGTTGTAATTTGATTATCAAACAGAACTGCATTAACATTCAAATCTTTTGGCCCAAACGCATCGGGCAGATAACTATGTAACAAATTATTTTGACTATGGGGCAAATGAATATTGAGAGTTTCAGCTGTATTTAATTCATTCATAAATTGCCGACAATGCCCGCAAGGGGTATAATTGACGATCATATCCGTAATGCCTATCTCACCTGAAACTAAAGCATGGGAAATCGCACTCTGCTCGGCGTGTACTGATTGCTGGATCGCATCATTAGCAAACTCTTGATTTGCACCAAAATAGAATTTACCTGATTTCCCAATCGCAATAGCTCCGACATAAAAATTTGACACTGGAGCAAGTGCATAACAAGCCGCTAAGGGTAAACAAAGTAACGCTAATGCCACCGTAGAAAGCTGAAATTCTTCACACCACTGCTGAACCTGTTCTGCTGAAAACTGAGCGTGAAATTTTTGTTTTTCTAAAGCTGATCGTAATGCAGATAATACAGCAGGGTTAGAGGAAATATCCAAAGCCATTAGCCGTTGCTGAATTGTTGATTGATTTTCCATCGAAATTCTCCTTTCTCTTATCACGTTAGATTTATTATACTCTTAAAAAGACTTATACAATATTTCCTCGGGTAACAATAACTCCGACACTGCTGGCTTGGGCTACTGCTTTAGGTTTATGAAGCTCGATCTTTAATGCCTCGATACCGTAACTATTTTGCAGAAGATCAGCGACTTGATAAGCGACTGTTTCAACCAAACGAAATGGTGTTTTCTCGACAAAATCTAAAATTTTTTGCGAAACTTCAGCATAATTCAAACAAAATTCAACATTATCCTCAGACACTGCTCTAGTAAAATCCCAAAGCATTTCGATATTAAAAACTAACCGCTGTTTAATCGTATGCTCCCAATCATAAGCACCAATTGAAGCAAAAGCGGTAAGTTCATGAATAAAAACTTTATCACTCATTTTTTTCCTTCTTCTACTTTTTTGAAAAGTTCGGGTAGAATAACACAAAACTGATCGGCTCAAGAAGAGGAACAATGAATACCATTGCTTATTTAATCATTTTAGGTGCATATTTATTAGGTTCTATTTCCAGTGCAGTTATTTTCTGCCGTTTAGCTGGTCTGCCTGACCCAAGAGAAAATGGCTCACACAATCCAGGGGCAACCAATGTATTAAGAATTGGAGGGAAACTATCCGCACTCGGTGTACTACTATGCGATATTTTAAAAGGATTGTTGCCCGTTTCTCTGGGCTTTTATCTCAATTTTACACCTACTCAAATCGGTTTAATTGCGTTGACGGCTTGTCTTGGACACGTCTTTCCTATTTTCTTTAAATTCCGTGGTGGAAAAGGGGTTGCAACCGCTTTTGGGGCAATTTTACCTATGGGTTACCTTATTTCAGGGTTAGCATTTGGAACGTGGTTGCTGGTCTTTTTAATCTCTCGGTATTCATCACTCAGTGCCGTCATCACAGCACTCTGTATGCCATTATATGTCTGGCTATTTAAACCTGAACTGACTTTTCCTGTTGCTCTCGTTTGTTGTTTACTTGTTTATCGCCACCACGATAATATTCAACGATTATGGCGTGGCAAAGAAAATAAGATCTGGAGTAAATTAGATAAGTAAACGTAACTATTCAGCTAACAAAATTTATACAATAAAAATGGCTATCTGCTGTACTTATATGCAACAAATAGCCATTATTTGCAAAAAAATTGTCTAATCTTACCGCTTGTTATTCAACAATTTTTGTACCGTAAAAATATGAATAACCAAATGGGCTTTGTTTATAACCCTGCACTCGCTTGCTCGTTGGTGCAAAATTAATCGAATGTGCCACATTGATCCAAGGAGCTTGATCTTTTAATAAAACCTGTGCTTGCTCATAAAGTTTCGCACGTTCTGTTTTATCAGATAATTTAATCGCTTTATTTAACAAATCATCAAACTCTGCATTCTTAAAGCGAGCATAGTTGCTATTACCAATATTATCACTACCTAACAGCGGTGATAAGAAATTATCAGGATCACCATTATCGCCCGACCAACCATAAGTTCCCGCAGTAAGTTCACCCGCTTTGGTACGTTTAATATAATCACCCCACTCATAGCTGACTAATTTTGATTTTACTCCAACTTTTTCCCAATCTGCTTGAATAAGTTCTGCCATACGGCGTGGGCTTGGATTTGATGAACGAACGACAGGCTGTACCCAAATTTGAGTTTCAAATCCATTTTCAAAGCCCGCTTCTTTTAACAAGGCTTTGGCTTTTTCTGGATTATATTCATAATCTGTAATTTGATCGTTATAGCCCCAAATTGTTGGCGGTAATGGGTTTTTAGCAATAACACCTGCACCACGATAGACTGCATCTAAAATTGCTTTTTTATCCACCGCATAATTTAATGCCTGACGAACTTTTACGTTATCAAAAGGTGCTTTTTCGGTATTAAATGCGATATAAGCAATATTCAACCCTGGCTGTGAAAGCAAATTCACTTTCGGATCGGTTTTCATTTTTTCCAAATCTGCTGCATTTGGGAAATCGATCATATCGCAAGTACCTGCTTGTAGCTTCGCATAACGTGTTGTGGCATCAGGTACAATATCAAAAATTAGACGATCAATATCAGCTTTTCCATTCCAATAGGATTTATTCGCTAGGAAACGAATTTTTTGATCTAGCTGGTAGCCTGCAAATACGAAAGGCCCTGTGCCAATTGGCGTAGTATCAACCATCTCAGGTTTGCCAGCAGCTAACATTTTATCAGCATATTCTGCTGAATAAATTGAAATAAAATCCATACCCAAGCTTGAAAGGAAAGTCGCATCAGGGTTATTTAGCGTGATTTTTACCGTATAATCATCAACTTTTTCCACAGATTTCAATAATTTAGGAAACTTCATCGCATTAAAATAGGGATAAGTTGCCTTAGAAACATTGTGATATGGATGATTTGAATCTAACTGACGTTGGAACGAAAACAGTACATCATCAGCATTAAAATCACGGCTTGGCTCAAATGCTTTATTCGAATGGAATTTCACCCCTTGACGTAGCTTAAACGTATAAGTTAACCCATCATCACTAACTGTCCAGCTCTCTGCCAAAGCAGGCTCAATTTCAGTCGATCCTCGTTTAAATTCAACCAAACGATTATAAACCTGTTGTGAGCTTGCATTATACGAAATACCGTCCATAACTAGTGCTGGGCTAAACCCCGTTGGTGAACGGCTCACACAATTCACAAATGTTTTATCGGCGGCTTGTGCAAGCCCTGTAACCAATAATGTGGTTGCCATTAAAGACATTTTCGTACGTAATTTCATAGTGCCTCCTCAGGGGAAATGAAAAAATTCTTTGCAAGATAACGATATGTTCGCAAAAGATAAAGAAAAGAATCGGAAACAATCCGCTATTATAAATCAATACAAGCGGTTACTTTTTCAGATTTTATGCTATTGTCGTTCGCTTTGCAAAAAATAAGGAAAACTGACCGCTTGTACAGTATATTTAGTTATCTATCAAACTCTCTTAATAGATCTTCCACTTTTTGTACCATTTGGGTTGAACCAACAAAAAATGGAGTACGTTGATGAAGCTCGGTAGGCTGAATATCTAAAATCGGCATTTTACCGTTAGTTGCCATTCCCCCGGCTTGTTCCGCAATAAATGCCATTGGATTACCTTCATACAACAAACGTAACTTACCTTGTGGGTAAGCTGTAGTTGTTGGGTATAGATAAATTCCACCTTTAAGCAAATTACGATGAAAATCAGAAACTAAAGAGCCAATATAGCGTGAAGAGTAAGGGCGTTTGGTTGCTTTATCTTCCACTTGGCAATACTTAATAAAACGTTTAACCCCTTCAGGAAAAGTTACATAATGTCCTTCATTAATTGAGTAATACTGACCTTCAAACGGCATTCGCATATTAGGGTGAGAAAGTGCAAATACCCCCAAAGAAGGATCGTAAGTAAAACCATTTACCCCATTTCCTGTGGTATAAACTAACATCGTTGAAGAGCCATAAGTTACATAGCCCGCCGCTACTTGTTCACGCCCTGGTTGTAAAAAATCTTCAAGAGTAACGGGCGTACCAATCGGCGAAATCCGTTTATAAATTGAAAAAATTGTCCCCACCGATACATTTACATCAATATTTGATGAACCATCAAGAGGATCTGTCATTAAAATATACTTTGCATTTCGCCCCCGCTCGGTATCAAATGCAATGAAAGTATCATCTTCCTCTGAAGCAAAGCCTGCAACATCTCCACGAGCAATTAAGGCCTTTTTCATCGTTTCATTAGCAAATAAATCTAATTTCATCTGCACTTCACCTTGAATATTCTCATCACCCGATGCCCCTAGAATATCTTGTGTCAGTCCTGCTCGGTTTATATCTCGGTGAATAATTTTTGCTGATAGCTGAATAGACGATAAAATTCCGCTTAATTCGCCTTTTGCTCCTGGGTATTCTGCCTGTTTTTCGATGATAAATTCACCAAGTGTTTTCATTTTCTTTACCTTATCTGCTATATTTGCTTTATTATACAGTCCAACACTGATTGAACAGGAAAGCAAATTTTTATTTTGTGATTTAGTTCACACTTATTTACACTCAAGGAATTTTATGCAAAAACATATTCATATTCTCGGCATTTGTGGCACTTTTATGGGCGGTGTCGCCATTATTGCCCGTGAGCTTGGCTATAAAGTAACGGGCTCAGATACTAATATTTACCCACCGATGAGTACGTTTTTAGAAAATAGTGGAATTGAAATTATCCCCAACTATGACATTGACCAGCTTCAACCCACGCCTGATGTTGTGATTATTGGAAATGCCATTAGCCGTGGAAATCCTTGTGTAGAATATATTTTAGATAATCAACTCAATTTCACTTCAGGGCCACAGTGGTTACACGACCATTTACTAAAAAACCGTTGGGTATTAGCCGTTTCAGGTACGCACGGTAAAACTACAACCACTGGAATGTTAGCGTGGATTTTAGACCAAGCAGGGCTAAACCCAGGATTCTTAATTGGTGGAATTGCAGGCAATTTTGGTATTTCTGCTCGAGCAGGCTCAGCACCATTTTTTGTGATTGAAGCCGATGAATATGATTCCGCATTCTTTGATAAGCGTTCAAAATTTGTTCACTATAATCCAAAAACCTTAATTCTCAATAATATTGATTTTGATCATGCAGATATTTTTGATGATCTCACCGCTATACAACGCCAATTTCACCATTTAATCCGCACAATGCCACAAACAGGACGAATTTTATCGGCAAAAGAGGATGAAAACGTTCAAGATACACTCAAAATGGGCAGTTTTAGCGAACTACAATTTATTGGTAGCAATCAAGAATGGTTTGCCCAAGCAATAACCAATGATTGCACTCAATTTGAAGTCTATCACTTTGGCAAAAAAGTAGGTGAAGTTCATTGGCAAATTTTAGGTGAACATAATATGCATAATGGATTAATGGCAATTTCCGCTGCTCACCACGCAGGTGTTTCCATAGAAATTGCGTGTAAAGCCTTAGGCAGTTTTATCAATGCCAACCGCCGCTTAGAAATAAAAGGGACAGTTCAAGGAATTACTGTTTACGATGATTTTGCCCACCACCCAACCGCTATTCGTGCCACAATTGCTGCATTACGGGGGAAAATTGGCGATAACCAACGCATTTTAGCTGTGCTTGAACCTCGCTCAAATACGATGAAAATGGGCGTACATAAAGATGAAATTGCCCCAGCACTAGCAAATGCCGATCAAGTTTTTATCTTCCAACCAGACATTATTCCGTGGCAAGTCAGCGCTATTACCGACAGCCTTACTCAGCCCGCACAATGGTCGGCAAATATCGATGAATTAGTGGAATTGATAGCCCAAACAGCACAGCCTAACGATCATATTTTAGTAATGAGTAACGGAGCTTTTGGTGGCATTCATCAGAAATTAATCAGTAAACTGGCTGAATAATACCGTTTTTCATATCAATATATATAAAAAATAAATAGCCCCATCGTTAAACGGTGGGGCTATTATATAGATTTTAATTTCAGTTTAATCTACTACGCTTTCGGTGCACCGATAGGTAAAACTGTGCGTCCAAAACTTTCATTAATAACTTCCGCAGCAGCTAAATAGAATGCACATAACGCTGTTAATAATCCAAAATTCCCGCCAATATGCGTAATTGATACATTACCCATAAAATCACCTGCGGCAAGTAAATAGAACGTAATGATTAAAAATAAGAAAACGGCTTGTAATGCACGAGGCTTAGTTAAAGAACCGATAAACATCATTAGCGTAAATGTTCCCCAAGCGGTCAGATACCAGCCAACAAATTCTGACGCAACGCCACTGGCAAAGAAAATCTTAAATAACGCAAAAGACCACCAAAATGCACCATAGCTAATAAATGCAGTAAATCCAAAGGTATTTCCTTTTGAAAACTCAAACATACCTGCAATCATCTGAGCTGTTCCGCCAAAAGCAAGCCCTATTGCCAACACTAAACCTACATTATCGCCTGAAAAACTACCATTATTGATTAAACTAAGTAGCCACGTTGTTAATGCAAATCCACACAGACCTAATGGTGCTGGATTCGCCGTTTGATTTTGATTAATAGACATTTAAGCCCCCTTATTTGCTGCTTGTTCTAAGTAAATTCCAATATTTTTCATAGATCTCGACGGCATCGCCAACATCACTTTGTAAAACGCTTTTTTCAATTTCCTCAAGCGGAGGGAAAATCAATGGGTCATTCACAAGACTCGGATCTAATAAAGGTTTAACTTTTTCGTTCGGCATTGAGAAGCCCATCAATTCAATCACCGCTTTAGCGCTTTCAGGACGCAACAAGAAATCAATAAATTTATGTGCTGCTTCCTTATTTTTGGCTTGTTTCGGAATAGCGTAATTATCCATCCATACAACAGCACCTTCTTTCGGAAAGATAAATTTAATGTCTGGATTTTCACTTTTTGCTCGATGGGCAGAACCTGTCCATATCATTCCTACATCAACTTCACCCTGTAAATAAGGCATTTCAGGAGAATCAGAATTAAACACCAAAACATTCGGCACCAACTTCTCTAAACGCTCGTAGGCTGCTTTAATTTCCTCAGGATTAGTGGTATTCGGCGATTTACCGTCTAACAATAATGCAATATGGAAAACTTCCCGAGCATCATTCATCAGCAATAATTTGCCTTTGAATTCAGGTTTCCAGAAATCGCCCCAGCTCGTTAAACTTGCTGGATCAATACTAGAACTATTTACCCCAATGCCCGTTAAACCATAGACATAGGGCAATGAATATTTATTTTCTGGGTCAAATGGTTTCCCCATTAAAGAAGGGCTTACATTCCCAATATTACTCAGCTTACTTTTATCAATTTCTGCGAGCATTCCTTCTTTCGCCATTTTACCGACATAGTAACTTGATGGAAAAACGATATCATAGCCACCACCATTACCCAATTTGAGCTTAGAGTACATCTCTTCATTACTTTCAAAGGTAGAATAGATGACTTCAATCCCTGTTTCTTTGGTAAATTGTTCCAATAACGATGATGGGACATATTCCGTCCAGTTATATACATATAATTTTTCGGCAGCTTGTGCAGTAAACGCATAAAAAGCGACTGTAGCGACCATCAATTTGGCAAAAAATGTTCGACCTAATTTGATCAATTTATTCTTCCTCACGATTAGGAAATGTTAAGAATTTGTAAAAAACAGAAATATTACTGCTTTTACACCCTTTTTGACTATAAAATCAAGTAAAAGTATAACGATATTTCATTTAATTGAAAATGCAAGCGGTAAGATATGCTCAAAATTTTACGTTTTACAGGCTTTTTTCAATACCAAGTTGCTCCCAAATATCATCAATACGCTTAACAACTTCAGCATTTTTAACAATCGGCGTTCCCCATTCACGCTGAGTTTCTCCCGCCCATTTATTAGTCGCATCAATTCCCATTTTTGAACCAAGTCCTGCCACTGGGGAAGCAAAATCTAGGTAATCAATCGGTGTATGCTCAATCAACGTGGTATCCCGTGCAGGATCACAACGAGTCGTGATCGCCCAAATTACATCTTTCCAATCTCTTGCATTCACATCATCATCACATACGATCACAAATTTTGTGTACATAAATTGACGTAAAAACGACCAAACTCCCATCATCACTCGTTTTGCGTGCCCTGCGTACTGCTTTTTAATGGTAACTACCGCCAACCGATAAGAACAGCCTTCTGGAGGTAAATAAAAATCAACAATTTCTGGAAATTGCTTTTGTAAAATAGGAATAAATACTTCATTCAACGCCTCGCCTAAAACAGCTGGTTCATCAGGCGGTCGCCCCGTATAAGTAGAATGGTAAATCGCATCTTTTCGCATCGTGATATGCGTTACAGTGAAAACAGGAAAATATTCCTGCTCATTGTAATAACCAGTATGATCGCCATAAGGGCCTTCCAATGCCGTTTCATTTGGATCAATATACCCCTCTAATACTATTTCCGCACTGGCTGGAACATCTAAATTATTCGTAAGCGATTTAGTTACTTCCGTTTTATTACCACGCAGTAAGCCTGCAAAGGCATATTCCGATAAGCTATCAGGAATGGGGGTAACCGCTGCCAAAATTGTGGCAGGATCAGCCCCTAATGCTACCGAAACAGGAAACGGCTCATTTGGGTGAGCTTCTTTCCATTCGTGAAAATCTAACGCACCGCCACGGTGGGAAAGCCAACGCATAATCAATTTATTTTTTCCGATAAGCTGTTGGCGATAAATGCCTAAATTTTGTCGCTTTTTATAAGGGCCTTGTGTGATTGTAAGCCCCCACGTTATCAATGGGGCAACATCATCTGGCCAACAGTGCATAATCGGTAATTGGTACAAATCAACTTCATCGCCCGTTAAAACAACTTGCTGGCATTCCGCTTTGCTCACAACTTTACTCGGCATATTCAGAATTTGCTTCCACTGCGGAAGCTGTCCAAACAATTCTTTAAATCCCTTTGGAGGCTCTGGTTCTTTTAAAAATGCTAATAATTTACCTAATTCCCGCAACGCCGACACATCAGGTTGCCCCATTCCCATTGCGACTCGTTCAGGTGTACCAAATAAATTGCATAACACAGGCATTGAATATCCTTTTGGGTTTTCAAACAGCAATGCAGGACCTCCCATTCGTAAGGTACGATCTGCAATTTCCGTCATTTCCAAATAAGGATCAATTTCCTGATAAATCCGTTTTAATTCGCCTTTTTGTTCTAATAATTCAAGAAAATCTCGTAAATTTTTATATTTCATTCTATCCACCCTAAATTTATCATCAGTATAACAAATCTCATACCAACAAGCGGTGAGATCCGTATAAAATTTTACCGCACAGAAATAACCATAAAAAAATTATAGAAATATTACTAAATTCTGCTACTATTTATTCATATTCATTGAATAGGAGAACCCATAATGTTTAAAAAAACGGCTCTAAGCCTTGCTTTACTAGGAGCAACTGCAGTTGCTAATGCCGATGTAATCACAACAGTAAAACCATTAGGCTTTATTGCTAATGCAATTACTGATGGCGTAACGAATACTCAAGTATTACTACCAATGAGTGCTTCGCCCCACGACTATAATTTAAAACCGTCTGATATTGAAAAATTAAAATCTGCTCAACTAATTGTTTGGGTTGGCGATGAAATGGAAACCTTCCTAGAAAAAGCGGTTGAAAAATTCCCAGAGGAAAAAGTGCTGGAATTAGAAGATGTCGCAGCCATTAAAGCTATCGTTGATGCGACTAAAAAAGAAGGGAAACACGAACACCACGATCACGATGATGACCACGATGACGATGCTCACGATCATCATCACGAACACGGGCACGATCATCACGGACATAGCCATGATAAAGACTGGCACGTTTGGCTTTCACCCGTTGCCAGTGAACATATTGCTGAACAAATTGCGCAACGTTTAAGCCAACAAATGCCAGAACAAAAAGCAAAAATTGAAGCAAATCTTGCTAATTTCAAAACTACTCTTAACAAAAAAAATAGCGAAATCACCGCTCAACTGTCGAAAGCGAAAGGCAAAGGTTACTACACATTCCACGATGCTTACGGACACTTTGAACGTGCCTATGGATTAAATTCACTTGGTTCATTTACTATTAACCCAACCATTGCACCAGGGGCAAAAACCCTAAACAAAATCAAGCATAGTATCAAAGAACACCAAGCTCAATGCTTATTTGCTGAACCACAATTTACTCCAAAAGTTATTGAAAGCCTAAGCAAAGGCACAGCAGTTAAAGTCGGCAGACTTGATCCGCTCGGTGAAAAAGTAGCAATGGGTAAAGATGCCTATCCACAATTTTTACAATCCATTGCAGACCAATTTAGTGAATGTTTAATTAAATAATAGAATACATAATTGAACGTAAAATAAAACGTAGCCAATTTTAAATAAACAACAAATTGGCTACGTTTTTTATTTCCAAGCTATTCTACTCCTTCACTACCATTTTCTGATAATACATCAGCAACGGCTTGAGCTGCCTGATAATCTGCATTACTTTGAATTTGCTGATGAAGTTCAATAAAACGTTGTTTTAAGACATTTTTTTGTTTTAAGTCATCAGGAGCAGTAGATAAATATCTCGCCAAATGATTAGCTAAATTCTCAGGATTACACTCATCTTGAATTAACTCAGGTACAAGCGGTGCGTTCGCCAGTAAATTTGGTAATGAAATATAATCAGTTTTTACTAATTTTTTCGCCAGCCAATACGTTGTCGGCTTCATTTTATATCCAACCACCATCGGGGATTTACATAACATTGCTTCCAATGCGGCTGTGCCAGAAGCAAGTAAAGTTGCATCTGCAACAATCATCGCAGAACGAGCATTACCCTTTAAAATATGCACGTCAAGCTCTGGGGCAACTTGAGCTTTAATCGCTTCAAATTGAGCAATCCGTTTTTCATTTACTAGCGGAAACAGAAATTGAATATCGGGAAATTGGGCTTTTAGCTGTTGAGCTGTTTTTAAAAAGGGTTCGCTCAAAAAACTTACTTCACTCCCCCGACTACCAACTAAAATGGCAACATAACGTTGTGCTTCATCAAGCCCCAGTAACTGACAAGCCTCTTGACGGCTTGGTTTTAACGCAATGGTATCTGCCATTGTATGCCCAATAAAACGGCAAGGCACATTAAATTTATCGTAGAAAGCTTTTTCAAAAGGCAAAAACGCCAATACCATATCCACTGCTCGGGCAATTTTATGTACTCTACTTTGCCGCCATGCCCACACTGACGGGCTAACATAATGAATTGTTTTTATTCCTTTAGATTTTAATTTTTCTTCTACATAAAGATTAAAATCAGGTGCATCGATCCCAATAAAAATATCAGGTTTACGCATTAACATCGTGTTAATTACTTGCTGACGGCGTTTCAATAATCGGGGGAGATGCTTCACGACTTCTGCCAGTCCCATTACCGATAGCTCTTCCATATCAAATAGCGTTTCACAGCCAGCTTGGAGCATTTTCTCGCCTGCAACACCGATAAAACGAGCATTTGGATAACGTACTTTCAGCGCATTGATCAGCCCTGCCCCCAAAATATCACCAGATACTTCACCTGCAACAATCGCAATTAAGGGAGATGAATTTGTCATTTTCTTTCAATCTTTTTAGTTAAAATTGCCTCATTATAAAGGGCAGAAGTCATTCGTCCAACCACAAGATCTACACCATTTGGCGTAATAAATGGAGTATAATCCCTTCAGGTTTCCCCTCTCTTCTTGTTTTATATTATTATTCGGAGTAAATAAAATGAAAAAACAGATTTTTATCCTATCTGCTATTGCACTTGCAACCGCATCAGCACAGGCTTACCCACTACTAAAAAGCGAACAAACGGGTACTACAGTTGATTTTACAGGGTCTGCTCGTATTGTTTGGAAAAGTACATCTCATAAAAACCAAGCCATCAATGGAGAAAGCAAAAAAGAACATATTAACCACGCTGTGGCAAATAATGGCTCACGTTTTGGCTTTAAAATTAAACAAGATCTGGGTTTAGGTGCTTACGCTTTAGGCAATGTGGAATGGCGTTTTCGTGGCACATCATCATCACAACACGATTTTGATGATATTTACACCTGCCAACTGTTTGCTGGAATTGGGCATGCACAATATGGTGAACTTACCTACGGTAATATGACAACCATTACCGATGAAGTAAAACAGACTGATTTAGGTAATACCCTAAGTTTAAGTGATGGATTACTGGTAGGCTCTGCTCGTAAAGTTGCACAATATACTTACAAAGGAATTGAGGGATTAAAACTCGGTGGTTTCTTTGGCGGTAAAAGTAAACGTAATATGGCAGGGCTAAACTTACATAATCAACGTAAAGATGTCTGGGGCTTGGCGGCCATCTATAACGGTACTATTTCTTCGGGCGAAAACCCGCAATCTATCAAAATTGGCACAGGGGTAACCCGTGAGCGTGCATTCAATTCAGGTACAAATAATAAGTTTGATCGCACTGCTTATTCATTGGGGACGGCCTATACAATTGATCGCACTACGCTTGGTATTGATTTAGAACGTGCTATAACCCACGATCAAGGTCAAATAGGTAACAAACGTACTCAATCAGAAGTGCGTAGTGTTCTTAAACATAAACTAACTGATAACTGGGCGGCTTATACCATGTATGCCTATAAAACAGATAAATTGATCGCTGTTAGCGATGCCGATAATAATGTGAAAAAGCATCAATTTATGGTGGGAACAGAATATTCTCTTGCACCTAATGCGTTGATTCCTGCTTACTTTAAGCAAGTAAAAACTTTTGCTGAAGTTGCAACAAGCCGTGCAAAACATTATTCAAATAGAGAAAAAGTTGCAAAAATTCGTGACAATGCAGTAGCAGTTGGTCTGCGTATTTTCTGGTAATAGATAAAATTGCACGCTACAAGCGGTAAGATTAAAAAATAATTTGCAATGCAAAATTTCGTACTAATCTCACCGCTTGTTTTGCCCATAAAAAACGGTAGTCAAGCTACCGTTTTTAGTTATTTTGTACTATTTGTGTTAATTAAATTCGCCCAAAGCGTCCACTATTAAAATCACTAACCGCTTGTCGGATTTCTGCCATCGAATTCATAACAAATGGCCCATATCCAACTACGGGTTCATCAATAGGCACGCCAGAAAGTAACAAAATTTTCACTTCTGCATCACCTGCCGTTACTCGCACTTCACCACTTTCACGTTCAAAATTAACAAGTTGTCCTGCACCTGCACGATCTTTTCCGTTAAACGTTGCTTCACCACGCAATACAACCATTGATAGATTATGACTATCAGGAATAGTAAACACCGCTTCTTTGCCCGCATTGATCGCTACGTCCCATACATTTAGCTCTGTAAAAGTATCTGCTGCACCGTGAATATTATCTATTTCACCCGCAATCAAACGGACACTTCCTGCCTCATTAGGTAATTGAATAATAGGAATATTCTCTTTCGCTAAATGTTGATAACGAGCAGGAACATTCTTATCTTTCGCTGGTAAATTAACCCAAAGTTGTACCATTTCAAACATTCCGCCTGTTTTGCTGAATTCCTCTGAATGAAACTCTTCGTGCATTACTCCTGCACCAGCCGTCATCCACTGCACATCACCTGCCTTAATAACGCCACCACCACCTGTTGAATCACGGTGAGCAACCTCACCTTGATACGCAATGGTTACTGTTTCAAAACCTTTGTGAGGATGCTCTCCAACACCGTGAGCATCGTGGCTACGGTTCGGCTCAAAATAATAAGGAGCTGCATAATCCAACATTAAAAAAGGGCTTGTACCTCTATCTTCCGCCATATGAGAAAAAAGTGGCTGAACTAAAAAACCATCACCAACCCAGTGCTGACTATTTGCTTTATAAACTTGTTTTACATTACGCATTTTAAAATCCTTCATTTTTATTTAATAAGGCATTGCATTTATCACAATGTCCCTTCTGCTTTCTTACATTTATATAACGCTATAATTTAATGAATTACCATTCCTGCTGCTTGCATTTCACGCAATTTAGCCGGAGTAACATCATTACCTTCCGTATCAACAACGGTTACGGTTGAAAGAATATTGGTAACCTGTCCACGGATTTGGCTAAGATAGGCTTGACGCAATACCGCACGTTCTGCAATTTCATCGCCACTCAAACCTACATTTTTTGCTTTACGGGCTAATTCATTAATTCTGTCTAACTCTACGATACGCATTATTTGCTCCTTAGCTTAAATTAAAAATAACTGCTTTTTTAGTAGCATTTCGTTTTGTTATGTGTATTATATGATGTACAAACATAAAAACAAGTACGCACAATTTTGATACCATAAAGTAATTTTCACACAAAGGAATTTAAATGAGAGAAAACAACAAAAATCTTGACTTACAATCACCTTGTTGCCCTGTTAGCACAACGTTAGATATTATTGGTGGGAAATGGAAAGTATTGATTATTCATCACATCGCCAAAGAAACACGCCGTTTTAATGAATTACAACGGCTTCTTGGTAACGTTACCCAAAGAATGCTGACCTTACAGCTACGGGAATTAGAAAATGACGGCATTGTTCATCGAGAAGTCTATCCACAAGTCCCCCCAAAAGTAGAATATTCTCTCACAGAATTTGGCTCAACCCTTATTCCAGTCATAGAAGCGATGTACCAGTGGGGGCAAACCTACGCAGCGGAATGTGTAAAACATAAGAAATAAGATTTTATTTAGGTAAAAAAATGCCCCGATATAATCTCAGGGCATTTTTTTACTTAATCTAACCGCTTGTAAAGTGAAATTACTGTTTAGTGAGTTGAACTAAAATTCTGCGAACAGGCTCTGCCGCTCCCCACAATAATTGATCGCCCACCGTAAAAGCAGAAAGATATTCCCCTCCCATTGCTAATTTGCGTAAACGCCCGACAGGAATACTTAATGTGCCAGTTACTTTTGCAGGGGTAAGTTCACTCAGTGTTGCTTCTTTATCATTCGGAATCACTTTCACCCATTGATTATGGCTTGCGATAATTTGTTCAATTTCATCTAACGGTAAATCTTTTTTCAATTTAATAGTGAAGGCTTGGCTGTGGCAACGCAATGCGCCGATACGTACGCATAAGCCGTCCACAGCGATTGGATTATCACTCAATCCCAAAATTTTATTCGTTTCTGCATAGCCTTTCCACTCTTCTTTGGTCTGTCCTGTTTCTGGCAACAGTTTGTCAATCCACGGGATTATGCTACCCGCAAGCGGTGCACCAAAATTGGCTGTTGGGAAGGTTTCATCTCGCATTGTTGCAGTAACTTTTCGCTCAATATCTAAAATTGATGAGGCGGGATCAGCGAGTTTGGCTTTAACTGAATTTTCAAGCTCACCCATTTGCATAAGTAATTCACGCATATTTTTTGCCCCTGCTCCCGATGCAGCTTGATATGTTGCTACTGAAACCCATTCAATTAAATCACGTTCAAATAATCCGCCAATCGCCATTAACATTAAACTTACCGTGCAGTTCCCTCCCACAAAAGTTTTTATGCCATTTTTTAGTCCTTCATCGATCACATTTTGGTTTACAGGGTCAAGCACAATAATTGCATCATCTTTCATACGCAATGCAGATGCCGCATCAATCCAATAACCATTCCAACCCGTTGCTTTTAATTTTGGATAAATATCGTTGGTGTAATCGCCACCTTGACAAGTAACGATAATATCTAGTTTTTGCAACTCATTAAGGTTGAATGCGTCTTTTAACTCACCCGATTCCTTACCTGCAAAAATTGGTGCTTTTTGACCCGCTTGCGATGTCGTAAAAAAAATAGGATTGATATGTGCAAAATCGTTTTCTTGCTCCATTCTATCCATTAACACTGATCCGACCATTCCTCGCCAACCAATAAAACCTACATTTTGCATTTCCTTCCTCCATTTAATTTGATGCTGTGTTTAAAAATAAAAATCCTGAAAGATGATAAATACCTAAATTTTTTATGAAAATCAATAGAAAACAAAAGGACTCATACAAAATAGATTTTACAACTGATTAAAAGAGTAAAACATCACAAATTTATTTTATGCCTAACACAAAATATTTCCCTCATCTTATCTCTATTTTTTAACGTGTATTTCAGCTAATTTTGTAGTAAAGTAAGCGTAATTTAGTAAGGAAATACCCCTATTATAACAAGGCTTTTAATCTTTAAATTTATTCAAGAGGAACTAAAAATGTACGCAAAAGACGTTACAATTATTGGTGCAAATGGTTTACATACTCGTCCTGCGGCAGAATTTGTAAAAGCAGCGAAAGGTTTTGTTTCTACCATTACTGTTACTTCTGGTGATAAAAGTGCAAGTGCAAAGAGTTTATTTAAATTACAAACCTTAGGCTTATCACAAGGTACTGTTCTGACAATTTCAGCCGAAGGTGAAGACGAACAACAAGCAGTTGATTTCTTAGTAGATCTAGTTCCTACTCTAGAATAATTTTCTGATTTCTTTAAATTACCGTAGTTAATTACTACGGTAATTTTTTATGCTATTGCACAATATTTATAATCAAGGATTTAATTATGATTACTGGTATCGCAGCCTCACCCGGCATCGTATTTGGTAAAGCTCTTGTATTAAAAGAAGAGCCTATTGTCTTAAATACCCAAAAAATTTCTGCAGATCAAATTGATGCAGAAAAAGCGAAATTTTTCGCAGGACGAGAAAAAGCAGCCGCACAATTAACTGCAATTAAAGAGAAAGCTCGGATTACATTAGGTGCAGAAAAAGAAGCTATTTTTGAAGGCCATTTAATGATCTTAGAAGATGAAGAACTTGAAGAAGAGATCCTTGCTTATTTGGAAGAAAATTTAGTTACTGCGGATCTCGCTACAAGCAAAATCATTGATATGCAAGTCGCAATGCTTGCAGATATTGATGACGAATACTTAAAAGAGCGTGCGGGTGATATTCGTGATATTGGTAATCGCTTATTGCGTAATATTTTAAATATGCACATTGTAGATTTAGGCGATATTCAAGATGAAGCAATCCTTGTTGCCTATGATTTAACACCATCAGAGACTGCACAACTTAATTTAGATAAAGTACTTGGTTTCATTACTGATATAGGTGGCCGTACTTCCCATACCTCAATTATGGCTCGTTCACTAGAACTACCTGCTATTGTGGGTACAAATAATATTACCTCGTTAGTAAATACTGGTGATCTTATTATTTTAGATGCAACAAATAACCAAATCTATATCAACCCTTCTGATGAACAGATCGAACAATTCAAAGCTCAACAAAATCAAGAGCAAGCAGAAAAAGCCGAATTAGCAAAATTAAAAGATCTGCCCGCTCAAACTTTAGATGGACATCGTATTGAGCTAGTCGGCAACATTGGTAATAGTCGTGATGTTGAAGGTATCGTCCGTAATGGTGGCGAAGGTGTTGGATTATACCGTACTGAATTTTTATTTATGGATCGTGAGCAACTTCCAACAGAAGAAGAGCAATTCCACGCCTATAAAGAAGTTGTTGAAGCAATGCCTGGCAAACTAATCGTACTTCGTACTATGGATATTGGCGGTGATAAAGAGTTGCCTTATCTCGATCTCCCTAAAGAAATGAACCCGTTCTTAGGCTGGCGTGCAGTGCGTATCGGCTTAGTTCGCCGTGAAATTTTGGATTGCCAACTACGTGCAGTACTCAGAGCATCTGCTTTTGGTAAACTGGCTATTATGTTCCCAATGATTATTTCAGTTGAAGAAATCCGAGAACTAAAAGCCATCATTACCACCTTAAAAGATCAGCTTCGTGCCGAAGGTAAAGCCTTTGATGAAAATATTCAAATTGGCGTAATGGTAGAAACACCGTCTGCTGCGGTAAATGCCCGCCACTTAGCCAAAGAAGTTGATTTCTTTAGTATCGGCACAAATGATTTAACGCAATATACTCTTGCAGTCGATCGTGGTAACGAAATTATTGCTCACTTATATAACCCGATGGCACCTTCTGTTTTAAATCTTATCAAGCAAGTGATTGATGCCTCTCACGCAGAAGGCAAATGGACAGGAATGTGTGGTGAACTAGCAGGCGATATACGAGCAACTGCTCTCTTACTCGGTATGGGATTAGATGAATTTAGTATGAGCGGTATTTCTATCCCACACGTTAAAAAATTAGTGCGGAATATCAACTTTGCTGATGCCAAAGCTTTAGCTGATAAGGCCTTACAGCAGCCTACAGCAGCAGATATTGAAAACCTAGTAAATGCTTTTTATCAAAAACTGAACTAACTAGATACAAATATAAAATTCTCAGCTAGAATAGTTGGGAATTTTATTAAAATTAAATAATGGAGATTTAATTATGGGTTTCATAGATCGAATATTGGCTCAATTATTTGGAGGCAAGAAAGATTCAACACCTAAAACCGTGAACATTTATGCCCCATTATCAGGTGAAATAGTAAATATTGAAGATGTTCCAGATGTTGTATTTTCTGAGAAAATTGTAGGCGATGGCATCGCAATCCGCCCAAATGGCGATACTATCGTTTCCCCAGTAAATGGCACTATCGGCAAAATTTTTGAAACAAACCACGCTTTTTCAATCGAATCAGATGAGGGCGTTGAGCTTTTCGTACACTTCGGCATTGATACCGTTGAACTAAAAGGCGAGGGCTTTACCCGTTTAGCAAACGAAGGCCAGAAAGTAAAAATGGGTGAACCCATTCTCAAATTTGAATTAGCTCAACTTGAATCAAAAGCTAAATCCGTTTTAACTCCTGTTGTAATTTCAAATATGGACGAAATTGCTAAATTAGAAAAACATTCAGGTGAAGTAATTGCTGGTGAGAGCATTGTTTTAACACTTACCAAATAAAAAATTAATCCATATACATATAATTAAAAGCCACGTTAAACGTGGTTTTTATTTTACAAAAATCTATTACAAACTCACCGCTTGTAATCTTTCCCACGAATTTATAGCTAAAATCTCGCCAAACAGGTAGAATAGCGAACATTTTTAAACGTGAACCTTATTTTTACGTTTTCAGTTTAACCCTTTAATTTACCTACTATTTAAGATGACACAGAAACTCCATATAAAAACTTGGGGTTGCCAAATGAATGAGTACGACTCATCTAAAATGGCAGACCTCCTCAATAGCACGCACGGTTTCGAGCTGACAGAGAATGCAGAAGAAGCCGATGTTTTATTACTTAACACTTGCTCGATCCGTGAAAAAGCGCAAGAAAAAGTATTCCACCAACTTGGTCGTTGGAAAAATTTCAAAAAAAATAAACCTCACCTTGTAATTGGTGTCGGTGGTTGTGTTGCTTCACAAGAAGGTGAGCATATCCGCCAGCGAGCACCATTTGTGGATATTGTTTTCGGCCCACAAACACTGCACCGCTTACCTGAGATGATTAACCAAATCCGTGGTGGTAAAAGTTCAATTGTAGATATTAGCTTCCCCGAAATTGAAAAATTTGACCGCTTGCCTGAACCAAGAGCCGAAGGTCCAACCGCCTTTGTCTCTATTATGGAAGGTTGTAACAAATACTGCTCATTCTGCGTTGTGCCTTATACTCGTGGCGAAGAAGTAAGCCGTCCAATTGATGATGTTTTATTTGAAATTGCCCAGCTCGCTGCTCAAGGCGTGCGTGAAGTAAACCTACTAGGACAAAACGTAAACGCCTACCGTGGCGAAACGTTTGACGGTGGTATATGTACTTTTGCTGAATTGCTCCGTCTTGTCGCTTCTATTGATGGAATCGATCGCTTGCGTTTTACTACTAGCCACCCGATTGAATTTACCGATGATATTATTGAAGTTTACCGTGATACTCCTGAATTAGTGAGCTTCCTTCACTTACCTGTTCAAAGTGGCTCAGATCGAGTTCTAACAATGATGAAACGTAATCATACGGCATTGGAATATAAATCCATTATCCGAAAATTACGCCAAGTCCGACCAGATATTCAAATCAGTTCTGATTTTATTATCGGCTTCCCGGGCGAAACAGCAAAAGATTTTGAAGATACAATGAAATTGATTGAACAAGTAAACTTTGATATGAGTTTCAGCTTTATCTATTCAGCTCGACCTGGTACACCTGCAGCTGATTTACCTGATGATGTTAGTGAAGAAGAGAAAAAAGAACGTCTTTACCGCCTACAACAGCAAATCAATCACCAAGCAATGCAATTTAGTCGTTTAATGTTAGGCACTGAACAACGTATTTTAGTCGAAGGTCCATCGAAAAAAGATCTAATGGAATTAACAGGGCGAACTGAAAATAACCGCATTGTGAATTTCCAAGGTTCTCCTGATATGATTGGTAAATTTGTCGATGTGAAAATTACTGATGTTTATACTAATTCTCTGCGTGGTGAAGTTATTCGTACCGAAGATGAAATGGGCTTGCGTGTGATTGAATCCCCACAAAATGTAATTAATCGAACTCGTAAAGAAGATGAACTCGGCGTGGGTAAATACGTTGTTAATTTATAATCATCTTGATTTGCAAAAATAAAAAGTAAAAGACCGCTTATCCTACTTAACAAGCGGTCTTTTTACTAAACATTATAAATCACATCATCTATAATCTTGATTAATTAATTCTTCAATTTCATAAAATGGAATAATAAGCTCTCTCTCAGATCGTCTATTCATATATTCAGGTAAAAAAGGATTCCAATACACACCTACTTCGTGAACAGGATAAACGAAATGAATACCTCTAGATGTAAAATAGAAATTTTTAGAAATATAAAAGTTCTCTTTCTTATCCATACCCGTATCACTAACATATTTACCATTTAGATTTATTACGCTATGGTGCTCCCATAATATATCCCGTAATTTAGTTTGATTATGAGGGCTAACTAGATCATCAAGCCGAATAATCGCTTTCTTATTTAAATCTATATTTAAATAATCAGTATCATAAACATACGTTGCAGAGCCCCCAGCATCATAAGAAAACCTCTGTGAGAATGTAACAATATTATTACGTTGCCCAATATACTGAGTATCTACTTCTATGTGATTTTCAAAATAATTACCCTGATTATCTTTAAATCCATCACCTTCGAAATATTTATCAAAAAAATCTCTTATATCATCTTGAGAAACAAATGCCTTCGATTTATTTTCACTATAATATAGCCATATATTTTTTCTTAGAAGCTCATCTATCCATTCAATATTTGTTTTTACTGCCGAAATAAATATTGTTCTTCTATTTTCTAACTCTAAGTCATCTAACTTAATAGAACCTATCTTCTCAAACAATTTAACTGTTTCTACTTTTACTAATGGACTTACCTGCTGTGAACAATTTTCTACTTTTTTAATGGAGTTTTCCTGAAAACCAAGAAGTTCTTGCTCTTTCTGTCTTAAATTTTGCTCTAAGTTATTATAATTAGCCTCTAGCTTATCCAACCTTTTACTAGCTTCAACTAATGAAGTGCGATCACAAGCAACCAATAAACATATTAAAATAGTAGCAGGCCCTAATAATACTTTATTCATGTCGTTTTATTCCCATATAATTGATATAAGTTAGTGATCTACTCTTCTTTTATTACATACTCCGGGTTAAGCAATGAATCAATATTCATATAAGCTTGGATTGAAAGTTCCACTTCACCCTCAGAATAAGATCCTAAAGCATAAACAGGATAAACGAAAACAATCCCTTCAGGTGTAAAATAAAAATTATTTGAGATATAAAAATCCTCTTTTTTCATAAAGGAGTCATCAAACTTACCATTATCATCAAGATGAGTCGTCATATAAAGATCCCATAGTTGCTCTTTTAATTTAGCCTGATTTTTAGGGGGAACAACATCATCAAGTTGAATAATTGCTTTTTTATTCAGATCAATATTTAAGTAATCCGTATGAGATATACCGTGAGCGCCTCCTGAATAATTATAAAATGATTGGCTAAACATCGCTAAATTATTACGCTGGCCACTATAATAAGTTGAGATTAGATCTTCAAAGCCTATCGATTTATCTACTTTGGCATTTTTTATATTTTCTTGATATAACGTTTCAAAAAAAGCTTTCACTTCATCGGGTGTAATAGCTTTATTCTGTATCTCGATTTTTTTATCTTGATTCGTATAATTTAGTAGTATATTTTTTAATAATAAAGAATCAAGCCAACTCACACCTGTTTTAGCTGTTGAAATAGACATCGAAATATTACTTTGCTCTACTCCATCGCTGTTATTTAGATCTTTTTCAAACTTAATTATTTCCGTTTTATCTAATAATTTGGCCGTTTTAACTTGTAATAAAGGAATAGCAGGCTGGAAGCAATTTTCTGCTTGTCTTCCCGATTTAAGTTGATCTAGCTCTTGCTCTTTTTGCATTAGCATATTTTCTAAATGTTTAGAATCAGCTTCTAATTGCCCCAATTTTTTATTAGTTTCAATCAATGCTGATGTTTTATCATCACAAGCACTAAATAAAAATACGGACGTAATCACTAGCCCGATCAATGATTTCTTCATATTTTTCGTTCCTATATAAATAATATACAAGCGGTAAGCTTACCTAATTTTTTGCAATACATATAAAAATCCCCCTACTAGTAGTAAGGGGACTTTGTTAATCATCTAAAAAACTACGGAGCGTTTCTGATCGACTTGGGTGGCGAAGCTTTCGTAACGCTTTCGCTTCAATTTGACGAATACGCTCACGAGTTACATCAAATTGCTTACCAACTTCTTCAAGGGTGTGATCGGTATTCATATCAATACCAAAACGCATTCTTAATACCTTCGCTTCTCTTGGTGTTAAGCCTTCTAGCACATCATTAGTTGCTAAACGTAAGCTCTCTGCCGTTGCAGAATCCAATGGTAATTCAAGTGTACCATCTTCAATAAAATCACCTAAATGTGAATCATCATCATCACCGACTGGCGTTTCCATTGAAATTGGTTCTTTCGCAATTTTCAACACCTTACGAATCTTATCTTCTGGCATACCCATTTTTTCCGCCAGTTCTTCTGGTGTCGCTTCACGTCCCATTTCTTGTAAACATTGACGTGAAATTCGATTCAATTTATTGATCGTTTCAATCATATGAACAGGAATACGAATGGTCCGGGCTTGGTCAGCAATAGAACGAGTAATCGCTTGACGAATCCACCAAGTTGCATAGGTTGAGAATTTGTAGCCCCGGCGATATTCAAATTTATCTACCGCTTTCATTAAACCAATATTCCCTTCTTGAATTAAATCCAAGAATTGCAAACCTCGATTAGTATATTTTTTGGCAATAGAAATCACTAAACGTAAATTTGCTTCAACCATCTCTTTTTTAGCTTTACGGGCTTTTAATTCACCCTCTGAGATCCGTCCGCCAATTTCACGAATTTGGGAAATTGTTAGCCCAGTTTCTTCTTCTAAGCGTTTTAAATTCACAATTCTTACACGGATTTGTTCCGCATAATCAGCTAATTTAGGTACGCCGCCACGTTTAGCATTGATAGCTTTATCAATCCACGCATCAGAAGTTTCATGTCCTTGGAAAGCTTTCACAAAATCTGCTTTTTTCATTTGTGCATATTCAACTGCATAGCGTTGAATTTGACGCTCTTCTGTCCGTACCTGTTTCATCATTTTTTGAATAGATTCAACCAAAAGATCAAACTGTTTCGGCACAAGGCGGAATTCACGGAAAATATCCGATAATGCTTGAATTTGCTGTTTCGCTTTAGCGTGAGCTCGTCCATGTTTTTGAATAATTAAAATTGCTTTTGTGTGTTGATCACGCAACGCATAGAATTTTTCACGAGCTAACTCTGGATCAATACTATTATCATCAGTCGTATCTGAAGTGCTCTCTTCATCTTCTTCACTGTCATCATCCGTTTCCGGAGCAACTACTTTAACTTCAACGTCTTCTTCGTCTAAGTCAACCTCTAGCTCTTCAACAGCTTCCGCTTCTTCTGCATTTGGATCAACAAAAGCTGTAACTAAATCAGATAGACGTAACGTACCTTCTTCAACTTCTTTATAACGTTCAATAAAATCGCTCAAGGCCTCTGGGTATTCCGCAACTGCACACTGAACGGCATTAATACCGTCTTCAATCCGTTTTGCAATATCAATTTCACCTTCACGGGTAAGAAGTTCTACTGTCCCCATTTCTCGCATATACATACGAACAGGGTCTGTTGTTCGCCCTAATTCAGATTCTACGGTAGAAAGCACTTTGGTCGCTTCTTCAACCACATCTTCATCAGCAATACCAGTTGAGAGCATTAGATCATCTGCATCTGGGGCACTTTCAAGCACTTTGATCCCCATATCATTGATCATCTGGATAATATCGTCTATTTGATCTGCATCAACCAGCTCTTCTGGAAGATGATCGTGCACTTCTGACAGTGTTAAATAACCCTGTTCACGCCCTTGTGCAATCAGCAACTCAAGCTGAGATTGTTGCTCTTCTAATTGAGAATGTTGTTCCATAATTTTATCCATATCAGTGAGAACAAAATAATGGTGGATTATACCACTATTTGTTAAAAATTACTTGAAACTGACCACAAGTTACAGCTTCACCGAAAGTAGTGTAATAAGTGCTTGTTTGTCTTCTGAATTTAAACCTTCAGTTTGACGATCTTTAGCCTGTAATCGCTCAATTTCACGTTCCACAAACTTTTTGTAAAAAAATTTCAAAGTCTCTTTGAAAGTTTCTTCAACATGTTCTGGTGCTACTAGATGATCCCAATCAGCCAATATTTCAAGGTGTCGATAATTTTCACTATCACGAAGATGCTCTAATAGCCCCCCCATTGTAATTCCCATATGTTGCTGACAAATACTAACTAGCGTTAAAAATAACTCAACACCTTTTTCCTCTAGTTGTTTCAATAATTGTATTTCATCACTGACTAATCGTACTAGATTCGGGTTTTGCAGTAATAAGGCAATTAACACACGCATTGGAGTACGTTCAATTTTCGGTCTTCTTGACGCAAGCGGTGCGTTTATATTACTTTTTTGCGGAACCAAAGCCTCCACTTGAGCAGGATCGAAGATGCCTAATTTTTGCCCTAAAATATTACGTAAATAGACTCGTAACATCTGCCCAGGAATACGTTTAATCAAAGGAACTGCAAGGGTTGCTAGTTTTGATTGACCTTCTTTTGTTGAGAGATCAACCTCTTGTAATAATGAGTTAAACATAAATTCACTCAATGGTTGAGCATTCTGTAAATATTGTTCAAATCCCTCTTTACCTTGCTGTCTAACAAGAGAATCAGGATCTTCACCATCAGGCAAGAAAATAAATTTGAGCTGACGTCCATCATATAAATGTGGCAACGCATTCTCAAAAGCTCGCCAGGCTGCATCCTTTCCTGCTCTATCACCATCATAGCAACAGATCACTTGCTCGGTACAACGAAACATTTGCTGGATTTGTTCACCTGTCGTTGCTGTACCTAAAGAAGCAACCGCATTGTTAATGCCATATTGTGCTAAAGCGACAACGTCCATATAGCCTTCTACTACAAATAAAAACTCTGGGTTTTCATTATGTTGCAATGCTTGGAATAAACCGTAAAGTTCATTACCTTTATGATAAGTCGCTGATTCGGGGGAATTAAGGTATTTAGGCTTCTCATCTCCCATCACTCGTCCACCAAAAGCAATTACTCGTCCTCGTTTATCTCGGATTGGGAACATTATACGATTACGAAAGCGATCATAGATCTTGCCCGTATCATTTTGCGACAACATTCCTGTATCAAGCAATTTTTGTGTTTCATCTTTATTTATACCAAATTGACGTAACACACTATTCATTGAATTCGGTGCAAACCCAATTTCAAATCGCCGAATAACATCTGCAGACAAGCCACGTTGGTTTAAATACTGTTTACTCGCCTCATCTTGGCTTAGCTGTTGTTGATAAAATTGAGTGATATTACCTAATAATTCATACAAATTACGGCGAGTTTTAAAATTTACAGGTGGTTTGCCATCTCGTTGAATAATATTTTCACGAGGAACTTCCAAACCGTGTAAACTCGCCAGCTCTTCAATTGCTTCGACAAACTCAAGTTTGTCATATTCCATTAAAAAACCAATCGCATTGCCGTGTACACCACAACCAAAACAGTGATAAAATTGCTTGGTTTGGCTAACCGTAAAAGAAGGGGATTTTTCGTGATGAAAAGGGCAACAGGCTTGATAATCTCGCCCTGCTTTTTTTAATTTTACCCGAGAGTTAATCAGCTCAACAATGTCCGTTCTTGCAACAAGATCATCAATAAATGAACGTGGAATAGTGCCTTTCATTGAGCCTCCTTTCCTTGTTGTAAAATTATTGGTAAATAAATCTTAGATCAATGACAAATGAAGAAAATCTACAACTAAAATAACGCTATTTTATTTACTTAATTGCAAAAATATTTGATATCTAACCGCTTGTTTTATAAACGCTAAAACCGTGATTCCAAAAGGTTTCACGGTTTCAATTAAACGTTTTAATATCGAATTAGTATAAACGAGTATTACGAGCGTTCTCACGAGCAACACGTTTAGCATGACGTTTTGCTAACGCAGCATTTTCACGTTTACGAACTGATGCTGGTTTTTCATAGAATTCTTTTGCACGAACTTCTGCTAGAATACCTGCTTTTTCGCAAGAGCGTTTAAAACGACGTAATGCAACGTCAAATGATTCATTTTCACGAACTTTAATTACTGGCATATGCCATCACCTCAGAAAATATATGATTAAATTACGCTGTACAAGCAACGACAGCATAGAACTAATAAAGATACAATATTCTACCGTAGAGCAAAAATGAAGTAAAGCAATATTGCAGGTTATTTACTCTCTTTCACTAAGCGTAAGAGATATTGCCCATAGTCTGTATTTACCATTGATTGCCCAATAATTTCTATTTGCGAAGTTGCCAGCCAGCCATTACGCCACGCGATTTCTTCTAAACAAGCAATTTGTAAATTTTGAACATGCTCAATCGTTTTAACAAACGAGGCTGCTTCGTGCAAACTGTCGTGTGTCCCCGTATCTAGCCACGCAAAACCTCTACCTAATAATTGTACCTTAAGTGTCCCGCTTTCCAAATAATGACGATTAATATCACTAATTTCTAATTCGCCTCGAGCCGAAGGCTGTAATCGTTTAGCAAATTCCACCGCTTGATAATCGTAAAAATATAGTCCAGTTACTGCCCAATTTGATTTCGGCAGTAGTGGTTTTTCTTCAATAGACAAGGCATTAAATTTCTGGTCAAATTCCACAACTCCGAAACGTTCAGGGTCTTTTACTTGATAGCAAAAAATTCTCGCGCCTTGTTGCTGAGCAACAGCATTATGTAACATCGTGGTAAAAGATTGCCCATAAAAAATATTATCACCTAATACTAAGCAAACATTATCCCTACCAATAAATTTTTCCCCAATCAGAAATGCTTGCGCAATACCCTGCGGTTTTGGCTGTATCGCATAGCTAATTTGTATACCAAAATCCGCACCATCACCCAATAACCGTTGGAAATTTTCAATATCTTCAGAGCTAGTAATCACTAAAATGTCACGGATTCCTGCTAACATCAACACTGAAAGTGGATAATAAATCATCGGCTTATCGTAAACAGGCAAAAGCTGCTTTGAAATACCACGAGTAATCGGATATAGCCGTGAACCAGTTCCCCCTGCTAGTATAATGCCTTTCATTTTTATTTGCCTTTCCCTAAACGATTGCCCATATAACGCTCCCGCAATAATTTCCACCATGCTCTATTTTGCACATACCAATCTACCGTTTTTTCTAATCCTGAAGCAAAACTTTCACAAGGTTTCCAGCCAAGTTCTTTCTGAATTTTTTGGCTATCTATCGCATAACGTTTATCATGCCCAGGGCGATCTTCTACAAATCGAATGAGAGATTTAAAATCATCAATCGCCTTAATATTAGCTTGATAATCGGTAAGTGCCCCACTTTTTTTTGCTTCATTTAATAGACGACAAATATATTCTACTACGGATAAATTAGTCTGCTCGTTATTCCCCCCAATCAAGTAGCTTTCGCCCACCCGACCTTGCGTTAAAACAAGATAGAGCGCACGAACATGATCATCGACAAATAGCCAATCTCGAATTTGTTCGCCTCGACCATAAATCGGTAAATATTGCCCGTGTAATGCATTTAAAATTGTTAATGGAATTAATTTCTCTGGAAATTGAAAATAACCATAATTATTTGAGCAGTTCGTCAACAATACAGGTAACCCATAAGTTTGCGACCAAGCTCGTACTAAATGATCCGCACTCGCTTTTGATGCAGAATAGGGGCTATTGGGGGAATAACGGGTAAACTCAGTAAATCTAGAACTTTCTTGATCCAAATCACCAAATACTTCATCTGTTGATACTTGTAAAAACCGAAACTGTGCTTTTTTTGTACCCGAAAGTTGGTTGTAATAAATCCTACTTCCTTCTAACAAAGTATAAGTACCCAGAATATTTGTCTGCATAAAAGTCAACGGGCTATCAATTGAACGATCTACATGGCTTTCTGCCGCTAAATTTATCACTGCATCAGGCTGATACTTGCAAAAAAGTGCTTGAATCTGACCGCTTGTACAAATATCGACTTGCTCAAAGATATAACGTGAATTTTGACTAATACTTGCTAATGAAGCTAAATTACTGGCATAGGTTAGCTTATCAATATTAACCACTTGCTCTACAGAAGAATGCTCAATCAAATAGCGAATTAACGCAGATCCAATAAAACCTGCACCACCTGTCACAAAAATCGTTTTCATTTTTTTCTCAATTAAAATTTTGCTCATTGTAACAAAATTCTATAAAGAAATAGTTTAAAATAGCTACCACGTCATTTTTAACAAGGTACAAAATATGTTACAACTTATTCATCGAATAGAAAAAAAACAGATTGTTTGGCTCGTTAATGCGCTAGTTTTTCTATTCTTCACCACCGTACTCGCTTTCCCCAAAGGATATAGCTTTGCCCCAATGGTATTAGCGGGGATTGGAATAATTTATCTTTTTATCTATTTAGTCAAATACAAAAAGAAGCTAACACCTACCAAAGAAGATAAATGGCTTATATTTGCGTTTGTGTTCTATTTTGCCACCTTCTTATTCTTAACATTAATCCACCACGATAAATTACGAGAAATAGATAACCCGAGTAAAATCCTCTTTTTTTTACCATTACTATTATTATTCAAACAATTTACTATCAACCTAAAAGTTATTTTACACGGTATTCCTATTGGTGCTAGCGTAGCTGGGATAATTGCTATTTATCAGAAATTTTATTTAGGAGCAGAAAGAGCATTTTCAGATATTATTAGTATTCAAGCAGGGGATATAGCAGTAAGCTTATCCGCCTTTAGCCTTATTATTGCTATTTATTGGACAAAACAAAACGCATATAAATTAACTATTCTCTGTATAATCGGAGGGTTACTCGGTATTATAGCTAGCACATTATCTGGTACTCGAGGTGGCTGGATAAGCATTCCTTTTCTATTTATTATTACCTTATACTTTTATCGTAATGAATTAAGTAAAAGAGTAATTTATTCTTGTACCATTTTATTTACAGCAATTATAATTACTATTATTAATATTCCTCAACTAGACATCATAAAAAGATATAAAGCCGCTGAAGATAATATAATTCAATACATAAAAAGAGATACAAAAACCACATCCATCGGAGCACGTTTAGATATGTGGCAAAATGCCTTATTAGGAATCAAAGAAAAACCAATATTGGGTTGGGGAAGCCAAGGATATTTAGATCTTAAAAAACAACAAGTTAAACAGAAAACCATGAATAAAAAAACAGTATTGTATAATGATGCACATAATCAATATTTAGATTCATTAATCAAAAGAGGAATGCTTGGACTTCTAGCTCTAATTGCTATTATATTTATTCCATTGAAAGTATTCCTTAATAGAATAAAAGAGCCTGATATACTTATTAGAACAATTAGTCTGCTAGGTATTATACATATAATTGCAATTTTACTCTATTGTCTATCTCAAACCTTTTTTGCACATAATTCGGGGTCAATATTCTATTTCTTTATTATTATAATCCTTTATGAAGCATTATCAAAATCTAGCTCAGACCATCAAAAATTAACCTAACGCTATAAACTTAATTATTAAATGATAAAAAACTGTTGAAACTAACCTAGAAGGATTACAATCAACAGCTTTTATCTATTTTAAAGATTATTTTTTAGATTCTATCCAAAGTAAATCACAAATATTATCTACTGGATTAAATGCGGTAGGAAGTTTTAATAAAATTTCCCTTACTTTATCTACAGAATAACTATTACAATACTCTTCCAATTCAGTTAATAAAGGAACTAATTGATCCCAATCTAGCATAATCTCCGTTGCTGTCATAATTCTTGGGTGGATAGTAGGGAAAACATTATCCCCAATCAGTAACTCTTCATATAATTTCTCACCAGGCCTCAAACCTGTAGTTCGGATCTCAATATCACCATTTGGATTTTCCTGGCTCTTTTCTTTTAATCCCGTCAACTTTATCATTCTTCTTGCAAGATCAATTATCTTAACAGATTCACCCATATCCAAAACGAAAACATCTCCACCTTTCCCCATTGCACCAGCTTGGATAACCAATTGAGAAGCTTCTGGAATCGTCATAAAATAGCGGGTAATTTCTGGATGAGTTAAAGTAATAGGACCACCTTGCTCAATTTGCTTACGAAATAGAGGAACCACAGAACCAGATGAACCTAGAACATTACCAAATCTTACCATACAAAAACGAGTGTTAGACTGCTTTTTAGCTAATGCCTGTAAAATTAATTCTGCAATACGTTTCGTTGTTCCCATTGTATTTGTTGGGCGAACTGCTTTATCCGTAGAAATTAAAATAAAAGTTTCCACATTACACTCAATTGCTGATAACGCACAGTTTAATGTTCCTAACACATTATTTCGTATACCTTCTACAACATTGTATTCCACTAACGGAACATGCTTATACGCGGCTGCGTGATATACAGTTTGTACAGAAAAAGTCTGAATAATATTCGCAATATACTCTTTATTTTGTATTGTTCCCATTATTGGAACAAGCCCTACACTCAAATTCTCTTTCTTAAGAAGATTTCTTAATTCACCCTCAATTGCATATAAATTAAATTCATTTAATTCAAATAAAATCAATTTTTTAGGATTCTGACGAAGAATTTGGCGACAAAGCTCCGAACCTATCGAACCACCAGCTCCCGTTACCATAACTACTTTATTATCAATATTCGCCGATAATAATTCCTGAATAGGTTGAACTGGCTCTCTTCCTAATAGCTCGTCAATTGATACCTTATTCAATGTTGTTAACTTAGCTTTACCCGTAATAATATCTTCAATACCTGGAACAGTTAGTACCTCACAAGATAATTGTGTTAAATCACTAATAATTTCTTTTCTACGGGCAAAAGGTGCACTCGGAATAGCCAATAAAATTTGTTGAACTTGATAACGTTCAACTAAATCAGGCAATTCATTTGGCGAATACACTTTTATACCGTGTAAACTTAATTTATGTATTTTTCTATTATCATCTACAAACGCAGAAACATAATAGCCTGGAATTTGGTTTAATGCTGTAAGTAGCTGTCGACCAGAATCACCCGCACCATAAATAACTACTGATTTCTTTTTATTATTTCCTATATTAAGAATTGTCCTAAATAATAAACGTATTCCAACTATTAGAATAGATAATAAGATAAAATATAAAAATGGTACTGTACGAGGAATATTAAGCTGTAATATATAAGCCACTAATAACATTGCAACCGTTGAACATAATGTACCAACTAAAACAGTATTAACAATTTTTATCGTAATAAAACGTAATACAGCTCGATATAAACCGAGCTTAATAAAAATAGATAATGTTAATACAATAACAGCAGATACATTTACCCAATGTTCAAAAGAATAGACGCTAATACTACTATCATATCTTATACCCAAAGAACCAAAATAAGCCACTATAATAAGAATCACATCAACAAATAAACTAACAATTCTTTTAGTTGACCTTCTTAAATTTAAGATAAAACTAAACATAATATTTACACTCTATCTGATAACAATCTTCTTTATCGTCATTAAAATTATTTTAATATCGCCCAAAATAGAATGATTATTTGCATAATCTATATAATACTTCGCTTTAATTGGCATAATAATATCAATATATGCTTGACGTGGATTATCATATTTCCCTAGTATTTCATTTTCATCAACCATTTCAATAGATGCTTTATCTGTAATACCTGGTCTGACAGATAATATCCTCTGCCTTATCTCAACTTCATATAGACTCATAAATTCTTCAATTTCTGGTCTAGGACCAACTAAACTCATCTGCCCTAGAAAAACATCTATCAATTGTGGAAGCTCATCTATTTTAAATTTACGCAGAAACTTACCCGCATTAGTTACACGTGCATCATTACCAATTGTTAGTCCACCTTTTACTTCTGAATTAACTACCATCGTCCTAAATTTATGGATTCTAAATAACTCGCCATGTAACCCAACTCGAGTTTGCCTGAAAAACACATTCCCTTTAGAATCAAGTTTTATCCAGATAGCAAAAATCACAAAAAAAGGAAATAAAATAATAAGCCCTAACGCAGATAAAACAATATCAAAAATACGCTTTAACATATTAAAATTTCCTTAAAGCGTGTTAAAAATTTCTTTAATTGCACTAACCACTCTATCTTGATCATCATTAGTCATTTTGGTAAATAATGGAATTGATAAAATATGTTGATAAACGTTTTCAGCAATAGGAAAGTTTTCAGGTTTTAAATTATAGCTATCACGCCAAATAGGCTGCTTATGCAAAGGAATAAAATGCACTGAACAGCCAATACCTTTTTCTGACATTCTTACAATAAAATCATCTCGGCTAATACCGCAATCTTCCTTTAAACGAATAGGATAAATATGCCAAGCGTGAGTACAGTTTTCTTCAGCATTAGGAGGCAATATAATTGGTAAATCAGCCAACTCTTTTTCATATTTATTTGCCATTTCTAAACGTTGTAAGTAAAAACGATCAATTTTCTTTAATTGTTGCAAACCTAATGCGGCACAAATATCCGGTAAATTATATTTAAAACCAGGTTCAATAACCTCATAATACCAAGCAGGTGTTTTGGATTGATAACGATCAAATGCATCTTTACTTATACCATGTAAACGCATAACTTTCATTCGCTCAATCAATGATTTGTTTTTAGAAACAACCATTCCACCTTCGCCCGTTGTCATTGTTTTATTAGCATAAAAACTGAATACCGTAACATCGCTATCTAAAGTACCAACTAATTTCCCTTTATAACGAGTTGGAAATGCGTGAGCAGCATCTTCAATAACTTTAAGATTATATTTTTTAGCCAATGCAATAATCTTATCCATATCACAAGCTAAACCAGCAAAATGTACTGGTACAATTGCTTTTGTTTTATTTGTTATTTTTTCTTCTATTTTATTAATATCAATATTCAATGTATTAGGATCACAATCAATAAAAACAGGGTTTGCTCCTAAATAACGCACAACTTCTGCTGTTGCCGTAAAAGTTAAAGTTGGTACTATTACTTCATCACCTGCTTTAACGCCTACAGCTTCAAGTGCTAAATGCAATCCTGACGTTGCTGAATTCACTGCTAATGCCTCAAGATCATCACCTAAATAATCTTTAAAATCCTGTTCAAATTGCTTTGTTTTAGGCCCTGTTGTTACCCAACCTGAACGTAAAGTATCAATAACTTCATTAATTTCTTCTTCACCAATTTCAGGTAAAGCAAATGGTAAAAACTTACTCATAATAACTCCTAAATTCTATCTAAAATTCTTATATAGCCATTTTTTCACAAATGCAGGGGAGAGAGACATCATAAAATATACAATTGCATATAAATCGGCTCTAAAACCATACTTTAACTCTCGATTTATCCTAAATAATCTAAACTTTAATAATTGAATCGATTTTACTGGATCTCCCCTTCGATAGAAGAGATTACTAATCATTCTTACCCTTACTCCTACATAAGGGATATTAGCTAATATACAATCAGATTTATATGCTTGATACCATAATAATGTATCTTCTGCCATTTTTACCTCTGACAGATATTCCACCTTTTTCTCAACGAAAAATCTACGACGAAACATTGAAGTCATATGAGGAATAGGATCTCGAATAGAAAAGAATTTATATAGTTCTTCATTATTTGTAGGATATTTAACTACGGATCGAGTAACATTATTATTCTCATCTATTTCACTTATCCAAGTTCCAATTGCATCAACATCACTATTATGCTTAAAAAAATCTAACTGCTTTTCAAAACGTTCAGGTTCAGAAATATCATCTGTATCCATAATCGCAATAAAATCACCACAACAATGCTTTAAACCTTCACGCTTTGCTCCGCCTGTACCAATATTTTTTTCTAAGGAAATAACTTTCAATGTATGGGCTAGTTTTTCTTTCCAAATCTTAATAACTTTATAAAGTTCTTCAGTTAATTTACCATCTTCAACTAAAATAATTTCATCTGGCTTTACTGTTTGAGAGTCCCAAATACTTTTCATCGCCTGATTAAAATAATGTGGATTCTCTCTACAGTATACTGACATTAATACAGATAACATATAAACCTTCTATAATTCAAAAGATGCTTTCCCTGGGAAATATTCTGACAAATAATTTAATAATTTTTCTTTAATAATTTCAAAATCCTCATTTGATAAGGACGGTGAATCATTTAAACAAACAAATTTCGGTTTTGTACTATCACAAATCGCAATTGCCTTATCTAATTTTTCAATAGAATCAATATTTGTTTCAAAACCATCATCATATTTACAAGGAAAAAATTCACCCTTAGCTAATCGCCAATACCGATATAAATATTGTGTAAGATCAGTATTATGCCTAAAACGATTTGCTGAGCAAATTTGCATTTCATCGAAACATTTCTCTTTCACTTCTAATAATGTTTTTTTCAAATATGGAATAGGATGATGCCAATGCTCAAACCAAAAATATTTTTTATAAACATTTTTCAACAAAAAATTACTTAACTTATTCTTAAATAGATATGTTTTAGCATAAAGCTTTGAACTATCTAAATTTGAAAGTGAGAAATGTTTATTAATCAATGTTAAATTATTATTTAATGAGTTTACCCAAGTATCTTTACCAACTAATTTTTCAAACAATTTTCCTCTTGGAATCCAACCGTGATTTAAAAAATCAACCGGTAAATTATCCATAAAAAAACGTTCTTTCTCTAAAGGTGAGAAAAAGAGAGTATCATCATTTAAATAAATAAAATAATCCGATAATTCAGAAATATTTGGCAATGCCATCTCAATAGAGCTCGAATTAAACGTAGGTAAATGCGATACATTATCATAGATATCCGTATGTTTCACTAACACAACTTTACCAGAATCTAAATTCAGCCATTCTGGATAATGCCCACAAGTAATTAAATAGATCTTATTATACCAAGGGCAGTTCTTCTCTATTGATCGTAAAACATATTTTAAAGTCCCCATATCACGGTATCGTGCAACTGCATTAGAATCACTACTAGACTGATTTAAATCATATTCTTTTTTAGAATTCTGCCAATCAATATCTTGGTTATTTACCCAAGGTAATACAAAGTCAATTTTCAATTTATTCTCCTGAATTACGTATAATGTAATTATCTGGCAATATCTCATTAGTCAAGAATAAAACAGGTAATGGTGTATATAAAATCTTATTCCAAGAAGGCCAATAAATATCTCTATATTTATATAAGCTACCTAAAGACATAAAAATACTAGAACTAATAAAAATAAATATAAATATTTTCTTCAGAATTGTGAATTTTTTCTGGCATAATTCCATCACCAAAAATAGAATAAACAAAATAACAAATATATTATTTAACCTATCAAAAATAGTTCTAGATACAGATAAACAAGCTATACAAAAAAACAATACAATCAAAAAACTAGCCATTTTCTTACTTGCATATTTATTAACAAATATAAAATATATACCCGCTACATAATAGGGTAATGGTTTTATATATTTTTCAAATACAATTGTATTTAAATTTGCATTCTCATAATACCCTGCGCCCCAAACGCCATCAGGATCAAAATATGAAGGATAATATAAATTATTACTACGTAATATAGGCTCTAAAAGCTCAATTATACTATAAAATAAACCTGAAGCACCAATAATTAATATAAGATATGAGATGAGAATAATTCCTTTAGGTACTCTTCCTTTTAATATTAGAGAAACCAAAAAAGGTAATAATAATAATGCCGCAGATGCGTGGATACAGATAGAAAAAGCAGATAAACACAGAAAATAGATCTTTCCTCCTCTTATTACATAATTGGACATTGCATAAGTAAATAGAGAAAATGCACAAGCATTTCTTAAACCATTAGCAGTATCCATAAATTTTATTTCATTAATTAAAAGAAAAAATCCTATTACCGTTAATAACTTAAAACTAATACTAGAAATATCTTTATTGAAAAAAGTATTAATAATTTTATAAAAAGATAAGAAATATAATATATAAGAAAAAAATGTTGTAGAAAATGGGATAAATTCTTTTGGCAACCCTATATTTATGATAAGCCAACTATATAATGAAAATATATAATCGAC
Organism: Vespertiliibacter pulmonis; assembly: GCF_013377275.1. Lineage (NCBI taxonomy): Bacteria > Pseudomonadati > Pseudomonadota > Gammaproteobacteria > Pasteurellales > Pasteurellaceae > Vespertiliibacter > Vespertiliibacter pulmonis. The sequence goes on from NZ_CP016615.1 coordinate 619,943, forward strand.
ATTTCTACCATATTCATACACGTCAGAAACAGGAATATCCTTAAAGGTCAAAAACATATCATAATGCCTTACAATATCCATTGTATCATAAGGGATCATCATATATCCTAAACACGCAATAAAAAAAGATAAAGAAAAATATCCAAATTTGTTATTATTTATAATTGCTGATAGTGTAAATGGTAACATATATATAGGATAAACAATGCTACCAAGCAATATAATTATATTATTTTTTTTCATATTATGAAAAAGACTCTAACTAATAATAAGAGATAACACCAACTTTATCAGACAGAATTTTAACACTATCTTGATTCCCCTTTGTAATACTCCAATTACTATCTTTTACCTTATAGCCTTCACCATATCGCCCAATTAAATGATCTACAACAGGCTCAGGAATAGGATAATTTTCATTTTTAAAGCTAATACTTCCTATACTAGAAATAGGTAATGATATTTCTCTTACTACTAAACCACCCAATTTCTGAATAGTACCAATACGGCTCATTCCATTTTCTGGGATAAAATCATGATAATAAGCATAATTATCATCTATTTTTGTATAGAAAAAGATATCAACATTAATATTATTAATTTGATAAGTTAATTCTAAACCATATTGCCCATTATCAATTTTAATATCTCTAATTTTTTTAAAACCATATTTCTCAAATATAGAATGGAGCTGAGTAGAATAATCTGTCAGCCACATCCCAACATCTATATCACAGTCATGCTCAATAAAATTATTTTCTCTAACTGCACCAAGCAATGTACCAAAATCTAACCAATAATCACATTTCAATTCTTTAAATACTTTATCAAGAGATTGTAAAGTCTGTTCATTATATTTTTTGAAATTCTTATTTTCTTTATAAAAATTATACTTACCAATTGTATTTTCATAAAAAAATAGTACAAATTTTTTCAATCTTTGATTTTTATCTAAGAAAAACTTTAACCTTGTAAGCATACTGCCTCTTATTTCATACTAGATTTAACTGCTTTAATAATATTCAAAGCAGAATGTAATGAGTTTTCTAATGCTTCACACTCTATTGTTGATATTTTTGATAACGCTCTCTTTATATCTGTTGTAGAAATATCTTCTGTTCTTTCTAAGTAAACAACCTGACAAACATCGGAAAGTTCATCAAATTTACCCTTCCAGTCATCACCAATACCGAAAATATCTGCTTTATATTTTATCACATCATCTCTCTTCTGCTCCCAGTCATTTTCAGGAAAAACATCATCAACATATTTACAAGAAAGTAAAATCTCTTTTCTTTCATCATAAGAGAAAAATGATTTTTTCCCTTTAATCATATTAAATTGATCTGTTGAAATTCCAACAATTAATCTATCTCCTAAAGCTCTCAGTCTTTTCAATAATCTAATATGACCAACATGAAATAAATCAAATGTCCCATAAGTAATAACTGTTTTCATAAGCTCCTCTTATTTCTATAATAAAAAAGCAATCCAATACGTAATAATAAAATTATTGATTCTGTTATAATTACAAGAAAAATTACAGTTAGTGGGTATATATTATCCACTAAATATAAATACAATATACCAATGAAATGACACACTGCACCAATAATTACCGTATAATTTGCTAAATAAACTCTTTTAATAGCAGCAAATCCTGGATATCCAATAGAAACTGACAGAAATGTAATACACATTAGAAATAAGAAATAATCTAATATAATTCCACCATCAATAAATGGTTCTCCAAAAATCAATGCCATTATTTCAGCGCTAAAAAATGATACCACATAGCAACCTATACAGAATGGAAAGAATATAAGTAATACTAATTTTAATAATAAACTTAGATTCCCGGTTCTTGTGGTATATGGGTACATCGCTTGAGAAACAATGCTTGCGACACCACTTCCTGCACCATATAATTTTTCAGCTGAACCATATAACCCTACGATATGAGGACTATGAAAATACCCTAATAATAGAACATTTCCCGTTGTATAAATAGAAACTGCAACCCTTGAAATAAAAAAATTGCTACTATATTTTAACTCTTTTAATATCCCATATAAATTAAATCGACCAAAAGAAAATTTTTCTTTATACACACTATACATATAAAAATAACTAATAAAAATTTGGTTTAATAAATAACACAATAACACTGAATTTATAGTACTATAATATGGTAATATCAAAACTAAACTTAATAAATATATTATTTTAGATAGCACTATTATCTTAGTAACATATTTCATTCTTTCAATACCTTGAAAAAACCAAGGACATTGCCAAGATTGAAAAAATACAATGAGTATCAACAAAATAATAGAAATATAGTCTAGCTTATGTAAGTTATCATTTTCTGAAAATTGATAATATATAAAAAATACAACACTTACTAAAATAGAAAGCACTGTTTTTAACACATATATGTTAGTTAATAAACTACAAATGAATATCTTATTTTCCCTATTTTTTGAAATATTGTGAGTTGCCGATAAATTAAACCCAAAATCTGTTATCATATTGCTAATCATTAGCATTGATAATGCTAACAGTAACAAACCAAATTGCTCAATTCCTAAATAATTACTTAAAATAGGCCAAATTAATAGAGGGAAAATATAATTTGCCACTTGCAAGAGAAACAACGATATAAAATTCTGTGATAAAGTATTAGATAATAAGGATTTCATTTAGTTTTTAAAAATTCGTAAAATTAAAATAATACAAGAACTTAACAATAATCCTAAAAACATACCAATCAATAAAATAATTAATTTTTTAGGCTTATCTTTTGCAACTGGATAATCTGGTGAGCTTAAATAACGATAAGTTGCTGAATCAATATCTTTAGCTGTTGAAAATAACTCCTGTAATTTTCTTAACTGTTCTTCAATTTGATAAAGTCTAGGAGGATAGATAATATCTTTATCTTTTATTGATTCTATTTGTGCTTTTAAATATTTTTCACCTAACATAAATAGATAATTACTATCACTTAATTTTGAATCTGATAATGCTATTTTTGTATCAGACATTGCTAAACTTGAAACAACAATATTTGAGTTATCTCCCAAAGCTTTTGAATATTCTTTAATACCTGCTTTTTCTGCCGCATCTAATGCTTTAGATAAGTTTTCTAATTTTACACGCTGTTCAATATCAAGATCTTTTTGAAGTTTTTCACGTTCAAATTTTAAATCAGCTATTTTTTTCGTTGAAACAATGCCAAATTCTTTTAGATCCAATTGAAATGCTTTTTTATTAATATACCCAATAAACTCTTTCAATGTAGATTGTGCTAACTCCGCTGTTTCAGCACTAAATGTATATTTGTTACCCAATGCATTTGGATCTTTTTTAGGGTCTGGTTTTACAATACTTACTTTTTCACGCACAAGTTCATTGATTATTTTACGTTTTTCTGAATCATTCTTATCAACTGAAAGACGTTTAAATAACTCTGATTCCTCAAAGAATTCTTCTCGAGCATCTAAAGAATAGGAAAGCTGCTTAAATTTTCCATATAAACTATCTGTAAACGCCTTCACATCAAACTGTTCACCAAAAATTCGAGCATATCCTTCTCTTAAGGTAAGATAATTGCCTAAATCTACGGAACGAGGTGCAACAACTTCAGCACTTGAACTCCATTGTTCTTTCGCAGTAAACGCATAAACTCCTGAAATTGCAGTGCAAACTACTGTAGATAGTGCTATCCATCGTTTCTTATTCCATAAAACTTTAAATAATTCAATGAGATCTATTTCATCTGAAGCACTTGAATTTTGTTTCATCTCTGACGTATTCATTTTAATAATAACTCTCAATATTAGTTATTTAGACATTAGCTATGTATTTTAGCATTTACACTTACGCTTTGCATCTTCTTTCAATTTAACTCTATATGATTATTTCTTGATTACGATCAAAGCTTATTAGATAATGGAAGGGTTCCAGAATTTTGACTTAGGACAAAAATGAGTGATATAGCTATACCTTTGATCTTTACCGATGCTGCGGCAAATAAGGTAAAAAATTTAATTGAAGGGGAAGATAACCCCAATTTGCGTTTACGTGTTTATATTACAGGTGGTGGCTGTAGCGGGTTCCAATATGGCTTTACCTTCGATGATCAGGTAAACGAGGGCGATTTAACCATTGAAAATCAAAATGTGGGCTTAGTCGTTGACCCTATGAGTTTACAATATTTAATTGGCGGGACAGTAGATTATATAGAAGGTTTGGAAGGATCACGTTTTATCGTGAATAATCCGAATGCAAGCTCTACTTGTGGTTGTGGCTCATCTTTTAGTGTTTAATATGGTTTGAAACTTTTTCAATTTTTCTGACCGCTTGGTTATTGATCCGCATTTAGTGATTTTATAACAAGCGGTCTTTTCTTTGATTTTTTCCTCTAAAGCACTACGCCTAAAGCAAATAACCCATTCGTTACTAACGCTAAACCTGCCATTTGAGCTAATAAAGGGCGAAGTTCAGCAGGATCACGATGGCGATAAACGAACACGCCGTGCTTAATAAGTAATGGAGTTGCCAATATAAATAAGTAGTTATACCAATGCTGGAACTCTTTTATAGCAAAAATTAAATAGCAAATTACTGCTAATGTGAGTAAAACTAGATGATATATTCGTCCATTTTTATTTCCAATACGTACCACAAGTGTATTTTTCCCCGCAATACGATCTTGATTGATATCTCGTAAATTATTGATATTCAAAACAGCAACTGCCAGTAATCCACAACCCAAAGCAGGAAAAAATACTGGTAGCAATAAATAATGGGCTTGTAGATAAAAAGTCCCTAATACTGCCAATAACCCGAAAAAGATAAGTACAGAAATATCGCCTAATCCTAAATAACCATAGGGTTTCTTGCCAACGGTATAGGTAATCGCTGCAATAATTGCAATAATTCCTAGCCCACAAAATACCAATAAATCCTGCCACGTTTGACAAGTATATACAATCAGTAAGCCTCCAGAAATCAAAGACAGCAACGCAACAACAGCCAATCCTTTTTTCAATTGGCGACTAGTAATTGCCCCTTGTTGAATTCCCCGTAAAGGCCCAATTCTTTCCGAAGTATCTGATCCTTTCAAATAATCTCCATAATCATTGGCAAAATTTGATAAAATCTGTAACAACACTGTCGTAAGCAGTGCTAAAAATGTCGTAATACAGTCAAACTGACCGACACTAAAGGCCAACGCTGATCCCACCACGATTGAGGCTAATGCTAAAGGTAACGTTTTTGGGCGCGCAGTACTAAACCAAGCTGAAAAAGTAGAATGTTTATTCACCATAAATGAGAAAATTTAACCAAATTAAAGAATATTTCTGTATTGTGTTTAGCATATTATTATAAATTGATTGAAATTTTTTTGATTTTTAACAGAAAACGAACATTTTTATGCAAAATTCTTTATTTCCTGTCCATTTAACGCCAATTGGAATTATCCAAAGTCCTTACGGCGAAAAATTTGCTGTCCCCCGTCAACCTGATTTAGTTACCCAAGGTAAAGCGATTCTTCGCCTACTCCCCCCCTTTAATTCACCTGATGCAGTGCGAGGATTGGAACAATTTAGTCATCTATGGCTGATTTTTCATTTTCATCATATTCCAGAACGTACTTGGCACGCAACAGTTCGCCCGCCACGTTTAGGGGGAAATGAACGAATTGGCGTATTTGCAAGCCGAGCAACACACCGACCTAATCCATTAGGTTTATCGAAAGTTACCTTACAGCGTATTGAAATTGAGAGTGGTAACGTATATCTCCATCTAGGCAGTGTTGATTTAGTTGATGGCACGCCAATTTTTGATATTAAACCATACCTTGCCTATGCAGACAACGAACCTCAAGCACAATCAGGCTTTGCACAACAAAAACCTGCTCAAAAATTAGCAGTTGCTTTTTCTCAAACAGCATTACAAGCGGTCAATTCCAGTAAAAATTTTGTAAAATATGGAATTGACGATCCTATCCAATTTATTCGTGAAGTTCTCGCTCAAGATCCCCGCCCTGCTTATCAGCAAGGTAAACTGAGTGATCGTATTTATGGAATGCACTTAGCAAATCACAATATTTTATGGCAAATTGACAAGCAAGACCCGAACAAAGTCTGGGTGCTTGACCTTACACCGCTGAACTAATAGTAAAAAATCTGCTCTAATCGGCAACTCAATTTCCCTCTAACCCTATACATTTAAGGATACAAAATGAAATTACAAAATTATCTAGCAATCTTACCGCTTGCTTTCGCCGCTACTCATACTTTAGCCGAAGAAGCTCAAAGCAATAATGAATCAGTTTTCCATTTTTCTACACAAGTTAGTCGTACAGTTGAAAAAGATTTAATTCAAGCCGAAATATATAGCCGAAAATCAGGTAAAAATCTTTCTGATCTTAAAAAAGCCGTATCAACCAATCTAAACAAAGTATTAGCCCAAGCAAAACAATATCCCAAGGTTGATATTTCTGCTGAAGGTATTAGCAACTATGCCGATTATGACAACAAAGGAAAAGTAAACGGTTGGGTGGCAGAAGGAAGAATTTCGCTAAAAAGTAAAGACTTTGATGCTGTTGCAAAAATTTTGGAAAATCTAGATGACCAAATCGCTATCAGCCACGTTGATTTTAGTGTTTCGCCAGAGAAAATGGTTTCCCTTGAAGATGAAATGACACTCGAAATTATCAAACAATTCCAGCACAAGGCTGAAGTTATCCAAACAGGGTTAAATGCCAAAAAATATATCCTTAGTGATATACGTTTAAACACGCCCAATGGCGATATAAATCAAAATGCACCAATGCCAAGAATGTATGCGTTATCTGCAAAAATGGCCTCTGCTGATAGCCAACCAGAAAGCCTTCCGATGGAAGCTGGTAAAGCAACTATTTCCGCAACAGCATCGGGCAAAGTAACCTTTTCAAAAGAGTAGCTAATGAAATTGTTTAATAAAATTATACTTATTTTAATGCTTCCTAGCCTATTAACAGGTTGTTTAGTTACCTCTGTGGTTGGTGGAGCGGTTTCTGCGGTAAAAACTACCGTTAGTACTGCCGTTGATGTTGTCGATACCGTTACGCCTGATATTATTGATTAGGCTTGAACAAAATTCTTTGGCAACAAGCGGTAAGTTTCCTCGCTACATTTGCAAATCCGCTACAACAAGCTACAATGTCAGTTAATTTTTCATTTATACATTTAAGGAATTTTTATGAAAATTGCAAAAAACGTAGTGCCTAGTATTGCTTATCAAGTTCGTACTCAAGATGGCGTATTAGTTGACGAAGCTCCCGTTGAGCAACCCCTTGAGTATCTACACGGACACAATAATTTAGTTATCGGCTTAGAAAATGCTCTTGAAGGAAAAGTTGTTGGCGATACGTTTGAAGTGCGTGTACAACCAGAAGAAGGCTACGGTGAGTATAACGAAAATATGGTACAACGTGTTCCGAAAGACGTTTTTATGGGCGTTGATGACTTAGAAGTCGGTATGCGTTTCATTGCAGATACTGATGTTGGCCCTCTACCTGTAGTAATTACTGAAGTAGATGGCGATGAGGTTGTCGTTGATGGTAATCATATGTTAGCAGGTCAAGAGCTTCTTTTCAGCGTAGAAATTGTTGCAACCCGTGATGCAACACCTGAAGAAATTGAGCACGGACACGTTCACCAAGCGTCTGGTGGCTGCTGTGGTGGTCACGATCACGAAGGTGGTGAAGGTGGCTGTGGTTGCGGACATAACCACTAATCACACGGTAAAACATAATGAGTGAATTCGCTCTTAAAACTGGCACGGATTATCTCCGTGCCATTGTCAGCTCTAAAATCTACGATCTTGCCCAAATTACGCCATTACAACCAATGGAAAAATTATCTGACCGCTTGGGCAATACTATTCTAATCAAACGTGAAGATCGGCAACCTGTGCATAGTTTCAAATTACGAGGGGCTTATGCAATGATTTCCAGCCTTTCTTCTGCACAACAACATTCTGGAGTTATTGCCGCTTCTGCGGGAAATCACGCTCAAGGCGTAGCGCTTTCCGCCAAGCACCTAGGCTTACGTTCGCTCATTGTAATGCCACAAAATACGCCCTCAATTAAAGTTGATGCCGTGCGTAACTTTGGTGGTGAAGTATTACTTTATGGGGCAAATTTTGATGAAGCAAAAGCAAAAGCCATTGAACTTGCTGACGAGCTAAAAATGACCTTTGTTCACCCTTTCGATCACCCTCTTGTCATTGCAGGGCAAGGGTCAATCGGCATGGAATTACTACAACAAGCCAACGAACTCAACTATGTGTTTGTCCCTGTTGGTGGGGGGGGATTAGCAGCGGGAATTGCGGTACTGATTAAACAATTAATGCCTGAAATCAAAATCATTGCCGTTGAATCAAAAGATTCTGCTTGTCTTTATCACGCCCTAAAAGCAGGCGAACCGATTGAATTAGATAGAGTTGGGCTATTTGCCGATGGGGTTGCCGTTAAACGTATTGGTGATGAAACATTCCGCCTATGTCAACAATATATTGATGATGTAGTACTCGTTGATAATGACGAAGTGTGTGCTGCCCTAAAAGATATCTTTGAGAATGTCCGAGCGATAGCAGAACCTTCTGGTGCAATTTCGCTTGCTGGCTTAAAAAAATACGTTACACAGCACAATTTACAAGCGCAAAAACTTGCCTGTATTTTGTCTGGGGCAAATATGAATTTCCACACATTACGTTATGTTTCTGAACGTTGTGAAATTGGCGAAAAACAGGAAGCATTACTGTCAGTAACTATTCCAGAGCAAAAAGGCAGCTTTCTAAAATTTTGTGAAATTTTAGGCAATCGTGCGGTAACTGAATTTAACTACCGCCATGCAGACGATCAGCAAGCTCGTATATTTGTTGGGGTACGAGTTAGCGGTGCCGATGAAAAACAGCAAATTATCAAAGAATTACAACATACGGGTTATAATGTTACCGATTTATCTGATGATGACATTGCCAAAACCCATATTCGTTATATGGTTGGGGGCAGACCTCATTCACTCTCGCAAGAAACCTTATACAGTTTTGAATTTCCCGAACAAAAAGGGGCATTGCTTAAATTTTTACAAATATTGAGCAACTGGGATATTTCGCTCTTCCATTATCGAGCTCATGGAGCAGATTACGGTGATATTTTAGCTGCTTTTGTGGTAAATGATGAACAACAAGAAGCATTTAAACAGGATCTTAGCCATCTTGGCTATCGTTACCAGAACGTCAGCGACAGCCCTGCATATCAATATTTTTTAAAATAAGTCCGAGTTTTCGTTACAAAAAATAATGTTAAACTCACCGCTTATCATAAGCTATGGTAAGACTTTTCACACAAATAACATTTATTTAAGAGGCTAAAAAATGGCAGAACGTAAATACTTTGGCACAGACGGCGTACGAGGTGAAGTTGGAAAATTCCCTATTACCCCTGAATTTGCCTTAAAGCTAGGTTGGGCAGCAGGAAAAATTCTTGCAAATCAAGGGACTAAAAAAGTGCTAATTGGGAAAGATACCCGAATCTCTGGTTATATGCTTGAATCTGCTTTAGAAGCAGGTTTAGCTGCTGCTGGACTGTCCGCTGCATTTACTGGACCAATGCCAACACCTGCCATTGCTTATTTAACTCGCACATTCCGAGCTGAAGCGGGCATTGTAATTTCTGCTTCACATAATCCCTACTATGATAACGGAATCAAGTTTTTTTCATCAAGCGGTGAAAAACTGCCCGATGAGGTGGAACAAGCTATCGAGACCTTACTCGATCAGCCGATGGACTGTGTTAGCTCATCGGAATTAGGGCGAGCAAGCCGTATCACCGATGCTGCAGGACGTTATATCGAATTTTGTAAAAGCACCTTCCCAGCCAATTCAAGTCTTACTGGGCTTCGTATTGTAGTTGATTGTGCCAACGGTGCAACCTACCATATTGCCCCCAATGTAATGCGAGAACTCGGCGCAGAAGTAATTGAAATCGGAACACACCCTGATGGTTTAAATATCAATGAAAAATGCGGTGCAACCGATATCAAAGCATTACAACAAGTTGTTATTGAATCTGAAGCTGATGTGGGATTAGCCTATGATGGCGATGGTGATCGCTTAATTATGGTGGATCATTTAGGTAATAAAGTCGATGGCGATCAAATTCTGTTTATTATTGCTCGTGAAGCCTTGCGTGCAGGGAAATTACAAGGTGGTGTTGTTGGCACACTGATGAGTAATATGAGCCTTGAAATTGCACTAAAAGAACTGGCAATTCCTTTTGTACGAGCTAATGTGGGCGATCGTTATGTCCTTGAGCAATTAAAAGAAAAAGGCTGGAAATTAGGTGGCGAAAACTCAGGGCATATTATCGTATTAGATAAAAATACGACAGGCGATGGCATTATTGCCTCCCTTGAAGTGCTTAGTGCAATGGTAAATCATAAGCTCAGTTTAAATGAGTTAGTCAAAGCCGTTCCGCTTTTCCCACAAGTATTACTCAACGTCCGCTTTAATGGCGGAGCAAACCCACTGGAAAGTGATGAAGTAAAACACGTTGCTACCCAAGTTGAAAAACAATTAGCGGGTAAAGGACGAATTTTATTGCGTAAATCTGGCACAGAGCCACTGATCCGAGTGATGGTAGAGTGTGAAGATGGTGAACTTGCCCAACGTTATGCAGAAGAAATTGTCAATGCTGTAAAACGAAATTAAGACAAGCGGTCAGTTAAAAGCAAAATATTGCAAAAACTGACCGCTTACTGTTTATACATTACCTACATTGTTTAACTGATAGGAATAACTTATGAATCAACTTGAAATGAAAAAACTTGCAGCCCAATCTGCTTTACAATACATTAAACCTGACACGATTGTCGGCATAGGCAGTGGCTCAACTGTAAACTGTTTTATTGAAGCATTAGGCGAAATCCGCCATAAAATTAAAGGGGCTGTGGCTGCATCTAAACATTCTGAAGAGTTATTACGTAAACAAGGTATTGAAGTTTTCAATGCAAATGACGTGTCAAGTTTAGATATTTATATTGATGGTGCAGACGAAATCACCCCCCAAGGCTATATGATAAAAGGGGGAGGCGCTGCTTTAACCCGTGAGAAAATTGTTAGCTCATTAGCGAAAAAATTTATCTGTATTGTAGATTCTAGCAAACAAGTTAATATATTAGGTTCAACTTTCGCTTTACCCGTAGAAGTTATTCCAATGGCTCGTTCTTATGTTGCTCGCCAACTTGTCGCTCTCGGCGGATCACCTGAATACCGTGAAAATGTTATTACCGATAATGGTAATGTAATTTTAGATGTATATAACTTCAAAATTATGGAACCACTTAAAATGGAACACACTATTAACAATATTGCTGGGGTCGTAACCAATGGTATTTTCGCCCAACGTTACGCTAATATAACCATTATCGGCACACCTGACGGCGTAAAAATTATTGAATAATATAAAAATATAAACATTCGCAAACACAATTTGGAGACTGAACTATGTTAAATAAAGTATCCCTTGATAAGAGCAAAATTAAATTTGTTTTGCTTGAGGGAGTTCACCAAAATGCCCTAAACGCTCTAAAAGCTGCGGGATATACCAATATTGAATACCATAAAAAAGCCTTAGAAGGTGAAGAATTAAAAGAAGCACTCAAAGATGCCCACTTTATCGGTATTCGCTCTCGTACCGTTATTACCGAAGAAGTCCTCAACTACGCCCCTAAATTGATTGCCATCGGCTGTTTCTGTATTGGGACAAATCAAGTCAATTTAACGGCAACTAAACAGCGAGGTATTCCTGTATTTAATGCTCCATTCTCAAATACCCGCTCTGTAGCAGAATTAGTATTAGGTGAGATTTTATTACTAATGCGTAATATTCCGAAAGCGAATGCAGAAGTACACCGTGGTTTATGGAATAAATCTGCTACTGGCTCTAATGAGGTTCGAGGCAAAAACTTAGGCATTATCGGCTACGGCCATATCGGCTCACAGCTTAGTATTTTAGCAGAGGCTGTTGGAATGCACGTCTATTTTTATGATGTGGAAAATAAACTCCCACTTGGTAATGCACAACAAGTAGCGAACCTTGATGATCTATTAGCAATGAGTGATGCCATTTCACTGCACGTTCCCGATAATCCTTCTACCAAAAATCTGCTTAATGCCAACAACCTGCCAAAAATCAAACAAGATGCGATTGTTATCAATGCAGCGAGAGGAACTGTTATCGAAATTGATGCGTTAGTTGAAGTATTAAAATCAGGACAACTGCGTGGAGCGGCTATTGATGTTTTCCCAAAAGAACCTTCATCAATTAATGACCCTTTTGAATCACCATTAAGAGAGTTTGATAATGTTATTCTAACTCCTCACATTGGAGGTTCAACAACAGAGGCCCAAGCCAATATTGGTACAGAAGTTGCTCACAAACTTATCAAATATTCAGATAATGGCTCCACACTTTCTGCGGTAAATTTCCCTGAAGTTTCATTACCAGAACATAGTGGCACTAAGCGGTTATTACATATTCATATCAACAAACCGGGTATGCTAAATAAGATTAACCAAGTCTTCGTAGATTTGAATGTCAATATTGCAGCTCAATTTCTACAAACAGACCCTACTATTGGTTATGTTGTGATTGATGTTGAAACAGAAAAAACTGATGAAGCTTTAAAACGCTTAAAAGAGATAGACGGCACAATTAGAAGCCGTATTTTATATTAAAGAAAAATGGTCGCTAATTGCGACCATTTTTTTATTTCACTATAATTTTTTTACCATTCGTAAAATCAATTTCTTTGGCTTGGAACTGGATAGTAAATTTATTTTTTGGATCTGACAATACTTGTTGTGCAACTTGAGGTAGCTGGCTAAACGGTATTGTATAGCTTATCGGTAAAGCAGATCCTGCTTTAAAACCACCACCAAAGGCAATTGGCTCATCTAAAATTAAAATAGGTTGTTGGTTAAATATTAAAATAGTTGCCCAATGCACCTTTTTCATCGTATTTTTAGATTTATTTTTCAATGAATAATTAAAACTCACTACTTTTTCATTATTCACTTCTTTTGTCTCTACGCCAACAAATTTTAGCTCTAAACTGTCTGTAAAACGCTTTAATTCCCGCTCGCCAGTATCCGCTACTGGTACTGCTTTTTTATTAGTATTTGCTTTTGCTGATGAATTAACCGCTTTTACTGGTTTCTGTGTAGATTGTTTCTGTGCTTTATGTGTAGACTGTTTCTGTTGCTTATTATGGGTATTTGTTTCTGCAGAGGCAGACATTGCAATTACCGCAGATAATGATAACATTAAAAGTGATTTAAATAATTTCATCTTTTCCTCTATTTAATAATGGCTATTAAGCTACTCTATTATGAATAATATCATAAAACCTAATTTACTTGGATTCAACTGCAGATTTAACTTCATCAACCTTATTTTCAACAGCTTGAATAGCTTGTTTTGAATCTGATTTTAAATCCGATGCAATGACCTGGATAGCCTTGCCGGCATCTTGCATTGTATCTGCAATAATTTCTTTTGCATCTTTTAAAGAGCTACTTAACGAAGTTTTTACATTTCCTAATGCTTCTGATAATTTACTTTGTTTCTCATTTACAACAGAATTTACGCCTGAAATAACCGCTTGCTGATTTAATTTATCCTCTAACGCTTTACGCATTTCTTGCCATTTTTCTTCAGAAATCTTTCGTGCTTCTATTACTTTAGTATCTAACTCACCTTGTATTACCGATACTTTCTCATCAGCTAACTTCTGAACTTCAGCAATTTTCATCTCTGATGATTTTTGAATCTCTGCTACCTTATCCGCAAATGATCTTTCCGCCTGAGCGACTTTTTCGTCTGCTAGCTTTTGCATTTCAGCAATTTTTTGATTCGCATTTTTAGTTACTTCTTGCAATTTAATCTCTGATGATTTCTGCAATTCTAATAATTGACTCTGTGTTTCTTTTAACTCTGCCTCAACTTGAGCTTTGCCATTATCGCAAGCTGTTAAACAAACTGCCGAGCCTAATACTAATAAGGCGAACAATGATTTTTTCACGGTTTACTCCTTAGATAAGAGGTAAAAAAGGCACATAAACTGTGCCTTTCTATTAAAAATTATTTACCTTCAACAGAAGACTTCATTTCGTTTACTTTGCCTTCAACAGCTTTTTTAGCATCTTCAATTTTAGTTGCCGCCGCATCTTTCATTTCAGCTGCTTTATCTGCTACCGCATTTTTCGCTTCAACTGCTGCTGATTTTGCTTCTTCTACTTTCGTTACCGCTGCATTTTTCGTTTCAACTACTGCTGATTTTGCTTCTTCTACTTTTGTAGCCGCTGCATCTTTCATTTCAGTTGCTTTATCTGCTACCGCATTTTTCGCTTCAACTGCTGCTGATTTTGCTTCTTCTACTTTTGTAGCCGCCGCATCTTTCATTTCGGTTGCTTTATCTGCTACCGCATTTTTCGCTTCAACTGCTGCTGATTTTGCTTCTTCTACTTTTGTAGCCGCCGCATCTTTCATTTCAGTTGCTTTATCTGCTACCGCATTAGTTGCCTCAACTGCTGCTGATTTTGCTTCTTCTACTTTTGTAGCCGCCGCATCTTTCATTTCGGTTGCTTTATCTGCTACCGCATTAGTTGCTTCAGTTGCTGTTTGTTTTACTTCCGCAACTTTCTCTTTTGCTTGATCACAAGCAGCTAATGATAATGCTGAACCGAAAACAAATAATGCTGATAATAATTTTTTCATAAACTTTCCTTTTAAGAATTAAGAGATTAAAAAACGCATAGTTAGAACGAGAATTCAGTAAAAAGTTCACTAAACCCTCGTCTTTTTATGTTTAGCTACTACTTGCAACACGGGCTGCAGAATAAACATGACTTACCGCACTACTATGCCCTGCGAAGCCTTTACCATAAAAATAATATTTAGAATGTTGCCATTCTACTTTAGGTACAGCAACTGTTGGCTCATCAACAGTTTTAGCCACTGTCATTTCTGAAGTCGTGTGAGCTACACGAGAAAATGTCCCTAGTTTTCCATCAAAAGTATAACTGCTTTGGTACACATTTACTGGTGTATTATCCATTTCATCCATTACAATTTGAGGAGCAATACTTGCAACTGATTTCACACGCTGGCGGCGTTCATGATTTTCTTTCACTAAATCACGATCCGTTGCTTGGCTTACTACTGCACCAAAAGGCAATACAGCATTCACTTCTAATTTTTTCTCAGTCTGATCTAAATCAACCGCTTGCTCAGTTACAACTTCCGTTTTACGTTGATGATTTTCTTTAACTAAATCACGCTCTGTCTGCTGTGCAACAACACTCCCAAATGGAACTGCAAATTTCGCTTCTGGATTTGGTTTAGCTTTTACCGTATCGACACTCTCAATATTTTTTACAGGCTGCTGTGGTTTCATTTCTGCCTGTTGTTGTAGCATTTCATCAACAGAGAGGAAATTTACTTTTTCTTCTGTTTTCGGCATTTCGCAAACTTTTACCCAGATCTTACCGCTTGCAAGTTCTGGTGAAGCAACTGCAGCAGTTAAAGGCATTGGAGCTACTTTGATGCCTTCTTTTCGATCACGACGGCGTTGATTACCTACACGCAAATGGCGTGGTAAACGACGTTGACGACCATTTTCACGGCTCTCTACCGTAGGTTCTTTACTTTCAATAACAGAAGATTGTGTTGCTGCATTTTCTTCCACTTCTACCACCGCTTCGATAGGTGCGGTCATATAAGATGATTTTACTTTCTCTTGAGTATTATGAACCACAATATCATCTGCTGTAACTTGTACTGTTTCATTTACCACAGATTTTGCTGAAATTTCTTCAATTTGCTGTTCAACACGTACTTTTTTACGTAAGTCACGGCGCTGGCGACGTTCCGCCACTTTCGCTACATCACGTTGAGTACGTTCTGTCGCACCTGCAATTTCTTCGATAACTTCCGTACGTTTTTTAGGTTCAGATTTCGTTTCTTTAATCTCTTGAACAACTCTATTATTACGCTCTTGACGTGGTTGTTCAGCACGATTAGGACGCTCACGACGTTGATGGCGACGATCACGAGAATGACGCTTATTGTTGCGTGTTTTTTTCTCTGGTGCTTTCTCTTCTGGAGCAAAAAATCCTTTAATTTTCGCCAATATACGGCTAAATAGTGAAGGAGTTTCAGGCTCTGTCGGAACTGGAGCAGATTGTAAATTCAACGCTGAACTTTGCAATACGGACTCTACGGTAATAACAGGTTCATTTCGGGTAACTAACACTTCTTCTGAAGGTTGATGATATGTTGCTGAATTTTCTTCACGCTCTTGATAACGTTTTGCTAAATCATAGCTTAATGTTGGCACGATTTCAGTTTCACGCAGGCGATAAACACTAAAATGCGGGGTTTGCATAGATTCTGTCGGTACAACAACAACCTGCACATTATGGCGTTTTTCAATATCACTAATCGCTCGACGTTTTTCATTAAGTAAATAAGAGGCAATTTCTACTGGCACAATCGTATGAACTTGTGCGCTATTTTCTTTAATGGCTTCTTCCTCAACCAGACGTAAAATAGAAAGTGCAATTGATTCATTATCTCGGATTTTGCCTGTACCTTGACAACGTGGACAAACGTGGCTTGACGCTTCGCTTAATGATGGACTTAAACGTTGTCTTGACATTTCAAGTAAACCAAAACGTGAAATACGTCCAAATTGAATACGTGCACGATCTTGACGTGTTGCTTCACGAATACGAGTTTCTACTTCACGTTGATGACGTACAGGGGTCATATCAATAAAATCGATAACAATTAACCCACCTAAATCCCGTAAACGTAATTGGCGAGCAATTTCATCTGCCGCCTCTAAATTGGTATTTAATGCGGTTTCTTCAATATCACCACCACGAGTTGCACGAGCGGAGTTAATATCAATTGCAGTCAATGCTTCTGTTACATCAATGACAATCGATCCGCCAGAAGGTAAACGTACTTCACGTTGAAATGCTGATTCAATTTGCGATTCAATTTGATAGTGGCTAAAAAGAGGAACTTCGCCCTCATATAAACGTACACGACTGATGAAATCAGGACGAACAAGGCGAATATGATTTTTAGCTTTTTCAAAGATTTTCTTATTATCAATCAAAATTTCGCCAATATCACGGCGTAAATAATCACGAATAGCACGGACTATCACATCGCTTTCTTGATGGATAAGAAATGGTGCAGGGCGAGATTCTGCCGCTTTTTTAATGGCGTCCCAATGATGTAATAGTACTTTTAAGTCCCACTGCAATTCTTCTTGAGATTTCCCAACACCAGCAGTACGAACAATTAACCCCACATCATCTGGCACATCTAAGCTATCCAGTGCTTCTTTTAATTCTAAACGCTCTTCACCTTCAATACGGCGAGAAATGCCTCCTGCCCGAGGGTTATTCGGCATTAACACTAAATAACTACCTGCAAGAGAAATAAATGTAGTTAAAGCCGCACCTTTATTGCCTCGTTCTTCTTTACCCACTTGGACAATAACTTCCTGCCCTTCTTTGATGATATCTTTGATATTCGGGCGACCTTGAAATACATATCCATCAGGAAAATATTCACGAGAAATTTCTTTTAATGGTAAAAATCCGTGGCGTTCTGCACCATAATCGACAAATGCCGCTTCTAAACTTGGCTCTACACGGGTAATTTTTCCTTTGTAAATATTCGCTTTCTTTTGTTCGTGTCCTGGACTTTCAATATCCAAATCGAACAGACGTTGCCCATCGACTAAAGCAACACGCAACTCTTCTTTTTGAGTTGCATTGATTAACATTCTTTTCATTGTGTTTCTCATTATTGTTGTTGATTATGTTCACAACCTTCCCTGTTTGCTAAAAATGCAAGCCAATCTCCCGATTGTCTGAAATAAAAGAATCGCCAAATAAGGAACGTCGTGCTTATGATTGATTCAATGTCTTACACTCAAAATTGGTTGCAGAATCAATCAGTTAGGCTTGCTTTTAGGTGAATGCAAGCGGTACTTTTCTGCCTATTTTTGCAAAACGGTTATCCCGTAATTACAGACAAAAAATGCGTGTCATTATGGCATTTTACGCTTGAAATAGAAAGGCGAAAGACAATAAATTTATACAAAAAGAAAAGCAAGATTATTAAATATCTCGCTTTTCTTACCGCTGTTTTAGGCTAATTATTTATGTACAATATCAATATTGTCAGGTAAATGAATATCAAGCTGATTAAATGGAATTGAAATACCTGCTTTATCAAACTCTATTTTAACCTGTTCAGTTACCGCATAATAAACATTCCAGTAATCGCCACTATTAACCCAAGGGCGTGCAATAATCTGCACGCTACTTGCCGCTAAGGCACTCACTGCTATAACAGGTGCAGGCTCTTTCAATACTCGAGGATCATCTTCTAAAATTTGGGTAATAATCGCCTTAGCATTTGCAATATCATCTTCATAACCGATATCAAAAATAAAATCTACACGTCTAGTACTATTACTTGAATAATTTGTAATTTTATCGGAAAAAGTTTTTCCATTTGGGACGAGTACGGTTTTATTGTCTCCTGTGCGAAGTTCTAACATCATCAATCCCATTTTTTCTACTTTGCCAGCAGCGCCTCCCGCTTCAATATAATCTCCTCGCTTAAATGGTTTAAAAATTAAGATCATCACTCCTGCTGCAAAATTTTGTAATGAATTTTGTAACGCTAAACCTACCGCTAACCCTGCCGCACCAATTAACGCAACTAAAGAATTAGTGTTAATACCTAATTGAGAAAGTGAAACAATCACTGAAACCAATAATAATAAAAAATAAGCAATTGAAGTGACAAAACTTTGTAACATTTCATCATCACTTGAGGCTAAAATCGCCTTACCAATCAATCGGCTAACAATTCGAGCTAAATATTTTCCAATGATAAAAATAACAATCGCTAACACAATTTTGGTGGTATAGGGAATAACCCAATCCATCAAAATATCCCCTAATTTTTGAATATCTAATGTTTTCGCCCCATCAATCACTTTTGTTGCAACTTCTTGTACATCAATCTGTTTTACCGCTTCTACGGTCTGTGCTTCTTTACTCATTACTTCTCCCACACATTATGAAATAAAATAAATTTTAACATAAGCGATCTGTTCTCACAGATTTTTTGCAAATCTGTACATTGTATTTAAGTAAAATATGGTAGCATTTACATAATTTTATTGATGAAAAAAGACCAATGACGACACCCGAAAAAATTATTTCTGCCCGCGTACAATTTTTCACAATTAGCGATGATGAAGCAGGGCAACGCTTAGATAACTTTCTCTTAGCCAAACTAAAAGGCGTACCTAAAAGCCTAATTTACCGTATCGTTCGCAAAGGTGAAGTACGGGTAAACAAAGGGCGAGTAAAACCCGATTATAAATTACAAGCGGATGATATAGTACGCATTCCGCCTGTCAGAGTGGCAGAAAAAAATGACTCCCCAATTTCGACTAAACTGAACAAAGTTGCTGAACTTGAGCAACATATTTTATATGAAGACGATATTTTATTGGTGCTTAATAAACCGTCTGGCATTGCTGTTCACGGCGGAAGTGGGCTAACTTTTGGGGTCATTGAAGCCTTACGGGCATTACGTCCACAAGCCCGTTTTTTAGAATTAGTTCACCGCATTGACCGTGATACATCAGGGATTTTATTAGTAGCAAAAAAACGTTCTGCCCTACGCAATTTACATGAACAACTGCGAGAAAAAGTCGTACAAAAAGACTACCTTGCATTAGTACGTGGGCAATGGCAATCTCATACAAAAGTCATTAAAGCTCCATTGCTAAAAAATGAATTAGCGAGTGGCGAACGAATTGTGCGAGTCAGCGAAGAAGGCAAACCTTCAGAAACCCGTTTTACTATTGAAGAACGCTATCCTACGGCAACACTAGTAAAAGCCTCACCCGTTACCGGCAGAACACACCAAATTCGGGTACATACTCAATTTGCAGGACACCCTATTGCCTTAGATGATAAATATGGTGACCGTGAATTTGACCAAAAAATGCAAAATATCGGCTTACACCGCCTATTTTTACACGCTTACGCTATTCGTTTTGTCCACCCGAAAACCGAAGAACAGATGGTTATTACCGCTCCACTCGACAGCGCTTTAAAAAATATATTAGCAACACTACGAACAGATAACGCATAAAAAAGTAACTAATCACAAATGAAAATTTATTACAAAAATCAGCTCGGATCTGACCGCTTGTTAGATCTCTCTACCCCGAAAATTATGGGAATTTTAAATTTTACGCCTGATTCCTTTTCCGATTCCGGCAAGTTTTTCTCATTAGATAAAGCACTTTACCAAGTTGAAAAAATGCTCAATGAAGGCGCAGATATTATTGATATTGGTGGGGAATCCACCCGACCTAACGCACCGATTGTCTCACTCCAAGAAGAATTAGATCGTGTTGTGCCATTAGTTGAAGCCGTTCATAAACGATTCGATTGTTTAATTTCTGTCGATACCTCTAAAGCAGAAGTGATGAAAGCATCTGCTAACGTAGGGGCAGATATGATTAACGATATTCGAGCGTTACAAGAACCAAAAGCCCTTGATACTGTAGCTTTACTCAATTTACCTGTCTGCCTAATGCATATGCAAGGCACTCCTCAAACAATGCAACAAAATCCTGAATATGAAGATATTGTGGAAGAAGTCAGCAATTTCCTTAACCAACGTATTTTTGCTTGCTTAACGGCGGGTATTCCGCAATCCCATATTATTTTGGATATTGGCTTTGGTTTTGGTAAAACCGTGCAACATAATTATCAGCTTCTCAAACATCTCAATGTATTTGCTGAATCTGGCTATCCTGTTTTAGCTGGACTTTCCCGTAAATCAATGATCGGTGCAATTTTAGATAAACCCGTAGAACAACGTCTTATTGGTAGCGTTACAGGTGCATTGATTGCATTACAAAATGGGGCAAAAATCGTGCGAGTTCACGATGTAGCCGAAACCGCAGATGCCCTGAAAATTTGGCAAGCGACTGTTAATGCAGACTCTCCCAACTCAACTTTCTTTTAGAAAAAATTATATTAAGGAATGAAGAATGGCAACGATCGTATATGGTATCAAAAACTGCGATACCGTTAAAAAATCCATCAAATGGCTTAACGATAATGGATTTACCCCAATACTACACGATTACCGTGTTGATGGGTTAGATCCAGACTGGCTCAACCAAATGGCAGACAAATTCGGTTGGGAAAATTTAGTCAATAAACGTAGCACAACGTGGCGTGGTTTAGATGAAAGCATCAAACAAAATCTGAATAAAGAAACTGCCCTTAAAGTGCTAAATGAACACCCAACGCTCATTAAACGCCCGATCGTTATTCACAATGAAGTGGCTTTACTCGGTTTTGATGCCTCTGAATATCAAGCAAAATTGAAATAATATGAAAAATGATATTATTGCCCTTGCTCAAGCCTTAATTCAACGGAAATCAATTAGCCCTGATGATCAAGGTTGCCAACAACTGATTGCCGAGCAATTACAAGCAGTCGGTTTTACCCTCGAATGGTTACCCTTTGGCGACACGCTGAACTTATGGGCAACTCACGGGCAAGGTGAGCCTTGTATTGCATTCGCAGGACACACCGATGTCGTCCCTGCTGGTGATGAAAACCAATGGAAATATCCACCTTTTGAGGCAAACATTGTTGATAATTTACTATATGGGCGAGGGGCGGCTGATATGAAAGGCTCGCTTTCAGCAATGGTTATTGCTACCACTACATTCATCAAAAATAATCCTAATCACCAAGGCAAAATTGCGTTACTGATTACGTCAGATGAAGAAGCAAGTGCTAAAGACGGCACAGTCAAAGTTGTTGAAACCCTACTCACCCGTAATGAAAAAGTCGATTATTGCATTGTTGGCGAACCCTCTAGCTCTCAACAGCTTGGTGATATTGTTAAAAATGGTCGCCGAGGCTCAATCACTGCAAATCTCTACATTGAAGGTATTCAAGGCCACGTTGCTTATCCTCACTTAGCGGAGAATCCTGTGCATAAATCCTTAGCTTTTTTAGCAGAATTAACCCAATATCAATGGGATAATGGCAACGCATTTTTTCCCCCCACTAGCCTACAAATTGCCAATATCCAAGCAGGTACAGGAAGTAATAATGTCATACCTGGTGAACTCTATGTGCAGTTTAATTTACGTTATTGTACGGAAATTACAGCTGAAATTATCAAAGAAAAAGTAACTGAATTACTAAGAAAACATCAGCTTACTCACCGTATTGAATGGAATTTATCGGGAAAACCTTTTTTAACAGAAAATGGGCGATTAGTTGAAACTGTCGTGCAATCTGTACAGAAAATCACAGGGATTACACCTCATTTAGATACGGGCGGTGGTACATCTGATGCTCGCTTCATTGCTCAAATGGGAACAGAAGTTGTAGAATTTGGCCCGCTAAATCAAACTATTCACAAGATAAATGAGTGTGTCGATATTGACGATCTCACCCAATGTGGCGAAGTATATTACGATGTTCTTGAACAACTTTTCAACCAAACAAGCGGTCAGTTTAATGAATAATTTTGCAATACCACAAATCCTCACGGGCAAATCTCGAGAACATCTTGTTCCCTTGCCGAATGATCTTTCTACTCATCACACGCTACAAGCAGAAACGGTAGAAAATTTTCTAGCCTTACAAAAACAGGCAAAAAAAGCAGGGTTTAATTTACAACCTGCCAGTACTTTTCGGGATTTCGACCGTCAAAAACAGATCTGGAATGCAAAATTTAACGGGCAACGTAAAGTCCACGACGATCACGGCAATCCTATTGATTTAAGCCTTCTTGATAACTGGCAAAAGTGCCAAGCAATTTTACGTTGGTCTGCAATGCCTGGTGCAAGTCGTCATCACTGGGGAACAGAAATTGATATTTTTGACCCCGATTTATTGCCTAAAAATCAATCTTTGCAACTAGAGCCTTGGGAATATCAAACAGGCGGTTATTTCCAACAACTCACTAATTGGTTACTAATCAATGCCGAACAATTTGGATTCTATTTTCCTTTTTTAGAACGGGAAGATAAAGATATCGGACTTGAACCGTGGCATTTAAGCTATTTTCCTATTGCCGATCTCTACGAGCGGTCATTTTCTCCAAACATTTTGCAACAAACGTGGGAAAATGAAGATATTGCAGGGAAAACCACATTACTTGCTCATTTAGACACTATTTTTCAGCACTATATTTTATGACCGCAATCCAACTGATTAACGAAAGCCAAGATCTCGAAAAATTCCGCCTAATTTGCGAAAAATGGAAACTCATTCACACAAATTCAGCAATTTTAGCCCTTGTGCTAACGGACGAACGCTTAGAATTACGCAAATTAGATGAGCCAAAACTAGGGGCAATTTTTGTAAATTTTGTGGACGGCACAATGGCTCATCGGCGTAAATTCGGCGGTGGGCGAGGCGAAGCAGTGGCAAAAGCCGTTGGCATTAAAGGCAATACGCTACCAACCGTTATAGACGCAACCGCAGGGCTTGGACGAGATGCTTTTGTATTAGCCAGTATCGGCTGTAAAGTGAAACTAGTGGAACGCAACCCTGTTGTGGGGGCATTATTAGAAGATGGTTTACAACGAGCCTATCAAAATGCGGAAATTGGGCAATTTATGCAAGAAAGAATGCAACTATTGCCCGCACGATCCATAAATGAACTCAACCCTAGCACTGATTTCGCTGACGTCGTTTATCTCGACCCAATGTATCCCCACAAACAAAAAAGTGCATTAGTAAAAAAAGAAATGCGAGTGTTTCAGCACCTAGTCGGCTCAGATCTCGATGCCGATAATTTCTTCACTCAAGCCAAACAGCTCGCCCACAAACGTGTAGTAGTAAAACGCCCCGATTACGCCCCATTTCTGGCAGAACAAAAACCTGATTTTAGCCAAGAAACCAAAAACCATCGGTTTGATGTGTATCTCTCACATAAGATAAATAATACAATCTAAATATTAAAAAACAGAATAAATAGTAGTTGAGCAATCAGGTTAAATCATTCAACTACTTATTACTTGTTGATATCCCATTATTTCTCTATCTGTGTACTTAACAACGTCTTCAATGACTAGTTTCTGAATAGCACTACCTAAAATGCTCATTAATTCATAGTCAGGAATACCATTTTTGATTGGTAAACTAATATTTAATTGATCAGCATCTTTAGCATAAAAATTACGGGCATAACTAAATTGCCCTGAATTTGATACTTTATGGATTGCTGAAGTTAAAAATAAAACTGCTTCTTTCATTAAATGATCACAATGGACAACAGCAATATGATCATCTGCACCATAAGAATAATTACGATATTTTGCAGATCCAAACATATCAATAGTAATCGTGTTCGCATTAAATACATCTACCTTATTACCAATAAATGCAGATATTCCCGTATCCGTTTCTCCAGCAGTAACAAAAGGTAATAAACCCGATATTCTATCGGCACTTTTTAAACGCTTACCACGAGTTGCCTTACCAAATAACTTTTCTAAATTAAATTTACCCCATTCAATCTCATTCAATCTCGCTATCGCATTCTTTTCTTTTTCATTTAATGTATAGTTTGATAGTCCTGTAACACGTAAATAACCTTGCAGTTCCTGCAATCGTTCCGCTTGCAGTTCAGAAATAAATTCTTCTATAAAGTCAAAATCAATTTCATTATTCTTCACAGGAAGAAAGAATTGTATATTTTTTGCAACTTTCCAATGTCTGGCATATCCTAGATTAGGAATTTCTTTTTTCCAAGAAGATATAATAAAGAATAATTGATTTAAACTTATTTCTTTTAAAGGTTTTAAAACTTTTACATTATCTAAAATTGAAAAACTTGTATCAGCAATATTAAAGCTTCTTGTATGCTCTCCGAAAATTACATAAATCTTACTCTCTTCATTGCAAATATAAGTAGGAGTATCTATATATCCCACTACTCCATTATTATTAGAATCCGATGAATATACTGGAAATTTACCTTCTAAAGGTAATTCAGACTTATTTTTTATCTTATGTCCACTAATTAACTGGAATAAATCATTATAACTAAACTTTGCCCACTCAACTTGTTGTAATTTTTGTGCTAAGTGGGCTTCTACTTTCCCAATGACTCATCTTTATCATTTCGTTTTTTCAAAAGATTAGATACTTCCCAAGCTAAGTAATCACTAACTGTTTTTTTAAAATCATCAAGAGTTGGTTTAGTATCAACTGGAGCAGTTTGATTCCAATCTGCCCCATTGTCTGGGTCAATCGTATTTTCATAATATTCTTTTTCAGTAAAAATATTGAGCTGGCTTCTACCAAAACGCACCAAATCTACTATTTCTTGATAACGTTCCCTAGCTCTGTCAGTATCTTTCAAATTATTACTTGCCTTTTTACGATTAGTACGAGTATAACCATCATTAGTAAAATCAATAAATTTTACCATTTCATCTTTATGGTGTTTTTCACCCACTTTAAAAACATAAATATTCGTCTGTACACTAGATTTCCCAATAAATAAATCAATTGGCATTTTGATACTTGCTAAAAGCGTATGTTTTTTCAAAATATTCCGATTAATTTCTTTAGCTTTTCCACTTCCTGCTGAATTTTGAATAATAATAGCCGCATAACCTTTATTCATCATATTAAGTGCGACTTCTACGAAATTCATTCCATTACCTTCTGCGGAATAAGGCGGATTAAGAATAAAAGCATCTGCAGGGAAATTCTCATTGGTATTTCCAAAGCCATATTTGCCATCAAACTCGGTTAATGAATTTTTATTAATGATATTTGAGCTACCGTCCCCCATCATTATCATATTCAAAATAGCTAACATATACACACTAGCTAACGATTCTATACCTAACAATTGATTTGCTTTAATACTTGCTTCTTTTAGACTAAGCTGTTCAGGAGAATGAATACTCTCTTTTGCATCTTTAAGCATTTCATTCATTGCTGCCACTAATAGCCCAGCTGATCCTGTGGCAAAATCCCAAACATAGCTATCTTTATTTACTCTCGCTAATTTAACTAGTAAGGTGGCAACATAAGAAGGCGTTAATACAACATCATTAAGCTTATCTTGACTAAAACCTAACCAAGAATACATTTCATTGAATAATTTACCCGTAAAATCGGTAGTTAATCCAATTTTGTAATAAATCCCTAAATCATCAACAATCTTAGTAAAAATACGTTTGAGCTGACTTTCTCCATTCTTAGGCTTATTGATATTCTCCATCAAAAGTGTATTAGATAAAGTACGGATAATTAAATCTGTTTTATCTTGTGGTAATTTCTTTTCCTCAAAAAAAGCCTCAATTTTCCTAATAATAATATCGCCGTCTCTATTATTACGTTCTGTACTTGATTTTAACTCCTCTTTTTCTAATGGATTAACTTTACCTGCTACACCAAGTGTTGCAATAATCGCTGAGGCGACCAAATAAACTCGATCATTCTCTCCTAATCCTTTTTCATTTTGATAAATATCATTATTCAGCTTTGTTAGGCTTGCATCAATTTCTTTTTCACGCTTTTCTTTAATTTTCTCCAACTCTTCAGTAGAAAGAGAAAGCTGTTTTACTTTATTGATAAATTTATCAAAATTTTCTTTCGCTAAAAAAGAGAAATCAGTATATTCATCAATTTTTTGTCCAACACCTAAATTAGATTTAGACACATAATAAGTACCGATTTGATAACATATTTCACCTTGCTCATTTTTGCTACCCGTCATACCTATAGCAATAATATCGGTATAACTGGTATGATGTAGTAAAGCATTAGCATAATGTACGGCACCATTTACTGCATAATCTCTAATATTCTTAAAATTTAGAGCATTCTTTGCTGTACGATTATCAACATTCCCTTCAGTATCTAATTTCACTAATTTATCAGCATAGCCTTTGTATTCAATTAAAATAGGGTAATAATCCAAATTTGATGTTTGTAAGAGCAATTTGACATCAGGTCGATTACCACCAATTCCTCCATTCTTCGATGCATAATTTTCTAATGCCTTATCAATTTCTGTATTAAGTGATTCTTGTTCTAATTTATAATCTAATCCATAAGATTTTAACCAACCATTGGCAAGATCTGCGATATTCGGTTCAATACTTTGTTTATTTTTAGCCATATTATCTATCCAAGTAATTTAATTATATTTTGTTAAAATATGTAAATGTTTTAAACACTCACCACCTTAATTCATTTCAATATTATATTAATATCTCGCCCCAATTCGCTGGATATGTTGGTTTGTTGCTATTGTTGCGGCAAGCCAACTGAGAAAAATGCTTAACACAACGATCAATAATATTTCACTGAAATTAAAGCCGTGCAATTCAAATTGTACCGTAAACATATCGGCAACATATCGGACAACCCCCGTAAAATAGCTGATTGTCATTAGGCTAAATAAAATAGCAAGTACACTACCTAAAAAGCCGTAAATCATTCCTTTATAAATAAATGGACGAGAAATAAAATAATTCGTTGCCCCAAGCAGTTGCATTACATCAATCGATATTCTGCTATTGGATACATCAGATCGGACGCTGTTACCAATCACTAAAAAAACAGCAATGAACATCAGTATGGTACAAGTTACCGCAATACGAGCAATAAGCTGGCTTAACGCAGTAAGTTTTTCAATCCAACCATTATCTAAACGCACTTCTTGTACACCTTTAATACGCTGTAAACCATCACGCAATGCCATCATATTTTCAGGTGACGTGAACATTTTTTTAGGCTTCAATACCACCACTGCTGGTAGAGGATTATCATCTAAAATATCTAACGCATCACCAAATCTTGACCAAGAACGAAACTCTTCCAAGCTCTGCTGACGAGAAATATAGTTTAAACTTTCTATTTTATCTGCTTCAAAATGGCGGATTGTTTCAACCAGTGGATTAACATCTCTTTCTGATAAATTTTTATGTAAATATACTGTGAGTTCTGGTTCAGGGTAAAAAGTTGTTACCGCTTGACTCGTATTTTTCCACAATAAATAACTTACCGTAGGGATTGTCAATGAAGTTGCAATCACCAAAATAGTTAGAAATGTTCCAAATTTACGTTGAGATAGATCTTGCCAAACAGAACGTAAAATATAGCGGGTTTGTATTGTCAAATTTCGCATTACTTACTCCTTCAGATGACCTTCTTCCAAGACTAAGCAAGGTTTTGGACGTTGTACAATAATATTTGTATCGTGTGTAGCAACTAACACAGTTGTTCCCGTTTCATTAAATTCCTCAAACAGACGGAAAATTTCAAACGAAAGTTTATCATCTAAATTTCCTGTTGGTTCATCTGCAAGTAGTAATTGAGGACGATGCACAATAGCTCGAGCAATATCAACTCGTTGTTGCTCTCCCCCAGAAAGGTGAAGCGGTAAGAAATTCAATTTATTTTGCAACCCTACTCTCTCTAACGCCAAACGAGCCTCTCGTTCTACAATTTCTTTTGGCTGCCCCATAATAATTAACGGCAACGCGACATTATCTAAAATTGAGCGATCTGTAAGTAAGCTATAATTTTGATGAACCATACCAATTTGACGGCGTAAAAATGGCAATTCGTGTTCTGCAAGCCGTGTTATGTCGTAGCCATTAAACATTACCTGCCCGCCATTTGCACGCTCAATTCCCATAATCAATTTCAGCAATGTCGTTTTACCCGCACCTGAATGCCCTGTAATATACGCCATTTGTCCTTTGGGCAATTCAAAACTAATGCCTTGCAAAGCAGGTCTTCCACCGCCTTTATAGACTTTACTTACATTAGTAAACTTAATCATTTTTCGTCCTCATGAGTAAATAATGCCTCAATAAATTCATCTGCATTAAATGAACGTAAATCTTCGATTTTTTCACCGACCCCAATAAAACGAATAGGAATATTAAATTGATCTGCGATTGCAAAAATCACACCGCCTTTTGCTGTTCCATCTAGTTTAGTTAGCGTAATTCCTGTTAATCCAACCGCTTCATTAAATAATTTTGCTTGGCTGATCGCATTTTGCCCAGTCCCTGCGTCCAACGTCAACATAATTTCGTGTGGGGCTGTTTCATCGTATTTTTTCATTACTCGGACAATTTTTTTCAGCTCGTCCATTAAATTATTTTTATTCTGCAAACGCCCAGCAGTATCTGCAATAAGCACATCAATTCCTTTCGCAGCAGCCGATTGCATTGCATCAAAAATAACAGACGCTGCATCAGACCCTGTTGTTTGGGCAACAACTGGGATCTGATTTCGCTCTCCCCAAACTTGTAGTTGCTCAACGGCAGCTGCACGGAATGTATCCCCCGCTGCCAACATCACCGACTTTCCTTCTGCTTGGAATTTACGAGCCAACTTACCAATAGTTGTCGTTTTACCCACGCCATTTACACCGACCATTAAAATCACATAGGGCTTTTTATCCTCTAACACTAGTGGTTGTGCTACAGGTTTTAACACATCGGCAAGCTCCAATTTTAATTGCTGATACAATAATTCCGCATCTCGTAGCTGTTGTTTAGTGGCGTGTTGAGTTAAATTATTGATAATTTTAGTCGTAGTTGGCATACCCAAATCAGCTACCAAAAGCTGTTCTTCCAATTCTTCAAAGAGCTCATCATCAATTTTTTTACCTTTGAAGAAATTAAGAAATCCTGAGCCAATCTGCTGTTTAGTCTTAATTAAGCCTTTGATTAACCGATTAAAAAATCCCCCTTTACGCTCAGGCTTTTCTTGATAATCGTCCATATATTCAGCTTTTGACTGAACAACATCGGCACTGCTTTCTTTTTCAGCATTTTCTACTGTTTCTTCTACATTTTCTAAAACAGTTTCACTTTTGTCTGTAATATTTTCGTCCAACTCATCGACTTTCTGTTCAGTAAATTGCTCAACGGTTTCTTCGGCTTGCTGAACTTTTCCTACTGTTTCCTCAATAATTGGTTGAACAATCTGTTCAACGTCATTTTCTGCTATTTCTACCTTCTCCAAAACCGTTTCGGCTTTATCTCTAATACTTTCAATCACCGCATCAGCTTTCTGTTCAACATTTTCAGGAAGATGTTCAATAGTTTCTTCAATTTGCTGAGCTTTTTCTACTGCTTGCTCAATAATTGGTTGAACAATCTGTTCAACGTCATTTTCTGCTGTTTCTACCTTCTCCAAAACCGTTTCAGCTTTATCTGTAATGCTTTCACTCACCACATCAGCTTTCTGTTCAACATTTTCAGGAAGATGTTCAATAGTTTCTTCAATTTGCTGAGCTTTTTCTACTGCTTGCTCAATAATTGGTTGAACGATATGTTCACCCTCACTTTTTACTGTTTCTAACTTATCTAGAACTATTTCGGTTTTATCTCTAACTTGCTCATTCAATGCATCAACTTTCTGTTCAGTATTTTCCGTAAGATGTTCAATGATTTCTTCAGCTTGCTGAGCTTTTTCTACCGTTTGCTCAATAATTGGTTGAACAATCTGTTCAACGTCATTTTTTGCTGTTTCAACCTTCTCCAAAACCGTTTCGGCTTTATCTGTAATGCTTTCACTCACCGCATCAGCTTTCTGTTCAATATCAGAAATGCTAGTCTCTATATCGTGATGAGTTTCGTTAGTTTGAGTTTGTGTTGATTGTTCTGATTTTTTCCCGAAACCTAACCACGACCAAAAGCCTTTTTTCTTTTCTTGTGCCATTTTTATTCTCTCTATAAATAAAAAATCCATTTTGGATTAAAATGAACTAAACTGGCATTAGTTTAGCATTTTTTACACCTTATTTTGGCAAAAACGTATGAAAAAAAATCGAAATTCTTACTCTCCACAATCGACGGGAGAAGTGCGGATCATCGCAGGATTATGGCGTGGGCGAAAATTACCTGTTCTGAACGCTGAAGGGCTACGTCCAACGACTGATAGAGTGAAAGAAACTCTGTTTAATTGGTTAATGATGGATATCGCCAATGCTCGCTGTTTAGATTGCTTTGCAGGCAGTGGCTCACTCGGTATTGAAGCACTCTCTCGCCAAGCACAAGCGGTTGTTTTCCTTGAAAAATTTGCGAATGCTGCTCACCAACTGAAAAAGAATTTAACGGCATTAAAAACCACGAAGGGAAGCGTTATTCATACCGATAGCCTGTCATTCTTAGAGCAAAAAAATGTTAATACCCCTTTTGATATTGTGTTTATTGATCCCCCTTTTCATCAGAGACTAGTCCAGCCCGTTTTACATTCACTCACTAAAAATAATTGGCTCGCAGAAAAAGCGTTAATTTATGTTGAGACCGAAAAAAATCACCCTCCCCTTGAACTCCCTATAAACTGGCAGATTGTCAAAGAAAAAAATGCGGGGCAGGTCGTAAGTCGGTTAATTCGTTGTGACTAATCGTTTAATTTTGTGAACAAGATCACATTTAAAAATGATTTAATATAAAATTAAATGTGATCTTGTTCACAATTTTTAGCTAAACATTTTTGTAACTTACGGAAGGAATGCTATTTTGCAGAGCGAAATTATTCCTTCTGAGGTGTGTATGTCTTCAAATTTAAAAATTAGAGTTCAAAGTTTTGGACGCTTCTTATCAAATATGGTAATGCCCAACATTGGTGCATTTATTGCTTGGGGCTTTATTACCGCACTTTTTATTCCAACAGGCTGGTTGCCAAACGAAACCTTAGCCAAACTCGTTGGACCGATGATCACTTATTTACTTCCTCTCTTAATTGGCTACAGCGGTGGACGTTTAGTAGGAGGTGATCGAGGTGCTGTTGTCGGTGCAATAACAACAATGGGAATTATTGTCGGCTCAGAAATTCCAATGTTTCTCGGTGCGATGATCGTCGGTCCATTAGGTGGCTGGGCAATTAAAACCTTCGATAATTGGGTTGAAGGCAAGGTAAAAAGCGGGTTCGAGATGTTAGTCAATAACTTCTCTGCAGGTATCATTGGTATGCTACTTGCTCTTCTTTCTTTTAGTGTTATCGGTAATGTCGT
Source organism: Vespertiliibacter pulmonis (assembly GCF_013377275.1). Classification (NCBI taxonomy): domain Bacteria; kingdom Pseudomonadati; phylum Pseudomonadota; class Gammaproteobacteria; order Pasteurellales; family Pasteurellaceae; genus Vespertiliibacter; species Vespertiliibacter pulmonis. Next base: position 652,171 of record NZ_CP016615.1, read on the forward strand.
TAGCCAAATTTCTGCACTACTAGCAAGCCTCGTAAATACGCTGGTTGAAACGAATTTATTACCACTGACGTCAATTATCGTAGAACCTGCAAAAATTCTATTTTTAAACAATGCGATTAATCACGGTATTTTCTCGCCATTAGGTATTCAACAATCGACCGAAATCGGTAAATCTGTCTTTTTCTTAATTGAGGCAAATCCAGGCCCTGGATTAGGTATTTTATTAGCCTATATGTTTTTTGGTAAAGGCAGTGCAAAACAAAGCGCAGGCAGTGCTTCTATTATTCACTTCTTCGGGGGAATTCACGAAATTTATTTCCCTTATGTATTAATGAACCCACGTTTAATTATTGCAGTAATTGCAGGAGGAATGACGGGGGTCTTCACTAATACATTACTCGGCGGTGGGTTAATTTCCCCTGCTTCACCAGGATCAATTATTGCCGTTCTTGCTGTAACACCAAGTGGTGCACATTTAGCGGTGATTTTATCGGTTATTTTTTCTTGCGCTGTTACATTTTTAGTGGCAAGCGTGCTATTAAAAGCACAAAAAAATAACGTGTCATTAGAAAAAGCTCAATCACAAATTCATTCAATGAAATCAGCAAGTAAAGCAAGCATTTCAACGAATAACACCATTAGTAAAATCTATGTTGCCTGCGATGCAGGTATGGGATCAAGTGCAATGGGAGCAAGTTTACTGCGTAAAAAAGTCGAAAATGCGGGATTAAATATTGCAGTCCAAAACATCGCAATCAATGATTTACCTCAAGATGCTCAATTAGTCATCACCCATCAAGATTTAACGGCTCGAGCAAATAAACAAGTTCCAGCTGCACAACATCTTTCTCTGAATAACTTTTTAGACGGAGCATTTTACGATAATTTAGTCGCAGACCTAGCTCAACAGCAAGGAAAACAAGCGGTCAGTTCTGAACCCAAATTAGCAATCTCTGCCGAACAAAATTCCCTATCTTTGAATAAGGAACAAGTATTTCTCAATCTTACGGCAAATTCCAAAGAACAAGCTATTCAATTTGCAGGTGAACAATTAGTAAAATTAGGCTTTGCCTCTGAAAACTACATTCCTGCAATGTTTGAACGTGAGAAGCAGGTTTCTACCTATTTAGGCGAAGGCATTGCCGTACCACACGGTACATCTGAGGCGAAAGATCAAGTTATTAAAACAGGTATTGTTTTCTGCCAATATCAAGATGGCGTTCGCTTTACAGATGAAGAAGACGGTATCGCTAAATTAGTCATCGGTATTGCTGCTCGTAACAATGAGCATCTACAAATTTTAAATGCCATTACCAATGCACTTGATGATGAACAAACAATGGAAATCTTAATGACAACAAGCGATCCACAACAAGTGCTAGCTTTATTAACTAAATAAAACTAGATTCGGCACAACTCATTTGTGCCGATTTATCACATTCAGTTTTTGTAGGAACAACAAATGAACGTATTACATTTTGGCGCAGGCAATATTGGACGGGGCTTTATTGGGAAATTATTATCTGATTCAAACGCCCATGTTACCTTTGCTGATATTAACCAAATACAAATTGATCAAATCAATCAAAATAAGCAGTATGGAGTCAAAATCGTTGGCGATGAAACTCAGCTAGAGATAGTGAAAAATATTGATGCTATTCATTCACAAGACGAAACAGCCGTGATCGATAAAATTAAAAATGTTGATCTCATCACCACTGCGGTGGGCCCAAATGTTTTGACTATTCTCGCTCCATTGATTGCCAAAGGATTAGTGGCCCGAGTAAATTCAAGTAATGAGAAGCCACTGAACATTATTGCCTGTGAAAATATGGTACAAGGCACGTCCTTTCTAAAAGCAAAAATTGCCGAACATCTAACCGCTTGTGAGCAACAAAAAATTGAGCAATTTGTTGGCTTTGTTGATTCTGCGGTTGATCGTATCGTGCCGCCTGTACAGCCAAACCCAAATGACCCGCTGGAAGTTACCGTAGAAGAATTCAGTGAGTGGATTGTGGATAAAACACAATTTAAAGGCGATATTCCTTCCATTCAAGGAATGGAACTGACCGATAATTTAATGGCGTTTGTCGAACGCAAGCTCTTTACACTCAATACAGGGCATTTAATTTCTGCCTACCTAGGTAAACAAGCTGGGGTAAAATGGATCAAAGACGCCATTGCAATAGATAAAATAAAACAAGCGGTCAAAGCAACAATGGAAGAAAGCGGTGCAGTACTCATTCAACGCTATGGCTTTGATCCTAAAGCACATTCCGCTTATATTGAGAAAATTCTCAAACGATTTGCTAATCCTTATTTAAATGATGATGTAAATCGAGTTGGTCGTGAACCCATTCGTAAACTCAACCCAAACGACCGTTTAATTAAACCGCTTTTAGGAACACTAGAGTACCATTTACCTCATCAACATTTAATTGACGGTGTAGTAATGGCTTTGCAATATCGCAATGAAGATGATCCACAAGCGGTTGAATTAGCGCAATTTATTGCGGATTATGGGGTTGAAAAAGCAATCACTCACTATACTAAATTGAGTGATAAAAAAATCATTGAGCAAATTGTTAATCATTATCAATAATGCACCCATACGATGATTTTATTGAGAAATTAAGCGAGAAAACTAGCCTAAATAGCTTTCTCGCTCTTTCTCTTGAAAAATTAAATCAGCAAGTAGAGCAACTTATTCAACGTGTTTTTCGTAAAACGGATTTTGCCCTTGCTTCTGTCGTTAATTCATTATTTGAACATCAAGGTCCGCTCTCTGACTTTACCGTTCAATTAAAATTACTACTTGGGCTAGGCGTTATTTCAGATCAAATTTATGAAGATATAAATAGACTCTATGAAACACAACTTACGCTAACACATTGTTCTGATGAATTGGCTTTCAGTAATACGGTAGCCCTTGAGCTCAGTAAACAACTTCATTACGTTGATTACTCAACACTTAACACTTTATTTAAGCAATTGCCTACACTTTCGTCTGATTCAATGCTATTTCAAATCCAACAACATCGTCTTGAAAAAGCGGTTCGTTCAAGTTTCATTTTAGCGTTAACCAATATTCTAGAACAGCTAGACGTTGAAAGCCCGTTATAAGAAATAACATCATCAGATTAAACCTACTCATAAATTTTTCAATAATTGAAGTAAGTTTCCTTATATAATCACTAAAACGAAGTATTATTTCAAAATAGACCTCAGGAGATTCCCAATGCGTTTAGTTCCTTTAGACAATGCCGATCAAGTCAGCCAATGGTCAGCTCGTTATATTGTTAATAAAATCAATCAATTTAAACCTACCGCTGAAAAACCATTTGTGCTTGGATTACCCACAGGTGGAACACCTTTATCAACCTATAAAACCTTAATTAAATACTATCAAGCAGGGGAAATTAGCTTTAAACACGTTGTTACATTTAATATGGACGAATATGTCGGGCTACCACCGCACCACCCTGAAAGTTATCATCATTTTATGTATGAAAACTTTTTTAACCATATTGATATCCAACCGCAAAATATCCATTTACTCAACGGAATGGCAAACGATCTTGCGATGGAATGTGAACGTTATGAGGCTAAAATCAAATCTTACGGCAAAATTCATCTATTTATGGGGGGCGTTGGCGTTGATGGGCATATTGCTTTCAATGAACCCGCTTCATCGCTCAGTTCAAGAACTCGCCTAAAAACATTAACGGAAGATACTCGCATTGCCAATTCACGCTTTTTCAATAATGATCTCAATCAAGTACCTCAATCTGCACTGACTGTCGGCGTTGGTACAATACTTGATGCGGAAGAAGTGCTTATTTTAGTTACAGGGCATAATAAAGCCTTGGCTCTGCAAGCCTGTGTTGAAGACCCAATCAATCATCTATGGACAATCAGTGCGATGCAACTACATCAACGGGCGATTATCGTTTGTGATGAACCAGCAACTCAAGAATTAAAAGTAAAAACCGTCAAATATTTCAAACAATTAGAACGAAATATTATTGCCTAATCTTTTATGAAAGGAACAAAAATGAACCATTATGCCTTGACAAATGGTGTGGTTTACACTGGTAAGACCGTGCTATATCAACACGCTGTCATCATTAAAAATGATAAAATTGATGCGATTATTCCACAAGAACAACTGCCAATGAATTTGCAATACATTGATTTAAAAGGAGCAAATCTTTCTGCAGGTTTTATTGATTTACAGCTAAATGGCTGTGGCGGTGTAATGTTTAACGAGGAAACCAGCGTTAAAACCTTAGAAATTATGCAAGCAACTAACTTGAAATCAGGCACAACTAGCTACTTGCCAACCTTTATCACCGATTCAGATGAAGGAATGAAAAAAGCTGTTCAAGTAATGCGAGATTATCTTAAAACCTATAAAAATCAAGCGCTTGGCTTGCACCTTGAAGGGCCTTATCTCAGCGTTGAGAAAAAAGGCGTGCATAGAGCTGAATACATTCGCTCTGCAAGCGGTGAGATGATCGATTTTCTTTGCCAAAACGGGGAGGTAATCACAAAGCTCACGCTAGCTGCAGAAAATCCAACGGCTGATTATCTCACTAAGTTTATAGAGGCTGGTATTCTTGTGTCTATCGGCCATTCCAATGCGACTTACGCTCAAGCAAAAGAACGGATTGAACAAGGTATTCAATTTGCCACACATCTACACAATGCAATGTCGCCAATTAGCTCTGGTCGTGAAGGTGGCGTTGTTGGTGCTGTGCTTGATAGTAATATTTATACGGGCATTATTGTTGATGGATTACACGTTGATTGGAGCAATGTCCGCCTTGCTAAAAAAATCAAAGGCGATAAATTGATCATTGTTACCGATGCCGTTGCTGCCGCAGGGGCAGATATTGATCACTTTATGTTTGTCGGTAAAAAAATCTATGTCAAAGATGGAAAATGCCTTGATGAATTTGGACATCTCGGCGGAGCCGCAATCACAATGATTGAATCTATTCGTAATGTAGTACAATTTGCACAAATTTCACTCGAAGAAGCAATTAGAATGTGTACACTTTATCCTGCTCGAGCCATTTCTGTTGATGATAAACTCGGATCGATTGAAATTGGGAAAATTGCGAATCTTGCAGTATTTGATCAGCAATTTAATGTTATTGGTACTGCTGTTAACGGTATCTGGCAATTAAATTAACTTATCATATAAGCCAATAAAACTGATTTATTAGACATAACAAGCGGCTATTTCTCCGCTATTTTTTGCAAAATATAAAATTTATGCAAATCTCGCTTGCTCTTAAAGTAGTTTTTCCGTAAAATTACTCACCTATTTTATATGAATTTGAGAGTGCCAACGCAGAGCGAAAGGCACGATTTAGCGGAGTAAATATGTACGCAGTTTTCCAAAGTGGCGGCAAACAACACCGAGTAAGCGAAGGCCAAGTAATTCGTTTAGAAAAACTTGAAGTAGCGACAGGTGAAAAAGTTGAGTTTGACTCAGTGTTAATGGTCGTTAACGGTGAAGATGTAAAAATTGGTGCCCCAGTTGTTGCTGGCGGTAAAGTATTAGCGGAAGTAGTTTCACACGGTCGTGGCGATAAAATTAGAATCGTTAAATTCCGTCGTCGTAAACACAGCCGTAAACAACAAGGTCATCGTCAGTGGTTCACAGAAGTGAAAATCACTGGGATTCAAGCATAATTTCAGAGGAGATCAAGTAGATGGCAACTAAAAAAGCTGGTGGTTCAACTCGTAACGGTCGTGATTCTGAAGCTAAACGCCTTGGTGTTAAACGTTTTGGTGGCGAATCTGTTTTAGCAGGTAGCATTATCGTTCGTCAACGTGGTACTAAATTCCACGCTGGTAGCAATGTTGGTATGGGTAAAGATCATACTTTATTCGCAACAGCTGACGGTAAAGTAAAATTTGAAGTTAAAGGCGATAAAAGTCGTAAATATGTAAGCATTATTGCTGAATAATCTTCAAATTCAGAATTAAATGCCCCGCTTATAGCGGGGTTTTTTATACCGAAATCATAGATAAAATATAGGTTATAAAGTGCAACAGCCCCTCATTGGTTTTTTACTCGCCTCCACCGCAGCAATTATGTGGAGCTTATTGCCTATTGCACTTCAGCCCATTTTAACAGTAATGAATACTCAGACTATTGTTTGGCTACGTTTTGTAGTCGCAACAATAGGTATTTTTTTCTTACTATTACTTCAAGGGAAATTACCGAAATTTAAATCACTCACAGTTCAACAGTACAAATTTATGTTACTAGGTATCCTTGGGCTGGGCGCAAATTTTTATCTTTTTAACCTATCATTAAACTATATTACTCCCACGGCAGCCCAAGTATTAAGCCCTCTCACTTCATTTGCAATGTTATTTAGTGGTATTCTTCTTTTTAAAGAACGTTTTGGGCTACACCAGAAAATTGGGTTAGCTCTGCTCCTTATTGGCTTACCGCTATTTTTTAATGATCGTTTTGCTGATTTTACTCAAATGAACAGCTACTCTATTGGTATTTTACTCAGCGTTAATGCTAGTTTTATTTGGGTTTGTTATGGCATCGCACAGAAAATTTTGCTTAAACACTTAAGCTCTCAGCAAATTCTATTGGTTATCTATTTTGGTAGTGCTTTAGTATTCACGCCTATGGCTGATATCTCACAAATAAATAATCTTTCAAATTTTACCCTTGCTTGCTTGATTTTCTGCTGTGTAAACACCATTATTGCTTACGGCTGTTATGCAGAAGCACTTAATCGCTGGGAAATAGCGAAAGTAAGTATGATAATGCCACAGATTACCATTTTAACGTTATTCTTTAGCCAGGTTGCACATTGGCTCGATCCTAAACATTTTCCTGCATCAAATCCTAATTTCATAAGTTATATTGGGGCAATCGCTGTGGTACTTGGTGCATTATCCGCAGCAGCAGGACACAAAATTTTATATCATTATGCAAAAAGCCGTAATGATAACAAAAAGAAATAGAACAATTGGGCAGATACTCTTAAGTATCTATCCACAGACATTGGGATTACCCCGTAATAATTGAATTTAAAGCCTACAAGCGGTCAGATTTAATGAAATATTGCCCCTTGAAGGCTAGGAGAAAAAATGAAATTTATAGATGAAGCACTTATTCGTGTTGAAGCAGGCGATGGTGGAAATGGCTGTGTTAGCTTCCGCCGTGAAAAATTTATCCCCAAAGGTGGACCAGACGGCGGTGATGGCGGTGATGGCGGTGATGTTTATCTTATTGCTGACGAAAATTTAAACACTTTAGTTGATTACCGTTTTGAAAAACGTTTCGCTGCAGGACGTGGGGAAAATGGACACAGTGCAGGTTGTACAGGGCATCGTGGTAAAGATATTATTTTGCGAGTCCCAGTTGGAACTCGTGCCATTGATAACGACACCCAAGAAGTGATCGGTGATTTAACCAAACACGGTATGAAAATGCTCGTCGCAAAAGGGGGCTATCACGGTTTGGGTAATACTCGTTTTAAATCTTCGGTAAATCGAGCTCCTCGTCAAAAAACGAATGGTACGCCTGGAGAGAAGCGAGATCTGTTATTAGAGTTAATGCTATTAGCTGATGTCGGAATGTTAGGCTTACCTAACGCTGGTAAATCTACCTTCATTCGTGCAGTGTCTGCCGCTAAACCAAAAGTTGCGGATTATCCATTTACAACTCTCGTACCTAGTTTAGGCGTTGTGCGAGTAGGCTCTCACCAAAGTTTTGTGGTTGCAGATATTCCCGGGCTAATTGAAGGTGCTGCCGAAGGAGCAGGACTAGGTATTCGTTTCTTAAAACATTTAGAACGTTGCCGAGTACTCATTCACCTTGTAGATATTATGCCTATTGATGGCAGCAACCCTGCACAAAATATTGCTATTATTGAATCAGAATTATATCAATATAACGAAAAACTTGCAGAAAAACCACAATGGTTAGTATTTAATAAAATTGATACGATGGGTGAAGAAGAAGCCCGTAAACGTGCTGATGAAATTTGTGCAGAGATTAACTGGGAAGGCGACTACTACCTTATTTCTGCTGCCACAGGCGAAGGCGTTTCTGCCCTCACTCACGATATTATGACCTTTATTGAAGAAAACCCTATCGTTGAGGAAGAAGAAAAAGCCGTAGAAGAAATAGCTTTCAAGTGGGACGACTACCATCAACAAGCAATGCAAAACCCAATTACCGAAGATGATTGGGACGATCTAGATGACGATGGCTGGACAGAAGAAGATGATGAAGGTGTAGAAGTTATCTACAAACCTTAATTTCTCTTTAACAAGCGGTTCATTACTACAAAATTTTTGCAAACCGAACCGCTTATATTATTCCTTTCAAATATCTACGACATTATCAATAAACCTGTTAAACTCTTAACAGAATAATAACAAATAGGAGTGAAAAATGTTTATTGAAAATAGTTTAATTCAAAATTACCTCGTTATAGGTATCACTGTTCTTGTTCTAGCCTCTTTTATTGCTGGCTATATTGACTCTATTTCTGGCGGTGCTGGGCTAATTTTAATTCCCGCTTTTATTCTAACGGGGCTTCCCCCACAATTAGCCTTAGGTCAAGAAAAATTAGTCAGTACCATTGGCACTATTGCCGCTATCAAAAATTTTCTTAACAATAAATCTATTATCTGGAAAATTGTGCCGTCAGGTATTATCTCAGGGCTAATTGGTGCTTATATTGGGGCAAAAACGATTCTGATCTTACCGACAGAAACTATCGCCTACATTATTGTTTTCTTACTTCCCGTAGGACTACTTGCTGCTTTTTTCAAAGGGAAGATAGACAAACAAAATAATGAGATCAAATCATCTATCATTACGACCTTTCTCACTTGTTTTATTGTTGGATTTTATGATGGCTTCTTTGGACCAGGAACTGGCAGTCTATTCATCATTGCACTCTCACTCTTTAATGGCTTGAGCATATTACAGGCTTCTGCCACTTCAAAAATTTTTAATTTCTCATCGAATATTGGTGCATTTGTTGCTTTCCTGATCGCAGGGCAAATGGCATTTTTGATTGGCATTCCAATGATTATTGCTAGTTTATTGGGAAACCATATCGGCAGTCTTCACGCCATTAAAACCAATGGTGAAATTGTCCGCAAAGTACTTATCATTACGGTGATGTTGATGATGATCACCCTATTATTCCAAGCTATAAAATAACCTAAAAAAATAGGGAGTAATCATTCAGAATTACGCCCTATTTTTACGCTTTATAATGGCATTAAATGTTCATCTAATAAGCGTGCTAATAAAACTTTACCCTTTTTAAACCGATACTCAGCATATTTTGCTTGTCGATAATATTGCGCTTTTTCTTCTGGAAAGAAATATTGCTGGCTTGGAAGTGAGAGTTTCCAATACTCATCAATATAAATGGGCAAATAAATATTCTCTGCACAGCCAGAAAAATCTGTGGGTGGTTGTTTTTCAATACGGCATAAATTCATTATGCCATTGTCTTCTTTTAATAAAATATAAACTCGGCTTTTAGCTAGACCAGAATTTGGTAACTGCTCATTTACCTGATCTAACAACACATAGTTTAAATCCAAATAATTCCTTTGCATTGCACCTGAGTTAGGATCTTTTGACTCAAGTTTTAAGATAATTGATGTGCCATTCTCAAGAATATCTTCATTTTGAATAATCATAAAATTAGCAATACCTAAAGTGCAAAATAACATTGTAACTAGCGTGATCGGCACACGTTTTTTTGCAAGTTTAGGAGCTAATCTTACCGCTTGTTCTATCTGCTTTTCCCGTTTATAAAGCCAAAATGCTAAGACAAGTAATACCATCCCTATCAATAACAGCGTTATTATTCTGCTATTCAAATCGCCAAGAAAAAGTGCAAATACAGCAAGGACAGCAAGCCATAATAAAAGCAAACGAGGAATTACTCGGTAAGGATCTATTCTCCGTAATAAAAGGAATTCCACCATCAGCAATAAGATAAAATTTGCTGCAAATAGCTGAAATAAGTAATTAACCAACTTTGTATCTGGCAAGCTATAAATCAGTGCTAAATTAAACGTAACAAGCCATAACAATATATTTACTACATTTGGCAATACAATTAGCAACGGAAGTTGTAATATTGCCCAAAGTGCAAAGAGCTGCCAAATATCAGCCCCTGTTTGATAAACTTGCTCAAGTAAAATAAACAAACCACCAATAATCACTGCCACTAAAAACTCAGCAATTACTGTTTTTAGTGATAATCGCTCGGTAATCTCACGCCGATAAAGCCATATCGTTAGCCCAATAACAGCAACTAGAAGAATTTGCATTGCATACAATTTTTCAAATTTAGTGAGATATAGCCAATTTGATGCAATTCCTATTATTATTCCACTTGAAAGTAATCCACCCCCCAATAATGTGAATAATCGAATTAAGAACTGATTCCAAGTGATATCTGCTAAATTTTTCATTGCTTCCCCTTTACAGATAAATCGCCCCTGAATTACAAAATTTTAGTAAAAACGACCGCTTGCCATCGCTCGAACAAGGAAAATACCTAATAATGTAGCACATAGTCCACCTAAGGTATGTAAACTAAAAATAGTGAGAACACTCCACCACTTTTCCTGTAATAATTTTTCTGCAATTTCTGCCCATAATGAAGAAAATGTGGTAAAGCTACCTAAAAATCCCGTTACAAACAGTAGTTTTTGGCTATCTTGCAAACTTAGCCCCAATGCTATACCAATCAAAAAACAGCCTGCAACATTAGCAAATAATGTGCCTAATGCCACCGCTTGAAAAGTACTATTCAACCATACCCCTAGCTGCCAACGGAAAACTGCTCCGAATATAGCCCCAATAGACACTAACAAAATATTCATTTTAAGCCCCAAATTAAATCAAAAATAAATGCGGAATTAAATTCATCACAATCATCGTTAAAATTGCTTGTAGAAGTCGTGATGAACCAAAAATAAAGCCCCGATTTTTGCCATTATCAAATTTCACCAGCAAATTGGCCATTGCAGTTATCGCATAAACTTCAACCAAAGTGAAAATTACCAAATAAAGGTAAGCAGACCATAGCGAAGCATAAGCTAAGGTAATGAACCACGGCACAATAATGCCTACCGCCAACAATGGGCTAACCCAAATAAGCTGAGTTCGAGTTAAATTTATTTTTTTCGAAAATGGTGATTGTAACAATACGGTCATTAACCCATTGATAAATAACGCCACAGGTACTTGTTCTGGGGCATTTAATTTATTGTCAAACAAATAAGGAAAAATCACAAAAAATGATAAGGCAACACTCAATGGGATAAACAGCATTAAATGTACAAAAATGAACTCTTTCGTGATAATTTCTCGGATCTGCGACCAGCGAAATTTGACTAAATTATTTACATTTTCCATTTGGAAAAATGGTTTCGCCATCGCTAAAAATAGTATGCTTTCTAGCCCAAAGCAGAGCCAAATCAGCCACTTAATTTCCTCAAATTTAATAAAAGGGATCGCTAGTAATGGGGCAGCCATTGACGATAAACTGGTTACTTTAAGAAATTTTCCTTGTAAGCGGGTTTTCGATTCATAGCTCTCATCGGCTAACGCAAGCAAACATGCCCTTGCATTGGTCGAAAATAGACAGCTCCCTAAACCAAAACACATTGTTGCCAGTAATAAAACAGCATAATGTTCTGCCGATAGAAAAAAGATATAGGCAATCACATCAAACAAACAGCCAAGCAACATTATTTTAGCTAGCCCAAAACGGTCGCCCAATACACCTGCAAAAATCGCTAAGGCTTGGCTACAAAAAAATAGCAACGACAGCGAAAACGCAATCTGTTCATTAGACAGCCCTTTTTGCTGTAAAAAGATAAAAAAGACGCTCTGCATTGCAAAAAACGCCAAGGTCGAAATAAATCGACGCCATAATAGAAGAGTTTGTAATGACATAATTCTCTCAAGAAAGCGGTAAGTTCCGGCTAAAATTTGCTAATTTTTGGCTCACCGCGAAATAGAAAAGCTAATACTCAGTATTTACTTGTATAAACAAATTTATGCTCAAGCTCTTTCTCTAAGAATAATCAGAAAATCAATTAAGCAAAAAATTGGAAAATCAAACCGCTTTAAGCGATATGCTACAATAATTATAAAATGAAACTAGGCTCTAAAATCCCGTTTACGCACACCAAGTAAGGCTAAAACCCCAAAATAGCTGATTGCCGCAATGGCAATTAGCCAAATTAGCCAATGGATTTTCGCCCACAACGATAGCCCTGCCCACCCTATCAGAGTTGGAGAAAAATAGGACACCAATGCTCCCATTACACAGCCTGCTACCAATAATTTTAACGCAAATAAGCCTGTTTTTAAGCTAAAGCTATATACTTGATTACGAGCTAACCCTCGATAAAGCAAACTAGCATTTACCAACGCAGATAAGGCCGATGCCATCGCTAATCCCAAATAACCAAATGGGATAGTTAAAACGCCGAAACATAGATTACTCACCGTTGCAATAATGCCAATTTTTACTGGCGTTTTGGTATTTTGATGAGCATAGAAACCATTGGCCAAAACATTGATCAGCATATAACTAATCAATCCAAAACACATTACAAACAACGCATTGCCTGAAGCAACCACATCAGATAATTGGAATTTACCGTGCATAAACATCGTCATAATTAACGGCTCAGCTAAAATTGCAATACCAATCATCGCAGGAACACCAAGCAACAGCACCATTCTTACGCCCCAATCCATTGTTTGACGGAAATCTAAATGACGTTTTTCTTCAGTGATCTCTTTTTGTTTAGCAATACGAGATAAGCTCGGCAACACCACTGTTGAAATGGCGATACCAAACAACCCAAGGGGGAACTCAATCAAACGATCTGCATAATAGAGCCAACTGATCGAACCCGTTACCAAAAAACTCGCAATTACCTGGTTAAATAATAAATTGAGCTGAGTAACGGATACACCAAATAAAGCGGGGATCATCAAATTGCGAACTTTTTTTACCCCTTCATCATTCCAAGCCCATTTTGGTTTAACCAACAGTCCTTCCCTTTTCATAAACGGAAGTTGGAACAGAAATTGTAGCAATCCCCCTAGAAATACCCCCCAAGCTAACGCTGTATTTGGCGACTCAAAATAAGGTGCTCCTAAAATAGCTACACTAATAATAGCAACGTTAAGTAGCACAGGAGAAAATGCCATTACGCCAAATTTGCCTAAGGTATTTAGTACTGCACCAGACAATGCTACAAAGGTAATAAACCAAAGATAAGGGAACGTAATTTTGAGTAAGAAAGAGGCTTGAGTAAATTTATCTGCATTCGGGCCATCTTGTAGCCAATCAATAAACCAGCCTGTACCAAATAATGCCGCAATGACTGGGGAGGCAATCATTGCGACAAGGGTAACAATCGATACCAATCCACCTAAGGTTCCCGATACTTTTGCGACAAATTCACGAGTTTTACTCAGATCATTATCGGCATTATATTCTGCTAATACAGGCACAAAAGCCTTCGAAAATGCCCCTTCAGCAAACAAACGGCGAAGAAAATTAGGAATTCTATTAGCAAATAAAAAAACATCTGCCGCCAAACCAGACCCTAATAAATTTGCCACTACAATATCACGCACTAACCCTAGCACTCGTGAGATAAGCGTCATTCCGCTTACAATCATTCCTGATTTTAATAATTTTTTACTCACAGAAATCTCTCTTATCGATAAAAATTACTCGGAATTTTAACAGTTTTTATAGGAAAATTAGAAAAAAACTGATAAAATTCGCCCCTATCTTTTCCACAAGAACCGTTCTTGCGTGAAATGATGTTATTTTCAAGCCCGTGTCTCGTTGAAAATGAATATTTAAACTATCGATAGGACATAAAAGATATCCTTTTATGTTTTTTATTTTTACACAGATATTTTTAGGAGTTTGACCTTGGCTAATATCAAGTCAGCAAAAAAACGCGCGATTCAATCTGAAAAACGTCGCCAACACAACGCAAGCCAACGCTCAATGATGCGTACTTTTATCAAAAAAGCTTATGCAGCTGTAGCAACTGGTGATAAAGCAGCTTCTGAAGTTGCTTTCGTTGAAATGCAAAAAGTGGTAGACCGTATGGCGTCTAAAGGCTTAATTCATGCGAACAAAGCCGCTAACCACAAATCTAAATTAGCAGCTCGAATCAAAAAATTAGCTTAATTGATAATTTTTTAAAAATTTGCAAATTTTAAGAAGGAACTGACCGCTATGTGGTCAGTTCTTTTTATATGCACTAATTAAAATAGCCATTGCAAAAAATAGTCTAAATCTTACCGCTTATACCCTCTCTTTTTAATAATTAAAGTAATTCGATCCCTAAATAAAGAAGGTTGAAATTTGGAATAATTTTTCAATTTCAGTAATCTGCTTCTTATCATTCACAAGTAAAATCACTCGATCATTTTCCATAATTTCTGTGGATTTATGGGCGATAAATACTTCCCCATTACGCACAATCGCCCCGATAATTGCGCCTTGCGGTAATTTTAATTCTTTAATTTTACGTCCTACTACTTTAGAAGACTGATTATCGCCGTGAGCAATCACTTCAATGCCCTCAACAAGCCCTTGCTTAAATGAGGCTACTTTGACAATATCACTTTTACGTACATAGCTTGATAACGCTGAAATCGTTGCTTGTTGCGGAGAAAGGACAATATCAATCGTTCCCCCTTGAATTAAATGCAAATACGCCATTTTTTGCACCAATACAATCGCTTTTTTTGCTCCAAGCCTTTTCGCTAGCAAAGATGACATTATATTTGCTTCATCATCACCTGTGAGGGCTAAAAACAGATCCACATTTTCGATATGCTCTTCAAAAAAGAGTTCTTGATCGGAAGGATCGCCACATAGCACTAAGGTTTTTGACAATTTTTCAGCTAATTTAACCGCTTTCTCAGGATCTCGCTCAATCAGCTTGACATAACATTTTTCTTCCAACGATTTTGCAAGAGCAGTGCTAATACTCCCTCCACCAACAATCATTACTCGTTTATGAGAACGTTCAAGTCGTTGTAGCTCTGCCATTACAGCTTTAATATGCTGGGTTGCACAAATGAAAAAAACTTCATCGCCTGCTTCAATAATGGTCGAACCCTGTGGAACAAAAGGTTTATCTTGACGGAAAATCGAGACAATTCGGGTTTCAATATAGGGTAAATGATCGCTCAAAGCAGAGATTGGGTAACCAACTAATGGTCCACCATAATAGGCTTTAACGCTTACTAGGCTCACTAAATCATCGGCAAAATGGGCAATTTGTAATGCCCCAGGGTAATCAATCAGGCGTAAAATTTCCCGAGTAACCAGCAACTCTGGTGCAATAATATGATCAATCGGCAATACTTTATTGTTAAACAACGCATCACGCTCTCGCACATAATCAGGGTTACGAATTCGTGCAATTTTTGTTGGCACATTGAAAAGGGTATAAGCAATCTGACAAGCAATCATATTGCTCTCATCACTATTGGTAACAGCGACGAGCAAATCGGCATCACTTGCCCCTGCTTCACGCAATGTTCTTGGTGAAGCGGCATTCCCTTTTAATACCCGTAGATCGTGCTTGTCTTGCAATTTTGTTAAACGATCCTGATCATCATCAATGATCGTAATATCATTATCATCATTTGCTAAATTTTCTGCTAACGTTGCACCAACTTGCCCCGCCCCTAAAATGATTATTTTCATTGAATTTAGCTCACTCGTTTAACCAATTTCGCATAGAAGAAACCATCGCCACCTTTTTCCGCTGGTACAAACTGTTTTTCTATTACTTTTTCGCCATTAAAATCCATTTCAACCAGTTCGGCATCAGGAGTATTGTTTACAAACCGTTTAATTTGCTCGCTGTTTTCTTCAGGTAAAATTGAACAGGTTGCATAAAGAAGCACCCCATTCGGTTTTAACTTTTTCCATAGCGCTGTCAAAATTTTTGCTTGTAAGGCAACTAATTCCGCAATATCGCTTTCCTTGCGTAGCCATTTAATATCTGGGTGTCGGCGGATAACCCCTGTCGCAGAACAAGGAGCATCAAGTAAAATACGATCAAAGAACTGATTTTCATCAATCCATCCATCAGGCTGACTTGCATCACCACATATTACCTCTGCAGTTTGCCCTAAACGCTGTAAATTCTCTTTTACTCGACTTAACCGATTTTGTTCAATATCTAATGCAATGACTTTGGCATTAGGGGCTAACTCTAAAATATGAGTCGTTTTTCCCCCAGGAGCAGCACAGGCATCTAAAATCAACTCATCATCTTTAGGCTCAAGTAACAAGGCAGCCCATTGAGCGTGTACATCTTGCACAGTTGCCCAACCGTCCGCAAAATTTGGAAGAGAACTCACCGCTTGTGGTGCAGTTAATTGCAATGCACAAGGTGGAACAGAGGTTTGATTTTCAACTTCTACATTACTCGCTAGTAACTGAGCGTAATTATCCCGTTGGGAATATTGCTGATTAATTCGAATCCACATTGGTGGACGCTGATTATTCGCCTCAACAATATCTCGCCAATTTGGTGAACCTGTCATTGGATAGGCTTTTTTCAAGCGATTAACAAGCCACTCTGAATGTAACGTTTGCCAATGCTGATCAACCTTAGCTAAAACCGTCTCTTTCTCCCGTATAAAACGGCGAAGTACACCATTTACCAACGCTCTAAAATTATTCAATTTCAACGTTTTAGTTGCATTGACAACTTCATCTACTGCCGCAAATTCAGGCACTCGCATATAAAGTAGCTGATATAACCCCACTAATAATAAGCAATGCACTAACCGAGTTTTTCCCTTTAACGGCTTTTCAACCATCTGTTGAATTATCATTTCTAAACGTGGTAATACTCGGCATACGCCAAAAGTTATTTCTTGTACTAAAGGAAGGTCTTTACTTTCTAATTTTGCTTGGGCTTCAGGCAATAAACTAGAGAGAGATTTACCCTTATCTAACACTTGCAAAAGGATTTGTGCCGATACTGCACGAGGGGATTGTTTTTTCATTTAATCAAATTAAGCATAATAAATTTTATTCAGTTTACCATATTTCTCAGGCAATCATTGTGCGGAATTGCCTACCTAGTCCAAACAATTCCCAACCTTAAACCACTCACTTCGTCCATTTAAGAAATCTTGAATAGACATCGGTTTTTTACCTGAAGGTTGTAACTGCGTGATATTCAATACGCCTTGTTGAGTTGCAATTTGAATACCTGTTTTATCAACAGAGAGAATTGTGCCAGCAGGCTTTTCTTGATGAGGAAGCACATCTGCCTGATAAATTTTTACACGTTCTTCAACCCCTTCGACATTTACCGTTAAATAGGCTATTGGTGCCGGATTAAACGCTCGAATATTACGTTCTAGCTGACAAGCGCTGAGATTCCAATCTAATTTTGCTTCTTCTTTACTGAGTTTATCTGCATAATTTGCCAAATCATTGTTCTGTTTTTCTGGTATAAACTGACCGCTTGTTAAACCATTCAATACCGTCAATAATGCAGGTGGGGCTATTTCTGCTAACTTCTGATACAAACTTGCTGACGTTTCCCTCGCTGAAATTGGACAAGCCACTTTGTAAAGCATATCGCCCGTATCTAACCCAATATCCATTTGCATAATCGTAATACCCGTTTCATCGTCCCCTGCCCAAATTGCACGCTGAATAGGTGCTGCACCACGCCAACGAGGTAATAATGAGCCGTGCACATTTAAACAACCTAATCTCGGTGCATTCAATACGGCTTCAGGCAAAATTAACCCATACGCCACGACAACCATTACATCAGCATTTAGTGCTTTTAGCTCTGCTTGTGCTTCAGGATTTCGTAAGGATTTAGGTTGATAAACGGGAATGTGGCTTGCTTCTGCTAGTTGCTTTACAGGGCTTGCCTGTAATTTTTTCCCTCGCCCTGCAGGCTTATCTGGCTGGGTATAAACTGCAATAACATTATGTTCTGAAGCTAACAGTGCTTGCAAATGCGTTGCAGCAAAATCAGGCGTTCCCGCAAAAATAATCTTTAATTTTTCCATACATTACATTGTCTTTAATTTAAAAGAGCTATTGTAACGCATAATCTAATGTCAAGTTGGCAAATAAATGTTAAATAAATGTTTTATTTTTGTTGATTTTTTATTGCAAAAGGCATAATTTATAGCTTCTACTTATCTACTATTTATTAGGAAAAGCTATGTTTCATCGTTCTAAAAAAACATTTCTTCTCACTCTTTCTGCTCTCTTAATCGCCACTAACTATTCTGTCGCCAATACCTCACCAATACAAACCGCTGCAACACAAGCCGCAGCAGCTCGTTACGATAATAGTAAAGATATTTTTCACCCGGTGTATGCCAAAAATGGAATGGTCGCAAGTGAACAAGAGCTAGCCACACAAATTGGTATTGATATCCTCAAACAAGGCGGAAATGCCATTGATGCTGCTGTTGCCACAGGTTTTGCCCTCGCTGTGGTATTACCAAATGCAGGAAATATTGGCGGAGGTGGTTTTATGGTGTTACACGATGCCAAATCAGGCGAAGATATCACCATTGATTTTCGTGAAATGGCACCAATTAAAGCCTCTCGAGATATGTATCTTGATGAAAAAGGCAATGTAATAGATGGAAAATCGCTTCATACTCACTTTGCCGTTGGCGTGCCTGGCACAGTGGCAGGTATGGAGCTTGCTCTGAAAAAATTTGGAACGCTTTCTCTTGCACAAGTACTTGCTCCGTCAATTAAACTTGCTGAAGAGGGATTCATTGTAAGTGATACGCTTGCGAAAAAACTACAAATTGAAGCAGACACGCTTGGTAAGTGGGAAAGCTCCAAAAAGATCTTCTTTAAAAATGATAAACCATTAGTGGTTGGCGATCGCTTAGTACAAAAAGATCTCGCCCACTCCCTACGTTTAATTGCTGAAAATGGCTCAAAGGCATTTTATCAAGGTGAAATTGCCCAGAAGATTGTGCAAGAAATGGAAAAACATAATGGCTTAATTAGCCTTGATGATATGAAAAATTATCAAGCTATTGAACGCTTACCGATCACTGGCGATTACCGAGGCTATAAAATAGTAACAATGCCACCGCCAAGCTCAGGTGGAATTCATTTAGTTCAAATTTTTAATATGCTAGAAAACTATCCGCTTAAAGAATATGGTTCAAATAGTGCTAACACTATTCATCACTTAGCTGAAACAATGAAATTAGCCTATGCTGACCGCTCTGAATATTTAGGCGATCCTGATTTTGTTAAAATCCCAGTGAAAGGGCTAACTTCTAAAGCCTATGCAAAATCATTGATTGCAAACATTGATGAAAATAAAGCAAGACCTGCTAGCGAAATTAAACCAGGCAAACCACAACCCTATGAGAGTGATCAAACTACCCACTATTCAGTAATGGATAAAGCCGGCAATGCTGTTGGTGTTACCTATACGCTCAACCTTAATTTTGGGAGTGGTATTGTGGCAGAAGGTACAGGAATTTTATTAAACAATGAAATGGACGACTTCTCTGCCAAACCTGGCGTGGCTAATGCTTTTGGTTTAATTGGTGGTGACGCTAATGCGATTGAAGGGAAAAAACGCCCATTATCCTCAATGACACCAACTATCGTACTGAAAGATGGCAAACCTTGGCTAGTAACAGGTAGCCCAGGCGGAGCAAGAATTATTACTACCGTCTTACAAAGTATTTCGAACATTATCGATCACGATATGAACCCAGCTGAATCTATTGTTACGCCAAGGGTTCATCATCAATGGCTACCCGATGAACTACGTATTGAAGAAGGGATTAGCCCAGATACATTAGCGTTACTAAAAGAAAAAGGGCATCATATTAAAATCAAAGCCCCTATGGGGAAAGTTCAGATTATCCAAGCAAGAGATGATGGCTTTTATGGATATTCTGATCCTCGTAATCCAGACGGTAAAACATTAGGATTTTAAAGCCGTTTGCTAAGATACAAGAAAAAAAGCAACGGTTAAACGTTGCTTTTTTAATAACTCTTTTCACTAAAATTTTAACTGGATCAATATTGCATACAAACGATATTAAACCTGTTTGATTATCAACTAATCACATAACAACATCGTTTTATCTAAACAAACTTAAAGTTTTTTAATACTTATAAATAAAATTGTGAAAATAATAAAAGGCATTCAAATTTGAGCCTAAGGGTTACTCATATCTCATTACCTAGTAACAAGCCATTAAGTAAGCACTCAAATTTTATCCTATATTAAATATTAACAAAACGGTTGCAAAGAATTGTAGCCATTTATTTAACGTAAAAGTAACATTGGTTTTTCACTATTTCTAGCCACTTTAACTGTATTTGAACTTAACCCTTTTGCCTTAGGTTTACTACTGGCTAACATCACAATAAGATCAACCGATTTTTCTTCTGCAAGACGGTTAATTTCTTCATAAATCGTTCCATAAGCCACAATATGTTGCACTTTTGAGCCTTCTGGGAAATAGGTTTGCGTAAAAGTATGTAGGGCCTTATTCGCTTCATCAACCAGCGATTTATTAAAATTTTTAGGCAAGAATGCAGAAATGAAACTATCATCAATAGGTTCAATCACCGTTACAACTCTGTAAATTGCATCGGGATTATGAGCGGTTAAGCTCAATGCAGTATCTACCACAAATTTTGCACTGTTTAGATCATTAAGATCAATCGCAATAAGTAGTTTGTTATACATTTAACTCACTTCCTTTTATTCTAAAATAGATTAGGGGTTAAAAGAGAACGACAAGCGGTTAATTCTGACAAATTTATTGCAAAACTAACCGCTTATTTTGTTATGCCTTTCTACGGCGTTGGTTCCAAACAACACCAAACACTAATAACAATGCAGGGAAAAACATCAACTCTTTTGGTATCGACTCTCTCGGCAAATCAACTTCAAGTAAAACTTGATCCCACGAAAGCCCTGCTTTTGCTGCTGGTGAATCAATTTCAACATTATCAATTAAAATTTTCGGCGAAGGTTGGCCATTAAATTCAATGGTTTCATTTGTATTAAGTAAAGTTAAACCTAATGCTTTTAACCGATCTTCACCTGTGTTTCCTTCTGGAATAGGCAGTTGTGAATAAAATTCAACCTGCTTACCATAAGGGTTTATACCAGATATTTTTAACATCAAATTTTCGCCCACTTCAGTATGTTCTAGCTCTTGTACGAGCTGAGCGGGTTCAATATGACGTAATGTTGGTGAAATCGGCTCCATAAAGAACCCTGGTCGGAATAGCATAAAGGCAGCCAGTAACAATACTGCGCTTTCCCACCATTTATTACGCACCACAAAATAGCCCATTGTGGCAGCAGTAAAGACTAAAATACCACAGGTTGCGGTAATGAAGACTAAAATACCTTTAGCCCAGCCAACATCAATCAACAACAAATCCGTATTAAAGATAAAGAGGAAAGGCAGAATAGCGGTTCTTAAACTGTACAAGAATGCCTGTACCCCAGTTTGAATAGGGCTGCCTCCAGAAATAGCTGCTGCTGCAAAAGAAGCAAGTCCAACAGGTGGCGTAACATCGGCCATAATCCCAAAATAGAACACAAATAAATGAACAGCAATCAATGGCACAATTAAGCCATTTTGCTTACCTACTTCAACAATAACTAACGCCATAAGCGAAGACACCACAATATAATTTGCAGTGGTTGGTAAGCCCATTCCTAAAATTAAACTGAAAATGGCTACTAAAATGAGCATCAATAAAATATTGCCCATTGAAAGCATTTCGATAATACCCGAAAGTTGTACGCCAAAGCCTGTAAGCGAAACAACACCAACGATAATACCCGCTGTTGCAGTTGCAATACCAATACCGATCATATTGCGTGCACCAGATTCTAAACCGTCAATGAGTTCTTGGAGGCCTTGTTTAGCCAATGCTAATTTATTTCCTGCTTCACCACGGAAAAATGATAAAAGCGGACGTTGCGTAATTAAAATAACGGCTAATGCCATTGTACCCCAAAAGGCTGAAAGCCCTGGAGACATTCTCTCAATCATTAAACACCACATCAGAACAACCACAGGTAAAAGGTAGTGTAATCCTGCATTTACGGTCGGTTTTGCTGATGGTAATTTGACAATTTTCGCATTCGGGTCATCAGGCTCTAAATCTGGGAATTTTGCAACTCTGCGAATAAGTGCTAAATAAGCTACTGTGAGAATTCCACAAACAATAGCAAAAGCATAATTCGGTGCAACAAGTTTTATCCAGCCTAAACTGAAATCAAGAATGAAATAAGCTATACAAATCACCAAGAAACTTGCTAATGCACGAATTAAGGTAACATAAATAGGATTAGGCGGATCAGTTCTCGGCAACCCCTTAAGCCCTAATTTTTGTGCTTCAAGATGTACTATATAAACTAATGCAATGTAAGAAATAAAAGCAGGGAGAAAAGCGTGTGTAATAAGCTCACTGTATGGCATATTGACATATTCAATCATCAAAAATGCTGCCGCACCCATTACTGGTGGCATAATTTGCCCATTAACTGATGAAGCAACTTCAATCGCCCCAGCCTTTTCAGAACTTAGTCCAACTCTTTTCATCATTGGAATAGTAAACGTTCCCGTTGTTACTACATTCGCAATCGAAGAACCTGACACCAGTCCAGTTAATGCAGAAGAAACTACCGCAGCCTTACCAGGTCCGCCACTGAAGTGCCCTAAATAGGCGAACGCAGTTTTAATAAAATAATTACCTGCCCCGGCTTTATCTAGTAATGCACCAAATAACACAAATAAGAAGACATATTTAGTGGATACACCCAACGCAACACCAAATACACCTTCAGTCGTAATCCATTGCTGATTAATTATTTGCGACATAGAACCTGAACGGTGGCTAATAATCCAATCTGTAGGTAAAAATTGTCCGAAATAGTTATAAGTCAGAAAAACACCTGCAATCACTACTAATGGTAATCCTAATGTTCTACGGCACGCCTCAAGTAATAAAATCACCCCTAAACACCCAACAATAATATCTTGGCTATTAGGTGCACCAAAACGAGTTACTAACCCTTCATAGAAGAAAATATAGTATGCTCCGACAAATGCTCCAAGCGTTGCAAATAGCCAGTCTTGATAAGGGACTCGATGTTTTGGCGAAACCGCAAAAGCAGGAAATAATAAGTAAGCTAAAAATATAGCAAAAGCTAAATGAATAGAACGTGCTTTGGTGTCATCAACAACCACATTCAGATCCCAACCTAAATTACGGATAACTTCTTGTAACCAAAACGGAAATGGTGACGTGTAATAAAGTTGAAATAAAGACCACAAGATCGCTACAGCGATCACAATTTTTTTCGTTAAACCAATTGGATTGCGTCCACCTGAATCGTTAGAGGCAACCATATCTTGCAAATCATCGTATGTTGCTGTTTTTTCTAAAGACATAGGAATTCCTAAAAATACGAAAACAAGCGGTCGGATTTTTGCAAAATTTTGCAGATAAATAACCGCTTGTTAATAAACTGAAAAGGCTATAACCAAAGAGTTTTCTCTAATAACCCAATAATAGATTACTTAAGCCAACCTTTCTCTCGATAATAGCGTGCAGCACCTTCGTGTAAAGGAGCAGATAATGCATTTTTGATCATATCTTCTTGTTTAAGATTTTCAAATGCAGGGTGAAGACGTTTGAAGCGATCAAAGTTCTCAAACACGGCTTTTACGACCGCATACACTTTATCGTTATCTACATCTGCTGAAGTAACTAAAGTTGCATAAACCCCAAAGCTCTCAACAGGCTTATCTGTTCCTTTATATAAACCACCTGGAATAGTCGCTTTAGCATAGTAAGGGTGATCATTAACCAATTTATCAATCGCTTCACCCGTTACAGGAACTAAATGAGTATTACAAGATGCTGCAGCCTCTTTTAAAGCACCGTTTGGATGACCTACGTTATAAGTAATTGCATCTAAATTATTATCACACATCACAGATGCCATTTCTGATGGCTTTAACTCTGATGCCACTTTAAATTCTTTATCTGTCCAGCCCTTCGCCTTTAAAATAACGTTCATCGTCGCCCGTGTACCTGAACCTGGATCACCCACATTCACACGTTTACCTTTTAAGTCATCAAAACTATTGATAGATGCATCATCACGAGCCATTACAGTAAACGGTTCTGGGTGAATAGAAAAAATAGCACGAAGTTTATCATTTTTCTTGCCTTCAAAAGAACTTGAACCATTGTAGGCGTGGAATTGCCAGTCAGATTGTGCAATTCCCATATCCATCTGTTTATCCGCAATTGAATTTAAATTAGCAACTGAACCACCTGTTGATGGCGCATTACATTTAACATGTGTCTGTGCGGTACTACGATTTACTAATTGGCAAATAGATTGCCCAACAACATAATAAACACCTGTTTGACCACCTGTGCCGATAGTAATAAATCTATCTTCTGCTTGAGCAGAAATAGCAGAAACTGCTAAGGTTGCAAATAAAGAATATTTGAATAATTTTTTCATCTAATAGATCCTCTTATCAGGAAAGAATAGAATGCGGAATAAATATCACCACATTACAAAACAATGTAGATATACTTGAGTTTAATTTAATAGGCAATCGATTTCTTTTCATAATATGACAAAGATCACAAAAATTTTACAAAATCATTACTAAATTATGCAATTCTTTATCCCTAAAACCGAAGCTATTTTCAAAGAAGAGATCAAAAAAAGTCAGTTCATTACTTATATTCGTCATACAGAAGGTATGAAACAAGCGAAAGCATTTTGGGCAGAAATTAGGACATTGCACCCAAATGCTCGTCATCACTGCTGGGCTTCTATTGCGGGAGCGCCTAATGATTCGCAACAATACGGCTTTTCCGATGATGGTGAACCTTCAGGCACAGCGGGAAAGCCGATGTTAAATTATTTATTAGGCAGTCAATTAGGCGAAGTAAGTGCGGTTGTTGTCCGATATTCGGGGGGCATTCTGCTTGGTACTGGCGGGTTAGTCCGAGCTTATGGTAATGGGGTACATCAGGCATTAGCCCTTATTGAAAAGACCTGCAAAATCTTACGCAAAAGCTACCGCTTGCAATGTGATTATCATCAATTCCATAGCTTACAGCATTTAATTGCTCACTGGGATATTGAAATTCTGGAACAACAATTTGGAGAAGGTGTTCACTTAGTAATTGGGATAAACCCAACAGAATTATCAAAAATTGAACAGGAAATTACCGAACGATTTAATGGGAAATTAATCTTACAAGCGGTCGAATAAACGCTATTTTTTACAATGACATTTAGGTGGAACAGGATCTTCTCCCCCTTCACTAAGCGGATTACATCGCATAATCCGCTTTATAGATAACCAACCGCCCTTAAACGCTCCATGCAGTTGAATTGCCTCTAAAGCATATTGAGAACAGGTTGGGTAAAAACGACAACGAGGAGCGAGCATCGGGCTAATCGCATAACGGTAAAAATGCACAGCCCCCATAAGAAAATAAGCAACTAGGCTTGGTTTAATAGCTCGATTTGTACTTGTTGGGCGAGACGAATGTGGCGTTTCCATAATTTTTCTAAAACCTCAAATAAATCCTGATTGGATAATTTACCAATACCTGCTTTTGCAACAAAAACAAAATCATAATTTGGTAATTCATATTGTTTTAAACGGAAACTTTCTCGCACAATTCGTTTGATACGATTTCGATCATGTGCTCTTTTTAAATGCTTTTTAGCGACAGTAAGCCCCAAACGGGCAGTTTCAACCGTATTTTGACGAGAGAGTAAAGTAAGTTGAGGTGTAGTTGCTCGAAGGGGTTTTTCAAAAACCGCTTGAAACTGAACGGGAGCTAACAAACGTAGCTCCCGAGAAAAAGTTAGCTTATTCACACAATGTGTTTTGGCTGTTTATCTACAATTATGCAGATAAAGACTTACGACCTTTAGCACGACGACGTGCTAATACTTGACGACCGTTTTTAGTTGCCATACGAGCACGGAAACCGTGAGTACGAGCACGTTTTAATACAGATGGTTGAAATGTACGTTTCATTTGTTATCTACCTAAGTAATTTAAATTTATTGGCAATAGCCAAATAAGGGATCATAAAAATAGGGCGTTGATTTTACCGATAAAGCCATTAAAGATCAAGGTAAATGCTGAAATTTGTTTCAGATATCTTACCAATGCTCTCTCTGCTTTATTCATTATAATCCCTAAATAACAAGCGGTAAGTTTAAACAATAAACAGCATATTAGCAGGTAAAATACCCTTCAAAAATATCATATCAACGCCTTATTTCTAACCATTTTAATCAATAACTGGCGTATATTCCCCTTGCACTATCGCCCCTTGAACTCGTTTTGCTTGTTGCAACACTTGTGTGAGTAATGCCTTCACATCATCAAATGTTGCCACAGGATTGAGTAAAGTCATCTTCAGCGCCTGATGATCACCCACTTTTGTTACGCCTATATTCGCTTCCCCTCTTGCAAAAAGCTCATCGGCAACATTTTGATTTAAGCTATCAATTAAATGTTCAGGAAAATTTTTAGGCACGACACGAAATAAGACCGAAGCAAATTGTGGTTCAACTAACATTTCTAAATGTTCTGTCGCTTTAATATAATCAGAGACTTCTTGTGTTAATTTGATACCGTGATCGATCATTGAGCCGTACAGCTTTTCACCTAACGCTTCAATAGTAAACCATAGTTTAAGGGCATCAAAACGGCGTGTAGTCTGTAAAGATTTCGACACTAAATTCGGCACACCGTGTTCTTCATCATATTCAGAATTAAGGTAATCTGCTTTGTAATCAATATAACGATACTCTGTTTCATTTTTAAGTAAAAACGCACCACAAGATATACTTTGAAAGAAATGCTTATGGAAATCTAAGGTAACTGAATCCGCCAATTCAATCCCATCAAGCCAATGCCGATAATCATTAGACAGCAATAATGCACCGCCCCATGCCGCATCAACGTGAACCCACGCATCATATTGTTCAGCAATTTTGCAGATCTGCTTAATCGGATCGATTGCACCCGCATCGGTTGTACCTGCCGTTGCCACAATACACGCAGGAATTTTTCCACCAGCGGTAAGATCCCCAAGTATTTTTTCTAATGCGGCTACGTCCATTTGCCCATTTTCATTACAAGGCACAGTAACAACGGACTGAAATCCCATTCCCATCATCGCCATATTTTTCTGTACAGAGAAATGAGCATTTTCCGAACAGATTACTTTCACTTTTTGCATTGCTTCTGCGGGAATGCCTTCCTTCTGCACAGACCACGGCTTCCCATCTGCCGTCTGCCAATGCTTGGCAATGCAGGCATCACGGGCAAGCAATACCCCCATTAAATTAGATTGCGTTCCACCTGATGTAAAAACCCCCGCCTGCCCTTTTCCGTAGCCTATTTTTTCTCGTAACCATTCAATTAGCTGAACTTCCATCAAAGAACCCGCAGGGCTTTGATCCCACGAGTCCATTGATTGATTAGTCGCATTGATGAGAACTTCCGCAATCTGGCTTGTTACCATTGTCGGGCAATGCAAATGTGCTAACGAGTGAGGGTGGTGAACTTTCAAACTTTTATTTAAAAAGAGTTCAACTAACCGCTCTAATGATTTTTCTATTCCTAAACCTTCTTTTGAAGGGATAAATTCAATCGCAGAACGTAACTGTTTAATCGAACCACCCGTGTACATTTTTTTATTTTTCAACCAGCTACTTACCGCTTTTACCGCCGTTTCCATTGCCATTTCATAATCTTGAATGGCTTGCTGATCATTACACAGCAAGGCTTGTTTATGTTTTGCAAAAGTTGTCATTCTGTATCCTAAATTATTCAGAGGAAAACTGCTTAACCCGCATAGCTATATTACCCGATTTAAGCATTCCTAATTGGGTTAAACAATCAGCCCTTGTCGATTTTGTATTAATTGAATGAAGGCGAGCCTAAATCTCGCCTAGTAAAGTTAAAATTAACGAACCGCTTTTAATGCATCACACACCGCTTGTGAAAAACGCTTAATCATTTCTTCACATTCTGCTTGGGTAATAATTAAAGGACATAAAATACGCACAACATTACCACCCCGTCCGCCTCGTTCTAAAAGCAATTTATGCTGAAAACAGGCTTTTTGAATTTCAGCAGCTAATGCTCCGTCCGCAGGATAAGCACCAAGACGGTCTTGTGGCTGACGTTCATCAACAATTTCAATACCAATCATCAAACCTCTTCCCCGCACATTTCCAATACAGCGGTAGGTTTGTGCCAACTTTTGCAATTCAGCGATTAAAAACTCGCCTCGTTCCTGTGCATTTTGGGCTAAATTCTGCTCTTTCATAATTTTTAATGAAGCATAGCCTGTCGCCATTGCCATTTGATTGCCACGAAATGTTCCCGTATGCCCCGCTGGCTGCCATACATCAATCTCTTTTTTAATCGCCAATACCGCTAAAGGTAAACTGCCTCCAATGGCTTTTGACATCACCACAATATCAGGATCAATACCTGCGTGTTCGTAAGCAAACATTTTCCCTGAACGACAAAAACCTGCTTGTACTTCATCTAAAATCAGCACAATGCCGTGTTTTTTTGTTACTTCTCGAATTTTCTGTAGCCATTTAGCAGGTGCAATTACCACTCCACCTTCACCTTGAATAGCTTCAAGAATCACTGCAGCTGGTTTAACAACACCACTTTCAACATCTTCAATGAAATTCTCAAAATAATAGGTTAATGCGTCCACGCCCGCCTCGCCACCAATGCCTAACGGACAACGATATTCGTGTGGATATGGCATAAACTGTACGCCTGCCATTAAATTCTGAACAGCATTTTTCGCATTGAGGTTTCCTGTCATTGATAATGATCCGTGAGTCATACCGTGGTAGCCTCCCGAAAAAGAGATTACATTTCCTCTGCCTGTATAAGTTTTAGCTAATTTAATCGCAGCTTCTGTTCCATCAGCACCTGATGGGCCACAAAATTGCAAACAGTATTCATTTTTAGGAAAAAATGAGAGTAGCTCTTCACTAAATGCATCTTTTAGTGGTGTGGTTAAATCAAGGGTGTGTAATGGCAATCCACTAGCTAAAACACCTTGAATTGCTTGAATAACCGCAGGGTGGTTATGTCCTAGTGCTAAAGTGCCTGCGCCCGCTAAACAATCGAGATACTCATTACCTTCAACATCAGTAACCCAACAGCCTTGAGCTTTTGCAATCGCAAGCGGTAATTTGCGTGGATAACTACGCACATTCGATTCCATTTCAGTTTGGCGGGTAAGATAATAATCATTGCTGGTTTGGACAGGCATTACTGGGATTTTTGTCATTTTAAGAAAAGACCTTCTATAAGAGGTTAAAAAAATAAGTCGGGTGCCTTACGGAAAGCCTAAGCTTTCTATTTCTAAAGAATAGATGCCTTGGGGCATTTGACTCGCTACTTATTAAAAAAAGCGTTTCAGCTTTTTTGTTTTTGCCCTAAATCCCCTGAAAAGAGGTAGGTTGGAAACAGATCTTAAATATCAAACAATATTTAAGAGAGAGCAATGGTACTTTTTTTCAGTAAAAATAAAAGTATTTTTAGAACAAATAACCTGATTTTATCCATAATTTACAAACAAAAAACCCAGCAAAAGCTGGGTTTTATTTATTCCGAAACAAATTATTTAATTTTTGCTTCTTTATAAAGAACGTGTTTACGCACAACGGGATCAAATTTTTTGATTTCCATTTTTTCTGGCATATTACGTTTATTTTTAGTCGTTGTGTAGAAATGACCAGTTTCAGCAGTTGAAACTAATTTAATTTTCTCACGAGTACCTTTAGCTGCCATCGTTTAGCTCCTTAGATTTTCTCGCCACGAGCACGAATGTCAGCTAATACTGCATCAATGCCTTTCTTATCAATGATACGCATACCTTTAGCTGTTAAGCGTAAAGTTACGAAACGTTTTTCACTCTCAACCCAAAAACGGTGAGTATGAAGATTTGGTAGAAAACGACGTTTAGTCGCATTCATCGCGTGCGAACGGTTGTTACCAACGGTTGGACGCTTGCCTGTTACTTGACAGACTCTAGACATTTGAAATTCTCCAATGATTACTTAAGCTTAAGCTAAATGGTTCGGGTTATCAGCACTAAATTCTACCGACTACCTCGTCAGGTATATCAACCCGACCCACAGACTATTTTAAAGATTGAGAATTATACTGAATTTACCCTGGGCATTCAAGGGGAAATTTGTTCAATTTCACGGTGAAGTTTATCTTCTTCGAATGAAAAATACTCACCTTTTCCTATAATAATATGATCAACTAACCGAATATCCACTAATTCACATGCCATTTCAATCCGCCTCGTCATATAACGATCAGCTTCACTCGGCTTACAAGTTCCCGATGGATGATTATGCGCTACTAAAATAGCAGCAGCATTACATTTCAATGCCGCTTTAATAATTTCTCGAGGGTGAACAGAGGTCTGATTAACTGTACCAAAAAATAACTTTTCCTGACGAAGTAGCCGATGTTGATTATCTAAAAATAGCACCATAAACACCTCACGTTCATCATCTTCCAGCATCGTTTGGAAATACATCACTGCTAAATCAGGTTCATTTATCGTACTATTCATTCGCATTTGCTGAGCTAAATGCCGCTTTGTCATCTCTTTTGTTGCTTGCAACTGGATATATTGTGTTTTACCAAGCCCTTTTACTTGACAAAAATCATCAATATTTGCCATTAACAGCCCTCGCAATGAACCAAAATGTTCCAACACTTGTTCAGCCAAAGTCAAAACAGGCGTACCTTTAATCCCTGTTCGTAAGAAAATTGCAAGTAGCTCTTGATCGCTTAACGACTCAGCTCCCTGAGCCAATAATTTTTCACGAGGCATTTGCTCACAATCATTCGTAGATTGTTGTTTACACATAATTTATCCAATTAACTCATTATTTTAAGTCGAAAGGATAGGAAAAATACGACTGACAAACAAAAGACATTTCATTATTTTACGACAATAATCGCAAAAATAACCGATTGAGAGTGAGCACCTATTTGCGTAGAATAGGGCATCATTTTTCAAATCTAAATTCATATAGGTAGTGAAAGCAATGTTAAGCCATAAAAAAATTGTTATCGGCATTACGGGTGGAATTGCCGCTTATAAAACCATCGAACTAATCCGTCAACTTAAAACTGCGGAAGCTGAGGTTCGTGTTGTGCTAACCCCTGCAGCAGAAGCCTTTGTTACACCTCTTACTCTACAAGCCATTTCAGGCAATGCCGTTGCAACTTCATTACTCGATCCCCAAGCAGAACTCGCAATGGGACACATTGAATTAGCTAAATGGGCTGATTTAATTGTTATTGCCCCTGCCAGTGCCGATTTTATTGCTCGACTACGAGTAGGAATGGGAAATGATCTACTCTCCACCCTTTGTTTAGCAACAACTGCACCAATCTTACTCGCACCAGCAATGAACCAACAAATGTACAAACAACCTGTAGTACAAAAAAATCTGAAAAAATTGCGTAAACAAGGAGTACTAACTGTTGGTCCTAATGATGGCTTTCAAGCTTGTGGCGATATTGGTTCAGGCAGAATGTCCGAACCGAGTGAAATTTTTCACGCTATTCGAGAATATTTTACCCAAACGACCGATCTCAATGACTTAACTGTTACAATTACTGCAGGCCCAACTAGAGAGGCCCTCGACCCTGTGCGCTATATCAGCAACCATAGTTCAGGAAAAATGGGCTTTGCGATTGCCGAGGCCTTTGCCAAACGGGGGGCAAAGGTTACCCTTATTGCAGGTCCAGTAAATTTAGCAACGCCTAAAAATGTAACTCGTGTTGATGTTATTTCAGCGTTAGAAATGGAACAGCAAGCGGTAAGTTTTGCTCAAAAATCTGCCATTTTTATCGGCTGTGCAGCCGTTGCAGATTATCGTGCAGAAATTATCGCCGATCAGAAAATAAAGAAAACCGATAATCAGGAAGAATTAACGCTAAAATTGGTTAAAAATCCCGATATTATCGCTAATATCTCTAATCTTACGCAAAATAGACCTTTTACTGTTGGCTTTGCTGCAGAAACAGAAAACGTTACTGAATATGCCAAAGCAAAACTTCAACGTAAGAAATTAGATCTTATTTGTGCCAATGATGTATCAAACGGAAAAGTGTTTGGTTCAGAGCAAAACAGCTTGCATCTATTTTGGCAACACAGTGAGAAAATCTTGCCGCTTGCAACTAAATCAGAATTAGCCACTACCCTAGTTGAAGAAATTATTAAACAGTATAAACAAGATTAATTTATGTAGCTGATTACGACTAAAACGCATCAGAGAGAAGGCATTTTTCCCAATATACAGAATGCTGTCATATTCGCTTACTGACTAATATGAACATTACGCAAATTGGTATAAATGCGAATCTGAAAGATACTAATTTTATGCACCTATTCATTTTGTTGAGAATCATCAGCTCATCATTAGTTATAATCCAACGGAGTTCGTTGTAACCGAAAATGAAATCGTAGCTCTCTTTGAGCTCTACTACAAATGGGAGTTAGTAAAAACTCAAGAAAATTGGCTAGCTATCCTGTGAAATTCTAAAAACTACTTAAAACGTTCTCTAATCAAATTAGGAAAATAAATATGAAACAAATTGATTTAAAAATTTTAGATAGCCGTATTGGTTCAGAATTTCCCCTGCCGACCTATGCGACCGAAGGGTCTGCTGGGTTAGATTTAAGAGCGCTACTCGAACACCCCCTCACCGTTGAGGCAGGACAAACTGTGTTAATTCCAACAGGGATTTCAGTTTATATTGCCGATCCAAACTTAGCCGCTGTTATTTTACCTCGTTCTGGATTAGGGCATAAAAATGGGATTGTGCTTGGTAATTTAGTCGGACTGATTGATTCTGATTATCAAGGTCCGTTAATGGTTTCTCTATGGAATAGAAGCAACACACCGTTTACCATTGAAATTGGTGATAGAATTGCACAGTTAGTCTTTGTTCCTGTGGTGCAAGCCAACTTTAATATTGTTCAAGAATTTTCTACCACTGAACGAGGTGAAGGCGGTTTCGGTCATTCAGGTAAACAATAATTATACGAATACAAGCGATCATTTTTGGTGATATTTTGCAAGGAGAAAATGTGATAGCCCCGACTATAAAAATGCCTAAAAAATCAGTAAAAGAACGCCGTCAGCAAGTCCTTGAAGTCCTGATCGGGTTGCTCAACTCAGAAGATGGAATGCAACGCATTACCACCGAACGATTAGCGGCTGCCATAGGCGTTTCAGAAGGAGCGTTATACCGCTATTTTCCAAGTAAAACTAAAATGTTTGAAGCTTTAATTGAACAAATAGAGCTAACACTTACTAGCTATATCAATGCCAGTAAACGTAAAGAAAATACGGAAGATGCCGTGAAAGCTATTCTGCAAGCTATCTTGGAATTTGCGCAAAAGAACCCTGGCGTCACCCGCATTTTAACAGGGCACGCTTTAATGTTTGAAGATACCCTGCTCACCCACCGTATTGCAAAATTTTTCGATCGCTTAGAACTACAATTTATCAATTTATTCCAAATGCGAAAATTACGAGAAGGTAAAACATTCCCTGATGAACGGGCAGTAGCAGGCTATTTAGTCAATTTCTGCGAAGGACAGTGTTTACGCTTAGTCCGTTCAAATTTTAGTTTTAATCAACACCATCATTTTGAAAAACAGTGGGCTTTAATTAAGCCTCTTTTCTATTAGGAAATTAGAAAAATATGATTATCCCTTGGCAAGCCCTTGAGCAAGATACTCTTTACAATGTACTGGATTCCTTTATTTTACGAGAAGGCACAGACTATGGCGAACGAGAACTTTCCCTTGAGGAAAAACGCACAAGATTACTGGCACAATTACAGGCAGATAAAGTCGTTATTGTTTGGTCAGAACTTCATCAAAGCCTTGATATTAAAGATAAAAAATCTTTTTTAGGGGAATAGACGGAACTATGTTAAAATTCCGTAAATAAAATGAATACTTTTAATGGATTTCAACACTGTTATGCAAGATGTTTCAATTTCTACTGCTCAACTTGAAAATGTCAGTCCACTTCCTTCGGTTCACGATCCCATTGTTGAATGGTTTCTAAGCCATTGTCATATTCATCGTTACCCAGCAAAATATACGCTCATTAATGCAGGGGAAGAATCCCTTTCATTATTTTATATTGTTAGCGGTTCAGTTTCTGTCTTTATCAAAGATGATGAAGGAAAAGAGATGCTACTTACTAACCTTGGACAAGGTGAGTTTGTCGGTGAAATTGGGTTATTCGAAGATAAAATACAACCTCGAACTGCGTGGGTCCGCACTAAAGGCAACTGTGAAATTGCCGAAATTTCTTATAAAAAATTCAAACAATTAGTTCACCTTAATCCAGATATTTTAATGTATCTTTCCACTCAAATGGCGCGTCGTTTACGAATGACCTCTCGTCAAGTAAGTAACCTTGCTTTTCTAGATGTTACAGGACGAATTGCACAAACTCTGATGAATTTAGCGAAATTACCCGATGCAATGACACATCCAGAAGGAATGCAAATCAAAATTACCCGCCAAGAAATTGGGCAAATGGTTGGCTGTTCTCGTGAAACTGTGGGCAGAATTTTAAAGATGCTGGAAGACGAAGGGTTAATTACCGCTCACGGTAAAACTATTGTTGTTTACGGTACACGATAATAAAAACAAAAGGCGATTAAATCGCCTTTTTTATTGCCTGAAAAACCTGATCTGGCAGAATTTTATCCATTCCATCTGCCTGTAAATAGATCTGATGTTTGCCATAAGCTCCGATCAATTTTGGATCAGTTGCACCATATAAAACCACATTAACTTTATCTAATGCTGCGGTTAAATGGCTTAATCCTGTGTCCACCGAAATAACTCCTTTTGCACCTACAATTTCACTCGCCAGCTCTGTTAATGTAAGTTTCGGTAGCACTCGAATATTTGCACACTGTTGTGCTAACCGTGTTGCTCGCTTAAACTCTTCTAAATTTCCCCAAGGCAAGCGAATTTCTATGTTAAACAAAGCAAGTCGATGAAACAACTCCAGCCAATAATGCTCTTTCCAATGTTTATCTGCTCGGGTTGTAGCGTGAATAGCAATCAAATAAGGGGAACAAGCGGTTAGATCTAATCTATTTTTTGCAAGCCCGTAGTCGCCTATCGTAGTTGGGAGGGGATAGCCTAATGTCATCGAAAACAGTTTACGAATGCGTTCAACAGCGTGCTGTTGATAAGGAATATTAAAGGCTCTATCGTAAAAATAAGTGCTAAATCGTTCTCGTGCACTCTTTTTATCATAACCATATTTAACCCCTTGGGCTAAATGAGTTGCCAACATTGCACTTTTAAGTAAGCCTTGAGCATCAATAACCGCATCATATTTTTCTACTTGCAGTTGCTGTTTGTAGGCTTTCCACGCTTGCCAAGTTTCCCGATGAAATAGCCGCTTACGCCACTCCCGCCAAGCAAAGGGAATAACTTGGTTTACTGCTGAATGCCAACGGGGAATTTCTGCAAAAGCAGGCTCAACTACCCAATCGACCTGCAAATTACTGATTGCATTTTGAGCATCTGTCAAAGCTGGTAATGTATGAATAACATCACCCATCGAAGAGGTTTTAATAACACAAATTTTCATTATAAATGGCTATTTTCTTGATTTTTCAATAACATTTGGAGCTTTTCAAATACCATTGCAGGTGGAATATCAATTAAACTTTGATGATAACCATCTCCCCCTTCTCCTTTGCGAATTTTAATGAGATCTCCCTCAATAAGACGAATAATCACCGCATTATCAGATAACGGTGGCGTATATTGTGGGCTTGTTGGACCATAAAGAGCAACAAGCGGTCGGTTTAACGCAGCTGCGATGTGCATCAGCCCTGAATCATTGCTCACTACAGCAATACAATCAGCCAATAAATCGACCGCTTGATTGAGATCCGTTTGCCCCGCTAGGTTTACACAGTAACGTTGAATATCTTTGGGTAAAGCAAAGCAAATTTTTTCCGCCACTAACTCATCTTTTTTTGAACCAAATAACCGAATACTATATCCCTGTTCAATTAACATTTCTGCTAATTTCGCATAATGATAATCAGGATAACGTTTGGCTGGTCCAAATTCTGCTCCTGGGCAAAAAGCGATAGCTGGACGATTTTCCGCATAATCAAACTGCTTTACAAAATGTATTTTAGTTTGGGTGATCTGCTCCGCATTAACTTGCAAATAGGGATAAATTTTTGGTAATTGAGGCTCAATCGGCACTTTCCCTTGCTCATAAGCTAATGCAATATAACGCTGTACCATCATTGGGTAATCCCGTTTATTGCTACGCAGATCATTAAGCAAACCATAACGCATTTCCCCTTTCCAACCTCGGCGTTGCTTAATTTTAGCAAATAAAGGAATAAAAGCAGATTTCAGCGAATTGGGGAGAATAATCGCCAGATCATATTGATTACGCAAATTTTTACCTAAATCATACCGCTTGCATAGAGCAAAAGAACCGTGTCCAATCGGCATTGAAATTGCTTTACGTACTTCAGGCATTCTATCTAACAACGGACGACACCAATCAGGTGCCATTACATCAATTTGGCAATCGGGATAGTTCACCTTAAGCTGTTGATATAAGGCTTGCGACATCATCATATCACCCACCCAAGACGGAGCAATCACTAAAATATTCATTTCACTTTCCTATTTTCTTATACAGCCAACTGCTAGCGGTTGATTGCTACTATCGCTCAGAATTGCTTGGCCATTAAAACGTTCCAACCAGATCCAACGGATATTGCTATATTTTTTCCCTTTACTTGATACTTTTGGCGACAATTGATAAGACATTTGTTCAAAGCTCACTGTAATCGGGCTATTTTTTTTCTTAGATAAGGGCTGAACACGTACTATTTTTTGTTGCTGACAAACATACTCTCGCACCACTGGTAGCTTTACTCGATCTTGCTTTTCTACTCTGGCCGATTTCACGCTTTGCTTAGGCTCTAGTTCCCCCTCTTTCCCGATACTTTTTTGGACTTGCTCAATCGGAGAAATTGTGGTCATTGTACAAGCTGTTAGCGATAGAACTAACATACACATTCCTACTCTCGGTAATAATTTCATCACTGTCCCTATCAATACTTCAATGCAATACCTAATTTTATTAACAAAAAAAGAGCAACTCTTCGTTGCTCTTTATCACTAATTTTATCTATAAATATAACTACCGCTCTCTTGGCGAATAAACTTACCACCCGAGCCAATACTCATTTCAACAACACGGTTATTTTTATCTAAACGTACGGTCACTCGTTCACCGACTTTTAAATTACTCACAATGCCATTTACTTTGCTCATTGCATTTACATCTGAGATATTCAAGTTATTATCACGGAAAACTTGCATTAATGAAACTCCTTTCGGCACCGTTAATGTCTTACTCGCAACAACTGCTGCAACTTTAGTTGGAGCAGGTATAGCTTTTACAGCAGGGGTTGGAGCTACCGCTTTTACTACCTCTACTGGTTTTCGTACTTCAACAGCTTTAGGCTGTACTGCGTGTACCGTTGGTTTCGGTTGAACATTTTTCGGCTGAACAGCTTGAACAACTTTAGTCGGTTTAGTCACAACTTCTGGCTGATAAATGACACTACCTGCTGTTTCTGGCTTACGCACTACCGTAACCACAGGCTTATGTTCCACAGGTTTAGCTGTCGGTTGTTCAACTGTTGCAGTTTGAGATGTTTGCACTGCTTGTGTTTGAGTATCTGCAACATTTTCCACCGCAGAACTATTTTGTACCGACTGTACAGACTGTTCATTAACATTGGGCTGTACAGCAATTTCAGTAGATTGTTGAGCTTGTTCTTGCAGTGCTTTCGCTTGAGCTTCTGCTCGTTTTGCTTCCTCTTCATCAACAGGGCGGAACTCAATCGGTAAGCTAGATCCTTGCTCTTGCAATGTTTCTACGCTTTCTGGTGTTTTTGGTTTTAATAACACAATCGCAATGCCAACCAACAACAATAAGAGCAGTACAATAATTAAACGACGATATTTTGATGGCACTTTATCAATATTGGTTTTACTCACTTTTGCAGCTGTTGCTGGAATAACTCGCTCAACTGTATTACTATCAACGGCAGGCTCATTTGGAGCTACCGTTTCTTTTTTTTCTTCCGTTTTTAATGGCTCAGTAACCTGATGCTCTTCTGTTACGGGGGCAAAGGTAAAACCACCATTTGTTTTAGCTTTTGTCTCTGGTGAAACGGGTGAAATTGATTCATTTACTGGCATTTTTTCATTAGACATTGTTTGCTCTGCTTTTTCTTCTAAAGTTGATAATACTTGGGCACTGTCAGCTGGACGCTTCATTACAGGGGTAAAGGTGTAATTTGGTGCATTTTTAGTATGCAATGAAAATGCAACTTTTGGCTTTTCTGGCTTTACATTTTCTTCTTCAGCAATTTGATTTGCTTTCTTTTCGGCTTCATTTACCTCATCAGTAGTTGAAACATTAGGCTGGCCAAAAACTGGCTCTTTACGTTGGTTATATGGGTTCATTACACTATTCCAAAAGGGAAATTACAAAAAATCTAATTGTTTATTCTAATGGATTTATTAAATTTCAGCACGATTTTTCTTATTATAATGGTTAATTTTATAGCTGCTAATTATCGCTCGTATTATGACAAAAACAACGCTCAATCATTCCCGACATTGACTAGTTTTTATGATTTTCTCGATCTCTATCGCAAAAATTATTAGCCATTCTTGTAACTCAAAGAGCTAATCTCTATCGTAACTATTGCTATACATTCTTATTTTATTATTCCAAAAAGGAGTTACTATGAAAAATCTTTCAAAAAACAT
Organism: Vespertiliibacter pulmonis; assembly: GCF_013377275.1. Lineage (NCBI taxonomy): Bacteria > Pseudomonadati > Pseudomonadota > Gammaproteobacteria > Pasteurellales > Pasteurellaceae > Vespertiliibacter > Vespertiliibacter pulmonis. Next base: position 691,284 of record NZ_CP016615.1, read on the forward strand.
CAGCCAAAATGTAACTAAAATAGGTCTCTCACTACTATTGGGTTTTATATCTACTTTTACCTTAGCAGATGAAAACCTTCAAACCTCACCAGCACAAGCGGTACAACCAGTTGTACAACAACAAACCGTAGTACAAGGGGTAGAACAACCAAAACAAATAGTAGAGCAACCCCAAATAGCACAACCACATCAAGCACATAATGTGGAAAAAACCGCACTACCCCAAAATAATACTGCACTTAACCCTAACTCACTCAATATCAACAACGCTAGTGCGGCGGAAATTCAAGATAAACTCATTGGCATTGGAGCAAAAAAAGCACAAGCCATTGTGGATTATCGAGAGAAAAACGGCAAATTTATCGCTCTTGAGCAACTTACAGAAGTATCCGGTATTGGCAAAGCAACCTTAGAAAAAAATCGAGATCGCATTATTTTAGAATAATCTAACCGCTTGTAACGCTATAACTAGTGCAATACAAGGCTTGGGTAAGCAACATTGTAAACTTGACAGCTTTTGCTATACTTTCGATCTTTAAATACCTATTATCGTAAAAAGGACAACAATGTCATTACAATCTTACCCTCGCCCAAGTTATTGGGAGCGAGTAAAAATTGCTTTTCAATACTTAATGCCACAATTTGGTTTAACTCATCTTGCAGGCTGGCTAGCTGAACGTCAATGGGGTGTAGTTACCCATTTGATCATCAAACTCTTTGCTAAAAAATACCAAGTAAATTTAGCCGAAGCAGAAAAAACAGAAGCGTCCGATTATGCTACATTTAACGAATTTTTTATCCGCCCATTAAAAGCAGATGCTCGTCCAATCAATACAGAGGCTAAAATACTCTGTTTACCCGCAGATGGGCGAGTAAGTGAGCTAGGTACGATTGCACAAGCTCAATTACTACAAGCTAAAGGACATTATTTCAGCCTGGAAACACTATTAGCCAACGATACTAAACTTGCAGAAAAATTTAAAAATGGTGATTTTATCACCACTTACCTTTCACCTCGTGATTATCATCGTGTACATATGCCATGCGATGGGACTTTACGCAAAATGATCTATGTACCTGGTGAGCTATTTTCAGTTAATCCATTTTTAGCTGAACACGTTCCAAACCTATTTGCCCGAAATGAACGGGTTATTTGTGAATTCAATACAGAATTTGGTCCAATGGTTCAAATCTTAGTCGGTGCAACTATCACTGCAAGTATTAGCACCGTATGGGCTGGAGTAATAAATCTGCCTCGTAGTAAAGAAGTAAAAATTTATGAATATCTCACCGAAGGGGAAACTGCTGTGCATCTGAAAAAAGGGCAAGAAATGGGAGCATTCCGTTTAGGTTCGACTGTTATAAATCTATTTCCAGCAAATACGATTACGTTTGATCCACAACTGACCCCTAACGAACCAACTCGAATGGGTGAATGTTTAGCCAAGATCAAATAATTGGATACGAGCTGTTTTGATAGCTCGTATTTTTCTTTATAATCAATGCAAAATTTTGCGACCAATTAACCGCTTACCTTTACTTATGAAAACTAAACTGATTTATTTACCCCTGATTATTTTTTTTGGACTTCTTATCGCATTTCTTATTCAGCTAAAAAATAATGCACAAGGTGATGATCCAAAGGCTCTTGAGTCTGCCTTAATTGGTAAGGCTATACCATCTTTTCAGTTACCTTCACTACTTGACCCACAAAAAACAGTAGATGATAGTTTAGTAAAAGCAGGAAAACCTCGTTTACTCAACGTATGGGCGACTTGGTGCCCAACCTGTATAGCAGAGCACTATTACCTTACTGAGCTTGCAAAACAAGGAGTAGAGATTATTGGTGTTAATTATAAAGATGAGCAAGAAAAGGCCTTAAAATTCTTATCAAACAACAAAAACCCTTATATCAATGTTATTTTTGACCGAAGAGGTTCTCTTGGGCTAGATCTAGGCGTTTATGGTGCACCTGAAACTTTTATTATTGATGGCAATGGTATTATTCACTACCGCTATGCAGGTGATGTAAATGAAAATGTCTGGCAAACTATTTTAAAACCGATTTATGAGAAATTAAAATAAATGAAAAAATGGCTTTTACTTCTACTACTTCCAACGCTAAGTATAGCAACCATTGAACCACAGCAATTCGATAGCCCTCAGCAAGAGGCAGACTATCGAGCATTAATTCAAGAATTACGCTGTCCCCAGTGCCAAAACAACAATATTGCCGACTCTAACGCAACAATTGCCGAAGATATGCGTTATAAAAGTTTAGAACTATTGAAACAAGGAAAAAATAAAGAAGAAGTCATTCACTATATGGTTGAACGATATGGTAATTTTGTTACTTATGATCCGCCAATTACGCCAGCAACCATTTTTCTTTGGTTAATGCCATTGTTGCTTATCAGTATAGGGATTTTAATTATGGCTAGCCGCCGAAAATTAGCTACTCAAGCTAAAAATTCCTCACCAAAAACAATAAATAATCTCGATCATACTCGCCTTCAACAAATTTTGAACGAGCAAGGCAATAAGGACAAATAATGAAATTTTGGATAATTTTAGCTTTCATCACTCTAATAATTAGCTGTATAGCATTCTATCCTCTACTGAAAAAAAATCTGCATATTAACAACCAAAAACGAGATAAATTAAATAAAGCTTTCTATTTCAACCGCTTGCAAGAAGTTGAACGAGAGGCGAATGAGGGGATAATTGACGATCCAGAACAGACAAAATTAGAACTACAACAAAGCCTTTTGGAAGATATTCCAACGGATAACGAACTCTCCCTTTCTCACAAAAATTCTCTCGGTAAAATTTGGTTTATTGGTTTACTCCTTACCCTTGGTACAGTAAGTACAGCCGTTTATCTAAACGTTGGATCTTGGTTTGTTGGCACAATGGTAGAAAATAATCATAAAAAATTAGACTATTTCTACGAGCGGCTTAAGAATGAAGAGAATGAACCACTTTCTTCCGAAGAAATCAATCAATTCGCTATTGCATTACGTGTAGAATTACAATCTCGCCCACAAGATGATAGTGCGTGGTTCTTACTAGGACAAATCGGAATGGCGACAGAAAATTTCTCAATGGCACTAGAAAGTTATGCTAAAGCCACTGAAATCAAACCTAATAACCTACTATATAAACAAAAATATGCCGAAATGCTTATGTCATCTAATGATCCTAAAGACAAAATGGCTGGTGAAAAAATTATCTTTACAATAATCAACCAAGATCCAAGCAATCTCGGGGCATTACGATTACTCGCTTTTTCACAATTTGAAAAGGGCGAATTTGAAATGGCAGCCAAAACGTGGGAAATGATGCTCAAACTATTACCCGAGAATGACTCAAGCAGAACAGTTATTGAACGTAGTATTCAATCGGCTTTATCACTGATGAAAGCTCAACACAGTAGTCCACCAGTGCAACCTTCCCCTTTACCGAAACAACCATAAGAAATCGCTTTAAGCTATTTTAATAGCGGTGAGATAAACACAATTTTTTACATTAAAAATAAAAGGGCTGATTAATATCAGCCTTTTTATTTATGTTTATTAAACCTTCTCTAAAAGAGTAAAATCACCAATGCAAGCGCTGTACCAGCGGCAATTATCCAACGACCTTGTGTAAATAATTTCGATCTTAGTGGGAACATTAAAAACGCACTTAATGCAAAAAATAGTAAACAGAAACCGAATAATGTTCTCAACCACGCATAACGATAAGTTGAATTACCTTTATGTAGATCAACTAATGTTTGTAGCCATTTTGGGTAGGACAACAACGTATAATTAGCCATACGAGAAGCTTTGTTATAAGTTCCTTGCTCAAAATAAACCAAATCTCCCTCAGTTTTTAAAATCTTAAATTCTTTAATTTTTAACGCCTTTCCTAGATCTGTTTTACCTAAATCAATCGCTTCAGCTTGCTCCACAGACAATGCTTTTTCTATATGAACAGGATATTTAAACAAATTAATATCCCGATAAATCAATATCATTCCACTAATTGAATACATTGCCATAATCACTAAAAGAAAAAAACCTAAATAACGATGAACCTTGCGTACAACAGTATTGATCTGATTTTCCATTTCTACGTCCTCTCACAAAATATTAAAAAATAAGTAATGCGTATCATTCTTATCAATTTAAGATTGCCTATTATACGAAATTTATCAGACGAATAACTATCATTTTTAAAAGTCAGACCATTAGGAAAGGGAAGTAAAAGAAAGGAAATACAGTGAAATATAGAACAATAGCCGCATAAAGAATCGGCACGCTAATCACCAAATTTTGTGGGCGGACAAAATAATTGTGAACTAAAATGAATGAAACATGTATTTTTTCTAGGGCAATTCCAAATAAGTGACAAAATATATATAAACTAGTAAAGGCATCACAAGTTAGTATATAGTTTATAAAGTAACAAAATAGTTTTAAACTATCATCTGCTTTCTCTATTTAAAAATAGAGTAGTCATAATTTCTACTCTGCATAGGATTAAAATTGAAACCAAGCCATTTTTTCTCAGTCTCTAGCTCAACCTTCCCCTCCTAAACCGTCTCCTCAACACTTCTCATTAATGAAGAAAACTGTTCATTATCTTGTTTGAGTCGCTCAATTATTTGTTTGGCGGCAATTTGCATCTCTGGCACTTCCATAGGGGATGCCCCCTCTCAAATACTCCTGAGAGGTGAGAATACTCATTGTTAATCCTGTCAATTAAGACAGCAGGAATACTATCTTCACCCAAAAATGCACTTAGGGTTTTTAGCGTCATACCTTGATCAGGATATCTATAATAGAGAAAAATCTCGAAAAACTTCCTCGCATTGTTTGCAAAATTATAAAAGGTCACATAGTTGGTATCATCGATAGTATCAAGAGAGGCACATTTACAGATCTGATGGAATAGGTAGTTAAACTCGGTCACATAATCTTTTAAGTTCGAAGGCATGGCCTGTAAGGAAGATTTTTTATCTTGTCTAGCCACAATAAAGTAAGCTTTCTGATATTTTTTCACCTTGCCGCCTTCGGGAGTAAAATAATTACCTTCCAGCCTCTTTAGATATTTCAAGAAATCAAGGTTGTGTGTTGATACAAACAGTTGTGCAAACTTACCCTTCTCGACCACTTCCGCATTTAATAGGCTATAAATAAAGAAAATATGGTTGCCATCGAGCGAGGAGATGGGATCATCAATCCAAATAATGGGTTTTGAGTCTTTGGTTGCGATATCATCCAACTTGGCCAAAAAGTAGCAAAATGCCAGCAAGCTGCATTCACCTTCACTAAGGTGATAAGCTTTCTTACCGTCACGGAGCACTTCAAACCGAATACGTTTTACATCTTGCGTTGGCCCCTCACCCTTTTTAGCCTCCAGTGTCAAAAATTGATGCCCGAAAAAATTATTTAGATATTCATTTACCTTTTTAGCCCCTTTTTCTTCATCATTCAGTTCACGTTTCTTAGCCATAACTTGTGCTTGTTGAGCCTCGTCTCTTTTTTGCTGTAAGGCTTCAATTGAATTGAGTTGTGTTTGGTAATCAATCGTAAGCAAATACTCAGCGACCTCTTTCAATCGCAAGTTGGCTTTGGCCTTGGTTTGTTCGCCAGCTAATGAGCTGCTAAATAACTCTGATTGGGCGCAAAGGTCACTATACTCCTGCCAAATTTGCATTAGATTCGCTGTACCATCAGCGGGGCTCTCATAGTCTTTAACGTTTAAAATATCACCTTTTCGCGCCCTCAGCTGCTTGGCTAAATTACCTAAAGCAAATTGATAGTCTTTGATTGCTGCTTTTAACCTTAAATCCAAGGCGGTTAGTTGTGAGTGAAACTTGGAATAAAAAACAGATTGATCAATGGTAAGTGCGTCATGAACTCTTTGATTCTCGGTTTCTATCTTAGCAAGTAACGCATCAATTGACTTTTCTAATAGCTCAGATTCTACATCAAAGTGCTTATCAAGCTCAGCCCATCGTTCAGCCGAAATTTCATTGTCGCAAAATGCGCACTTTTCATGCTTATTTCGATGATTAGTACGACCTTCATTAACCCAACGGTTAAGCACTGCATCTTTTACTAATTCCTGAATTTTGTCAGACTCACTGATGGGCTTGGTTATTAGCGTTTCAACTTGTTGTGCCAAGCTCAAAAAACTTAGCTGAGGTGAATAAAATTTAGGTATTGCAAGCAAAACCCTTTCATCAATCAGCTTTTCGTGCTCGCTCACTTGCTCTGATGTTAACTGCTGAAAATCAGGGCTACTAACAGTTGTGATATCGGTCTTTAATTTGGTAATGGTATAATTTTGGTCACCAAAACGTTCAGGCTTATATTTAATACCAATATCTCTATTAGTCGCTTTATCACTCAATTGCTTTTCTAGATTATCCTTTAACTGATTATAGGATCCTAAAGCATCATGATATTCATCAGCGGCCTGTTTTTTATCTGCAAACAGACCAGTTTCCTGACCTTCAACATTAGAGCCCAACTCCACTTCAAGAATTTTAATCTCTTGTTCAATCTTATTATTGTCATCACCTAAAATAGCAAGTGGTTCAATACTGTCATCTGGATTGGTGATAAATCGAAGGTTATCTCTAATAAAGTCTTCGTTGAAGACACGAATATTCTTGCTATTGCTGGATAAGGATGCCAGTGTCACGACTGATTTATCAGTAAATTTCAGTTCAAATGAAGGCCCCCATATTTATCTGATAAATAACCAGTCTCTAGAGCACGGATAATGCGGGATAGAGTAGTCTTCCCAGAATAGTTACGACCATAGATAATATTAATATCAACAAAGTTTTGAACGGAACCACCATTATTTCTTACTTCGGAATCCCAATTGAAATCATCAAATACACCAAGCTTCTTAATATACGGAATATTCTTTATCATCGTAAACAAATCTCCTCTCTGCCATCATCTCAACATAAAGTACCTTTATGCATGAATCTCAAATATGACAGCTTTAAAACTATTATTCATATAAACACCGTATTAATAATTAGTATCTCGATATTAAAGAGCTTATAACTCGTTATCCATACATGGGCGAAGGTAATTCAGGATATGCCCTATATATATGAAGAAATACCCGCTCAGTAATATCTGAAATTTCATCCTCTTCATATTTCTCAATGGGTAATCCTGTTCTTTCATCATAAAGAAAGTCAAATATCTGTTGCTTAACAGCATCGCACGTTGATTCTTTTTATTGCCAGTTCGCAATTTTTAACCGCTCTGTCTTAAGCTTTTCTAATAATATAATGGCAATTTTTTTATCCTAGAAATATCTTTTGGCTGCAAATCAGACTTACTAAGGAGATCAAATAATACTAAAGACTCCTCATCTAGGCCTTCCCTGATTGAACGTTTCTCTTCATGGGAGAGAGCTTCATTCAATTTTAATAAGGCTTCAAAAGTCTTCTCAATAACTATACGATCCTTTTCTTGATTATATTCCTTAACCAACTTTTCGTAGTGCTCTTGATAATCGATACGTAATGGGTTTTGCATCATAAGCCGGACTAATCTCTTCTCAACCACTGTTTTAAGCGATTGTACCGTTGTATTCTTTCGTTCCGATCGAGCGAACTCTTGACGAAGCCGTTCGAAATCAATCTGGCTAATATCATAGATTCGACCATCATCTAGTTTTGGCTCTTTAGTCTTATATGTTGTAGTATCAATACTAGCATCAACTATCTCATACAGATCTTTCATAATACCTGAAATATCAGCTTTATACCTGAAATATCAGCTTTCTCTTTATCCGCCTGCAAACTTTTATAGAGGATGTTAATTGCATCACGTAAATCACGATAATCATTAATACCTACCGCATTAATACAGGCTTTAAACTTATTAAATACTTCTCGGGTCATTATCTCAAAACGTTTCCTCGTTTCATCATTTTGATTAATAATTTCTTTGGCCTGAGCGATCACTGCATTCTTGGCAAAGCCTATTTCTGTAATAATCTGGCTTAACTCACAATCATGCTTGCGTAAAAACTCAACAACAAAACCAATAGATTCATTTAGATCCTCTAGTAATTCTACCTTAGGCTTTGCAGGCATACTCTCACCTTCACCGCCACCGTGCCCCTCATCACCAGCTCCGGCAAAAGTTGCTAAGGCTTTACGTAGATTTTTTAATATGCCACAGTAGTCCACAACCAGCCCATTATTCTTTCCTTCTGATATTCGGTTTGCTCTAGCAATAGCCTGCATCAAGGTATGGGCCTTCAATGGCTTATCTAAATAAAGAGTAGACAATGTTGGTACATCAAATCCAGTTAACTACATAGCACACACTACAGCTACTCTAAATGGATGTTCACTAGATTTAAACGCATCTTCCATATTCAACCGAGAACCATCAGCAAGTTCAAACCCTTCCTTGAGCAACTGTCTATGAGGTTTAATATCTAGCCCCCATTTTTCGAACTTAGCAATTTCTCCTTGTTCCTCACTGACTACAACAGCCATCCGAGATTCTTTCATCCATGTTAGTTGACGCTCTCGCCAAGCTAAGTCCTGTTCATCAATTGCCAACATAAGCTCTTTTTCTTTAACTTTTATATCTTGTTGCCAGTAAAGTTCTATCAATTTGTACATACGCACGCAAGTAATTTTGTCAAGGCATACAAACATAGCTTTACCCGTTTCCCAT